>NZ_JBFBDP010000025.1:0-27946 GCF_040701585.1 Streptomyces sp. NPDC093801 | reverse complement strand
GGCGGGCTCGGCCGGCCCGGTGCCCTCGGCCCGCTCGGCCGGGGTGCTCCCGGTCGACGTTTCACGTGAAACATCGACCCCGTCATCGCTTGCGGCGGAGGAACGCCGCCGTGGCGGCGTAGATCAGGGCCGTGGCCAGGAGCAGGGCCGCGGACCTGCCGTCGGCGGGGAGCATCAGCGAGGAGACCGCGGCCGCCCCGACGAAGGCAACGTTGAACAGCACGTCGTAGACGGAGAAGACCCGGCCCCGGTAGTCGTCGTCCACCCGGGACTGCACCACGGTGTCCGTGGAGATCTTGGCCCCCTGGGTGGCGATACCGAGGGCGAAGGCCGCGACGAGCATGGGCCCCGGGGCGAAGAAGAGGCCGAGGGCCGGCACGAGGACGGCCGCGCCGGCCGCGCAGACGGTGATCCAGCCCAGCGGCCCCAGCCGGCCCACCATCCAGGGGGTGACCACGGCGGCCGCGAAGAAGCCCGCCCCGGAGACCCCGACGGCGATCCCCAGCAGGGCCAGGCCGTCCGATTCGTTCTCCGACCACGCGTAGCGGCAGAGCATCAGGAGCATCACGGTCAGGGCCCCGTACGCGAAGCGCATCAGCGTCATGGCGGTGAGGGCCCGGGCTGCCTCTCGTCGCTGGGCCAGGTGCCGCAAGCCCTCGGCCATGCCGCGGACGGTGAGGGCGACCCCTTCGGCGATCGACGGGCGCGTGCGGCCGGGAGGGTGGTCCGGCCCCAGGAGGCCGACGGCCAGCCGTAGCGCCACCAGGCCCGCACACAGGTACAGGCCGGCTCCGACCAGGACGACGAGGGCGTTGGACCCCGAGCCGAGCAGCCGGACGAGGAAGGCCAGTCCTCCGCCGGCCACGGCCGCGAGCGTTCCGGCCGTGGGCGACAGGGCGTTCGCGGTGACCAGTTGGTCGGAGTCCACGACATGGGGCAGGGAGGCCGCGAGCCCGGCGAGGACGAAGCGGTTGACGGCCGTGACGGACAGGGCCGAGCCGTAGAAGAGCCAGTCGGGGACGTGCGCGACGATCAGAACGGCGGTGACGCAGGCGAGCAGGGCCCGCAGCAGGTTGCCGTAGAGGAAGACCTGGCGGCGGCGCCACCGGTCGAGCAGCACTCCGGCGAAGGGACCGATGACGGAGTAGGGCAACAGGAGGACGGCCATCGCGGAGGCGATGGCCGCGGGTGAGGTCTGCTTCTCCGGGGAGAAGACCACATAGGTGGCCAGTGCGACCTGGTACGTCCCGTCGGCGGCCTGGGACAGCAGCCGTACGGCGAGCAGGTTGCGGAAGTCCCTCCGGCGCAGGAGTACGCACAGATCACGTACGACGGGCATGAGGGCAAGGGTCACACACACCGAGGGTCTCCGGACACATAGTCCGGAGACCCTCGGTGGAAGAACCGTCGAAGAGCAGGTGTCCCGGGGGACCCTGGACCCGACCGGCGGCGCGACTAGCGCTCGACCTCGCCCTTGATGAACTTCTCGACGTTGGCCAGGGCCTCGTCGTCGAAGTACTGGACCGGCGGGGACTTCATGAAGTAGCTGGAGGCCGACAGGATCGGGCCGCCGATGCCGCGGTCCTTGGCGATCTTCGCAGCGCGCAGGGCGTCGATGATGACACCGGCGGAGTTCGGGGAGTCCCACACCTCGAGCTTGTACTCGAGGTTCAGCGGGACGTCGCCGAAGGCGCGGCCCTCGAGGCGGACGTAGGCCCACTTGCGGTCGTCGAGCCACGCGACGTAGTCGGACGGGCCGATGTGGACGTTCTTCTCGCCGAGCTCGCGGTCGGGGATCTGCGAGGTGACGGCCTGCGTCTTCGAGATCTTCTTCGACTCGAGGCGGTCGCGCTCGAGCATGTTCTTGAAGTCCATGTTGCCGCCGACGTTGAGCTGCATGGTGCGCTCGAGGCGGACGCCGCGGTCTTCGAACAGCTTGGCCATCACGCGGTGCGTGATGGTCGCGCCGACCTGGGACTTGATGTCGTCGCCGACGATCGGGACACCGGCCTCGGTGAACTTGTCGGCCCACTCCTTGGTGCCGGCGATGAAGACCGGGAGGGCGTTGACGAAGGCGACCTTGGCGTCGATGGCGCACTGGGCGTAGAACTTCGCCGCTTCCTCGGAACCGACCGGGAGGTAGCAGACCAGGACGTCGACCTCGCGGTCCTTGAGGACCTGGACGACGTCGACCGGGGCCTCGGAGGACTCCTCGATCGTCAGGCGGTAGTACTTGCCAAGACCGTCGTGGGTGTGGCCGCGCTGGACCGTGACGCCCTTGTTCGGGACGTCGCAGATCTTGATGGTGTTGTTCTCGCTGGCGCCGATGGCGTCGGAGAGGTCCAGGCCGACCTTCTTCGCGTCGACGTCGAAGGCAGCGACGAACTCGACGTCACGGACGTGGTAGTCGCCGAACTGGACGTGCATCAGACCCGGGACCTTGGTGGCCGGGTCGGCGTCCTTGTAGTACTCGACGCCCTGCACCAGCGAGGCGGCGCAGTTGCCCACGCCGACGATGGCTACGCGAACCGAACCCATTCCGGTTGCTCCCTGTTTGTTCTCGGAACGAGGCCTGCGAGATGCAGGTCTCACTTTGCTGTTTCGTCGGGCGGACCGGGTCGTCTCTGGTCCCGTCCCGCCCTCTCGCTCTCGATGAGCTCGTTCAGCCAGCGCACTTCACGCTCGACGGATTCCATTCCGTGCCGCTGCAGCTCGAGCGTGTAGTCGTCCAGGCGCTCCCGTGTACGGGCGAGCGAGGCGCGCATCTTCTCCAGGCGCTCCTCCAGCCGGCTGCGACGGCCCTCCAGCACGCGCATCCGCACTTCCCGTTCGGTCTGGCCGAAGAAGGCGAAGCGGGCGGCGAAGGACTCGTCCTCCCAGGTGTCGGGGCCGGTGTGGGAGAGGAGCTCTTCGAAGTGCTCCTTACCTGCTGCCGTCAACCGGTAGACGATCTTGGCGCGGCGCCCTGAGAGTGAAGCGGCGAGAGCGTCTTCCGGGGCGTTCCCCGGTTCTTCGATCAACCAGCCGTTGGCGACCAGCGTCTTCAGGCAGGGGTAGAGAGTCCCGTAGCTGAACGCCCTGAATACCCCCAGCGAGGTGTTGAGCCGCTTGCGGAGCTCGTAGCCGTGCATGGGGGATTCGCGAAGCAGGCCGAGCACGGCGAACTCGAGGATGCCGGAGCGTCTGCTCATCCGCCTGCCCCCCTCTGCCTCGGAGTTTATGTCGAGCGGATGTATCGGCTCGATACATCCAGACCATAGATCGGGGCGCTCCCGGCGACAAGCCAAGACATGGTGACCGGCGTCACATCACCAATTCATACGATGCAAGTTGCCTGATTTGGGGTGAACTTCGGCACTGATTGGGTTTTGGCCGTGCGTAGGCTGTGCGGAAGGACCACCGGGGGGAACCGGAATCACCTGCCGCTTCCAGGCCACTCGCCTGCCCGAGGAGTAGTCGTTCGATGAGCGAGCACCGCCGCAAACCGCCGCAGCCCCAGGGCGGCGGCCGCGCCGCGTCCCGCCGGGCTGCCCAGCCGCGCCCCGGTCGGGGCCCCGGTCCCGGACGGGACCTCCCCGCCGCACCGCCGGGCGGACCCTACGCGGACCAGAGTGCCCACAGCAGCCGCACCGACGCACGCCGGGGTGCCCAGCGCCCCGCCCCGGGCCGAGGACACCCAGGTGGGAAGGGGGGAGACGGCCGCAAGCGGCTCATCGACTACCCCCGTGCCGGAAAGGCCGGGTGGAAGCGGTTCGTGCCCTCCTGGAAGCTGGTGACCGGCAGCATCGTCGGCTTCTTCGCCGTCATCATCGCCGGGGCCGGCGTCGGCATCGCCATGGTCGGCACCCCGGACGCGAACAAGGCCGCCAAGGCGCAGAACAACGTCTTCCAGTGGGCCGACGGCACCCAGATGGTCGCCACCGGAGGGTCCACGAACCGGCAGATCATCCCGATAGACCAGATTCCGGTCTCCATGCGGAATGCCGTGATCGCGGCGGAGAACGAGTCCTTCGAAACGGACAAGGGCGTCGACCCGATGGGTATCGCCCGCGCCGTGGTGAACATGGCCACGGGCGGTTCGACCCAGGGTGGCTCCACCATCACCCAGCAGTACGTCAAGAACACCTACCTCGACTCCGAGCAGACGCTCAAGCGCAAGGTCACCGAGCTCTTCATCGCGATCAAGCTGGGTGCCACCGAGGAGAAGGACAAGGTCCTCGCGGGCTACCTGAACACGGCCTACTTCGGCCGTGACGCCTACGGCATCCAGGCCGCCGCCCGTGCCTACTTCGGCAAGGACGCCAAGGACCTCAACCCGTCCGAGAGCGCCTTCCTCGCCTCCCTGCTCAAGGGCCCCAACCTCTACAACCCGGACGGCGGCATCGGCTCCGCGGCCACCCCCGAGGCCAACGAGAAGCGTGCCCGGGCCCGCTGGGCGTGGGTGCTCGACCGCGAGGTCGCCGTGCACCGCATGGAGCAGTCCGAGCGGGACAAGTACAAGGACTTCCCCGTCCGGGTCGACCTCGCCCAGGCGAGCGGCATGTCCGGCCAGACCGGCTACCTCGTCGAGGTGGCCAAGTCGTACGTGATGAAGACGGCCGACATCAGCGCCGAGAAGATGGCCCTCGGCGGCTACACCATCCGGACCACCTTCCAGAAGCCCAGGGTGGACGCCCTGTCCAAGGCGGTCGAGGACACCCGTAACGACTTCCTCGACGAGAAGAAGCGGCCCGAGTACGACACCTTCGTGCAGTTCGGGGCCGCCTCCGTCGACGTGAAGACCGGCGCGATCGTCGCCCTCTACGGCGGGCCCGGCTGGGACCACAAGTACTTCGCCAACAACGCCAACACCTCCGGCGTCCCCGTGGGCTCGACCTGGAAGCCGTACGTACTGGCCGCGGCCATGGAGTACGGCACGCAGAACTCCAAGGGCTCGGGCATCTCGGCGATGAGCAAGTACAACGCCAACGACCTCACGGTGATCAACGACCGCTCGGGCAAGCCGCTGCTCGGCCCCGACGGCCAGCCGTTCAAGCAGAAGAACGAGAGCGAGTACCCGTACGGCTACGTGACGCTGAACGAGGCGATGGAGAAGTCCATCAACGTCCCGTTCGCCCAGCTCGTCTTCGACGTCGGCCACAGCAAGGTCCGCCAGGTCGCCAAGTCCACCGGCATCCTGGAGGAGTCGATGGACGAGAACAACAACGCCTCGTTCGCCCTCGGCACCTCGACGCCCAGCGCCATCCGCATGGCCGACTCCTACGCCACCTTCGCCGCGTCCGGGACGCACCACGAGCCCTTCTCCGTGCTCCAGGTCAAGAAGGACGGCAAGGACGTGCCGGGGTTCCAGGCCCCCAAGGAGTCCCGGGCCATGGACAACTCCGTCGCGGACAACATCACCAAGGTCCTGCGCAACGTCGTGGAGAACGGCACCGGCACCAAGGCCAAGAAGCTGGGCCGGCCCGCCGCGGGCAAGACCGGCACCACCGACCAGAACAAGTCGGCCTGGTTCGTCGGCTACACCCCGGAGCTGTCCACCTCGGTCACCCTCTTCCGCAACGACCCGAACTCCAAGGACAAGAAGCTCATGTCCATGAACCACGTGGGCGGTGTCGACTCCATCCACGGTGGTGACATCCCCGCGGTGATCTGGACCGAGTACATGCGCGAGGCCCTCAAGGGCGCCCCGGTCAAGGACTTCCCCGAGGCCCAGGACCTGGGCGTCGTCGCGGACGCCGCCGGAGCCCCGTCGCCGACCCCCTCGGCGTCCCTGTCGCCGTCCGGATCGCCGTCGGCCTCGCCGTCGACCTCTCCGTCCACGTCCGTGTCGCCCTCCCCGTCCCAGGGGGGCAAGCCCTGCAAGCCCAGGCCATGGAACCTGTGCGACCCGCAGACCGCGGCCGGTACGAGCACCGGAGCGGGCGGCGACACGAACGGCGGGACCACCGACCAGCCCACCCCGCCCGCCACGGGCCGGCCGGGACGCCAGGGCGGTACGACCAACTGGGGCAGCATCATGGGCACCCAGGGCTGATCCCGCCCCGCCCGCACCACCGAGGGCCGTCGCACACCGTGCGGCGGCCCTCCCCCCGTGTCCGGGCCGGTACGGCAGGATGAGCCCATGACCAAGGTGCACGAGGACCAGTCGCCCGTCCTGCCCACGCAGCAGGACGAGGTGGCCGCCGCCGGCAGCGAGCTCATCGGCGGGCCGGCCGGCCGGTACGCCCGGCTGGGCGGCCACTGGCTGACCCCCGTCCGCGTCGTGGTCCTCGTGGCCCTCGGCATGTTCGCGCTCGGCATGGTGCAGAAGCTGCCCTGCTACGACTGGGCCTGGTTCCGGGGAGCGGGCTCGCAGTACACCCACGCCTGCTACTCCGACATCCCGCACCTGTACTCCGCCCGCGGCTTCGCCGACGGCCTCGTGCCCTACCGCGACCGGTTCCCGGACCTGGCGGTCGACCCGAAGTACGGGGGCATGCAGTACCTGGAGTACCCGGTGCTCACCGGGGCCTTCATGCAGGTGGCCTCCTGGCTGACCCCCTCGTCCGGGGCCATCCAGCACCGCGAGCAGATGTACTGGATGGTCAACGCGGGCATGCTGATGGCCTGCGCCGCGGTCATCGCCGTCTGTGTCGCCCGGACGCACCGGCGCCGCCCCTGGGACGCCCTGCTGCTCGCCCTGGCCCCCGCCTTCGCGCTCAACGCGACCATCAACTGGGACCTGCCCGCCGTCGCCCTCGCCGCCGCCGCGATGCTGATGTGGTCGCGCGGCCGCCCGCTGCTGAGCGGCGTCCTCATCGGCCTGGCGACCGCGGCCAAGCTCTACCCCGTGCTGCTGCTCGGCGTGCTGTTCGTCCTGTGCTGGCGAGCCGGGAAGTGGCGGGCCTTCGGCGCCGCCGCCGCGGGAGCGGTCGTCTCGTGGCTCGTGGTCAACCTGCCGGTCATGCTCTACGCCTGGGACGGCTGGAAGCGGTTCTACGAGTTCAGCCAGGAACGCCCGATCGACTTCGGCTCCGTCTGGCTGCTGATCTCCCAGCGCACCGGCAACCCGCTGGAGGGGGCCAACACGTACGCGACCGGGCTGACCCTGCTGCTGTGCCTGGGCATCGGCCTGCTCGCCCTGACGGCCCCCAGGCGGCCCCGCTTCGCCCAGCTGGCGTTCCTGGTCGTCGCCGCCTTCATCCTGGCCAACAAGGTCTACTCGCCGCAGTACGTCCTCTGGCTCGTCCCGCTCGCCGCGCTGGCCCGGCCGCGCTGGCGCGACTTCCTGATCTGGCAGGCCGGCGAGATCGCCTACTTCCTGGGGATCTGGTTCTACCTCGCCTACACGACCAGCGGCGACAAGCACCAGGGGCTGCCGCTGGAGGGCTACCAGCTGGCCATCGCCGTCCACCTGGCGGCCACGCTCTACCTGTGCGCGGTCGTCGTGCGGGACGTCCTGCTGCCCGAGCGCGACGTCGTACGGCGCGACGGCTCGGACGACCCGTCCGGCGGCGTCCTGGACGGGGCCGAGGACGTCTTCGTGCTCGGGGAAAGGGCGAAGGCGCCGCGGTACGCGGCGCCTTCGGAAGGACAGCGGGTCGCCTGGGGCGTGGACCCCGACCAGGGGCACTGACACCCCGCGGGGCGGGCCCGCGGGGTCCGGATCAGGCGTCGAGCACCCGGTCGAACTGCGTCGTGGTGTGGCGCAGGTGGGCCACCAGCTCGTCGCCCACCTTCGGCTCGGTCGCGTCCGAGGGCACGAACAGGATCGACACCTGCATGTGCGGGGGCTCGGCGAACCAGCGCTGCTTGCCCGCCCAGACGAAGGGCGAGAGGTTGCGGTTGACGGTGGCCAGGCCCGCCCGGGCGACGCCCTTGGCGCGGGGCATGACGCCGTGCAGGGCCTTGGGGGCCTCCAGGCCCACGCCGTGCGAGGTGCCGCCGGCGACCACGACCAGCCAGCCGTCGGAGGCGGCCTTCTGCTGGCGGTAGCCGAAACGGTCCCCCTTGACCACGCGCGTGACGTCCAGGACCGCGCCCCGGTACTGGGTGGCGTCGTGGTCGCCCAGCCACAGCCGGGTGCCGATGCGGGCGCGGAAGCGGGTCTGCGGGAACTGCTGCTGGAGCCGGGCGAGCTCCTCGGCGCGCAGGTGGCTGACGAACATGGTGTGCAGCGGCAGGCCGGCCGCGCGCAGCCGGTCCATCCAGCCGATGACCTCCTCGACGGCGTCCGAGCCGTCGGGGCGGTCCAGCGGCAGGTGCAGGGCGAAGCCCTCCAGCCGGACGTCCTCGATCGCCGACTGGAGCAGGCCCAGGTCCTGCTCGGAGATGCCGTGGCGGCGCATCGAGCTCATGCACTCGATGACCACGCGGGCGCCGACCAGGCCGCGGACCCCGTCCACGGAGGACACCGAACGGATCACCCGGTCCGGCAGCGGCACCGGCTCTTCACCCCGCCGGAAGGGGGTGAGGACGAGCAGGTCGCCGCCGAACCAGTCCTTGATGCTCGCGGCCTCGTACGTCGTCCCGACGGCCAGGATGTCGGCGCCCATCCGGGTCGCCTCCTCGCACAGCCGCTCGTGGCCGAAGCCGTAGCCGTTGCCCTTGCAGACGGGGATCAGACCGGGGAACTGGTCGGTGATCGTCTTCTGGTGCGCACGCCAGCGCGCGGTGTCGACGTAGAGCGTGAGCGCCATGCCCGTCCGGAGCCTCTCTGGGAAAGCTGCGTGGTGCAGCTGTGCGGTGTGTGGGGAAGGGGCGGGGTCAGCGACGCGACATATACATGTCGAGCGCCTTGTGGAGCACCTTGTTGAGCGGGAAGTCCCACTCGCCGACGTACTCGACCGCCTCGCCGCCCGTACCGACCTTGAACTGGATCAGGCCGAACAGGTGGTCGTTCTCGTCCAGGGTGTCACTGATGCCGCGCAGGTCGTAGACGCTGGCACCGAGCGCGTACGAGTCGCGCAGCATGCGCCACTGCATGGCGTTCGAGGGGCGGACCTCGCGCTTGTGGTTGGCGGAGGCGCCGTAGGAGTACCAGACGTGCTGGCCGACCGTCAGCATCGTGGCGGCCGCGAGCGGTTCGCCCTCGTGCTTGGCGATGTACAGCCGCATGCGGTTGGGGTCCTCGGAGTTGAGGGCCGTCCACTGGCGCTGGAAGTAGCTGAGCGGGCGCGGGCGGAACTTGTCGCGCTCGGCCGTGATCTCGTAGAGGTACTGCCAGGTGGGCAGGTCCTCGTAGCCGCCCTGGACGACCTCGACGCCGGCCTTCTCGGCCTTCTTGATGTTGCGGCGCCACAGCTGGTTGAAGCCCTTGAGGACGTCGTCCAGAGAGCGGTTGGCCAGCGGCACCTGGAAGACGTAGCGGGGCTGGACGTCACCGAAGCCGGCGCCGCCGTCCTCGCCCTGCTGCCAGCCCATGCGGCGCAGCTTGTCGGACACCTCGAAGGCGCGGGGCTCGATGTACGAGGCCTCCACGTCGCGCAGGCGCTTGACCTCGGGGTCCTGGATACCGGCCTTGATGGCGGCGGAGTTCCAGCGGCGGATGACGACCGGCGGGCCCATCTTCACGGTGAAGGCGCCCTGCTGCTTGAGGTGCGCCAGCATCGGCTGGAGCCATTCCTCCAGGTTGGGGGCGTACCAGTTGATGACCGGGCCCTCGGGGAGGTAGGCGAGGTACCGCTTCACCTTGGGCAGCTGGCGGTACAGGACGAGCGCCGCACCGACGAGTTGGCCGGACTTGTCGAACCATCCGAGGTTCTCCGAGCGCCACTCGTTCTTGACGTCGGCCCATGCCGGGACCTGGCAGTGGCTAGCCGAGGGCAGGCTCTGGAGGTACGCCAGATGCTGCTCTCGGCTGATGGTGCTCAGGGACAGGCTCATGCGGGGTGTCTCCTCCGGCGGCTTCGCTGGCTATGGCGCGAAGCCTACTGCGACGGGGGCGCCACCCATCTGGGGGACGGGCCGTAGTCCGGGCCGTGGTCCGGCCGGCGCCCTGTCGAGGAGATCCCCCGGTCAGCCCATCAGGCCGCCGAAGAGGCCGCCGTGCGCCATACCGAGGAAGAAGCCGATGCCAGACGCACCAAGGCCGATGATCAGTGCGAAGCGCTCGCGTGTCGTCTCGGAGATGAACTGCCCGTAGGCGCCGGTCACGATCCCGATCAGCCCCGTCCAGGAGCTGAGCAGGTGCAGATTGTGGAAGAACGCAGTGACGAACGCCACGGCGCCGAGGACCAGGGTGACGGCCACCAGGGTGTCCTGGAGCGGGTGGGGCTTGCCGTCGGTCGCGAGCAGGGAGATGGGCGGACGATCCATTGCCTGTGCCATCGGAAGGCACCTCCTGGCTGGAGCGGAGTGGTGTGGCGGTGCCACCGCCGGCCTGGGCCGGGGGCATAGCACCGAGCACACCCGTTGCCTACAGATTGTGGCCCCCTCCTGCCGGATTTCAACCGGAAGGAGTCGAGCAGGTAGTCTGTACGGTCTGCGCGGTGTCTGCTCTCAGGCACCGTGCGGCACGCATCACGACCCTCCTGCCACGGATCGACCGTGGCCGCTGAGTCCAAAGGAGGTGGGTTCCACATGCGTCACTACGAAGTGATGGTCATCCTCGACCCCGATCTCGAGGAGCGCGCTGTCTCCCCGCTGATCGAGAACTTCCTCTCCGTCGTCCGTGAGGGCAACGGAAAGGTCGAGAAGGTCGACACCTGGGGCCGTCGTCGTCTCGCTTACGAGATCAAGAAGAAGCCCGAGGGCATCTACTCGGTCATCGACCTGCAGGCCGAGCCTGCAGTCGTCAAGGAGCTCGACCGCCAGATGAACCTGAACGAGTCGGTTCTCCGGACCAAGGTCCTTCGCCCCGAGACCCACTGAACTCCGGTTCAGCGGTAATCGGGATCGAGTAGCACAGCAGCCCAGCAGCAATCCCCGCCGAGAGGTTCATCCATGGCAGGCGAGACCGTCATCACGGTCGTCGGCAATCTCGTCGACGACCCCGAGCTGCGCTTCACCCCCTCGGGTGCGGCGGTCGCGAAGTTCCGTGTCGCGTCCACTCCCCGCACCTTCGACCGCCAGACCAACGAGTGGAAGGACGGCGAGAGCCTGTTCCTGACCTGCTCGGTGTGGCGGCAGGCGGCCGAGAACGTCGCCGAGTCCCTCCAGCGGGGCATGCGCGTCATCGTGCAGGGCCGGCTGAGGCAGCGGTCGTACGAGGACCGTGAGGGTGTCAAGCGCACGGTCTACGAGCTGGACGTCGAGGAAGTCGGCCCCAGCCTGAAGAACGCCACGGCCAAGGTCGCCAAGACCACCGGTCGCGGTGGCCAGGGTGGGTACGGCGGCGGCGGTCAGCAGCAGGGCGGCGGCGGCTGGGGAGCCCCCAGCGGCGGTCCCCAGGGCGGCGGAGCTTCCTCCGACGACCCGTGGGCGTCCAGCGCGCCGGCCGGCGGCCAGCAGCAGGGCGGGGGCGGCTGGGGCGGAAGCTCCGGCGGCTCCGGCGGTGGCTACTCGGACGAGCCGCCCTTCTAGGGCAGCTCGTAACCCCACTTCTTGATCACACAGGAGAGACACCATGGCGAAGCCGCCTGTGCGCAAGCCTAAGAAGAAGGTCTGCGCGTTCTGCAAGGACAAGACCGCGTACGTGGACTACAAGGACACGAACATGCTGCGGAAGTTCATTTCCGACCGCGGCAAGATCCGTGCCCGCCGCGTTACCGGCAACTGCACGCAGCACCAGCGTGACGTCGCCACGGCCGTGAAGAACAGCCGTGAGATGGCGCTGCTGCCCTACACGTCCACCGCGCGCTAAGGAAAGGGTGACCGAATAATGAAGATCATCCTGACCCACGAGGTCTCTGGCCTCGGTGCCGCCGGCGATGTCGTCGACGTCAAGGACGGTTACGCTCGCAACTACCTGGTCCCGCGTGGTTTCGCGATCCGCTGGACCAAGGGTGGCGAGAAGGACGTGGCGCAGATCCGCCGCGCCCGCAAGATCCACGAGATCGCGACCATCGAGCAGGCCAACGAGGTCAAGGCCCAGCTCGAGGGCGTGAAGGTCCGTCTGGCCACCCGCGCGGGTGACGCCGGTCGCCTCTTCGGTTCCGTCACCCCGGCCGACATCGCCACGGCGATCGAGGCTTCCGGTGGCCCGAAGGTCGACAAGCGCCGCGTGGAGCTGGGCTCCCCGATCAAGACCCTCGGTTCGTACCAGGTCTCCGTGCGTCTGCACGCCGAGGTCGCCGCGAACGTGGGCATCGAGGTCGTCGCCGCCTAAGGGCAGCGCATGAAGGGCCGCACCCTCAGGGGTGCGGCCCTTCGTCGTTTCCGGGCATGTTTCACGTGAAACACGAGCGGGAGTGCTCCGGCACGGCACGGCACGGCACGGCACGGCACGGCATGCCCCGCCCCGCCCAGGCTCGGCCCGGGTTACCGTGTGGCGCCCGCCACCAGCCACCGTCCCGAGCGGGCCCGCCACTGGAGGGTGGCCATCCGGACCAGCATCATCAGCGTCATGGCCCACCAGAGCGCCGTCAGGCCGCCGCCGAGGGCGGGGACGAGCAGCGCGGCCGGGGCGAACACCGCGAGGGTCAGCAGCATGGCCCGGGCGAGGTAGGGGCCGTCACCGGCGCCCATCAGCACCCCGTCGAGGACGAACACGACCCCGCAGACCGGCTGGGCCAGGGCCACGACCAGGAGCGCCGGGAGCAGGGCCTCCTCGACCACCGGGTCGGTGGTGAACAGCGGGATGAGCAGGGGGCGGGCCAGGACGACCAGCAGGCCCAGGACGAGGCCCGAGCCGATGCCCCACCGCACCATGCGGCGGCAGACGTCCCGGGCGCCCTCGGTGTCGCCGGCGCCCAGGTAGCGGCCGATGATGGCCTGCCCCGCGATGGCGATCGCGTCGAGGGCGAAGGCGAGCAGGCTCCACAGGGAGAGCGCGATCTGGTGGGCGGCGATGTCGGCGTCCCCGAGCCGGGCCGCCACCGCGGTCGCGATCATCAGGATGGCGCGCAGGGACAGCGTGCGCACCAGCAGCGGTACGCCCGCCTGGGCGCTGGCGCGTATGCCGGCCCGGTCGGGCCGCAGCGAGGCACCGTGCCGGCGGGCGCCCCGGATCACCACCCAGAGGTAGGCGGCGGCCATGGCGCACTGGGCGATGACCGTGCCCCAGGCGGACCCCGCGATGCCGAGCCCGGCGCCGTAGACCAGGGCCACGTTCAGGGCGCCGTTGAGGGCGAAGCCCCCGATGGCCACGTAGAGCGGCGTCCGGGTGTCCTGGAGGCCGCGGATGACCCCGGTGGCCGCGAGCACCATGAGCATGGCCGGGATGCCGAGCGCGGAGATGCGCAGGTACGTGACCGCGTACGGGGCGACGGTGTCCGAGGCGCCGAAGAGGGAGATCAGCGACGGCGCCGTGGCCAGGACGAGGAAGACGACCGCCGCACCGAGCAGCAGGGCGAGCCAGATGCCGTCCATGCCCTGCCGGATGGCTGCACGGAGGTCGCCGGCCCCCACCCGGCGGGCCACGGCCGCGGTGGTCGCGTAGGCGAGGAAGACGAAGACGCTCACGGCGGTCGTGAGCAGGGCGGCGGCGACGCCGAGGCCGGCCAGCTGGGGGGTGCCGAGGTGGCCCACGATGGCGCTGTCGGCCATCACGAAGAGCGGCTCGGCGACGAGGGCGCCGAAGGCGGGGAGGGCGAGGGCGAGTATCTCGCGGTCGTGCCGCCTCGGGGCGGCCTTCTCAGCCAGGGGGGCCTGTGTCATGTGCTCAATCTAATCTTCCACAGGTAATAGATGCAATCGCCTAGAGACTCTTACTCGGGCGCTGACTTGGGCGTTCTCGGCACACCATCCGAGGCGATCTTGGGACAGTGGCCAAGAATTTTCTCCGCAGTCGGCGGTGGAGAAGGAAAATGCAGGTCAGCGATGGTGTGGAGGTGTGTCGGGTGATTTTGTCCACAGCGTCGTCCCCCGGTCTGTGCACAGCTTCGGGGGACTTACCCACAGCATTGGGTCCGTCGTCCACATGTCATCCACACAGCCTGTGGATAACAAGATTGGCTGACGTCGCTCGCGGCCCTACCGTTGGGCGTTGCCCGACGCGCCGAGAGCCGATCCGGGTGTCCCAAATGTCAGAGCCGTGTCGTAGAAAGAGTGACACGGCGAGGTCCGCGTTGCGGACGGGAGGAGGCGGCCCGGTGAGCATGCCCGAGCCCATGGACGACCCCTGGGCCGACAGCGGTCCCAGTGACCGTCTGCCCGCCCGTTCGCGCCGGAGCGGCGAGGGCCGCGGCCGCGGCGGGGACGAGGAGCGCGACCGGGGCCGCGAGGGCGGTTCCTGGGACGGCGGTGGCGGCGGCTTCGAGCGCGTCCCTCCCCAGGACCTCGACGCCGAGCAGTCCGTGCTCGGCGGCATGCTGCTGTCCAAGGACGCGATCGCCGACGTGGTCGAGGTCCTCAAGGGCCACGACTTCTACCGCCCCTCGCACGAGACGATCTACCAGGCCATCCTCGACCTGTACGCGAAGGGCGAGCCGGCCGACCCCATCACCGTCGGCGCGGAGCTCACCCGGCGCGGCGAGATCAGCAAGGTCGGCGGCGCCTCCTACCTGCACACCCTCGTGCAGTCCGTCCCGACCGCGGCGAACGCCGAGTACTACGCGGAGATCGTCCACGAGAGGGCCGTCCTGCGCCGCCTCGTCGCCGCCGGTACGAAGATCACGCAGATGGGGTACGCGGCGGACGGCGACGTCGACGAGATCGTCAACAGCGCCCAGGCCGAGATCTACGCCGTCACCGAACAGCGGACCTCCGAGGACTACCTGCCCCTCGGCGACATCATGGAGGGCGCGCTCGACGAGATCGAGGCCATCGGATCGCGCTCCGGCCAGATGTCGGGCGTCCCGACCGGGTTCACCGACCTGGACTCCCTGACCAACGGCCTGCACCCGGGCCAGATGATCGTCATCGCCGCCCGACCCGCCATGGGCAAGTCGACGCTCGCCCTGGACTTCGCCCGCGCCTGCTCCATCAAGAGCAACCTGCCGAGCGTCATCTTCTCCCTCGAAATGGGCCGCAACGAGATCGCGATGCGCCTGCTCTCGGCGGAGGCCCGGGTCGCGCTGCACCACATGCGCTCCGGAACCATGACCGACGACGACTGGACCCGGCTCGCCCGCCGCATGCCCGACGTCTCGGCCGCCCCGCTGTACATCGACGACTCCCCCAACCTGTCGATGATGGAGATCCGGGCCAAGTGCCGCCGGCTCAAGCAGCGCAACGACCTCTCGCTCGTGGTCATCGACTACCTCCAGCTGATGCAGTCGGGCGGCTCGCGCCGTCCCGAGAGCCGCCAGCAGGAGGTCTCGGACATGTCCCGAAACCTCAAGCTGCTGGCCAAGGAGCTCGAGGTGCCGGTGATCGCGCTCTCCCAGCTGAACCGTGGTCCCGAGCAGCGCACCGACAAGAAGCCCATGGTCTCCGACCTGCGTGAGTCCGGTTCCATCGAGCAGGACGCCGACATGGTGATCCTGCTGCACCGCGAGGACGCGTACGAGAAGGAGTCCCCCCGCGCGGGCGAGGCGGACCTGATCGTCGCCAAGCACCGAAACGGTCCGACGGCCACCATCACCGTGGCCTTCCAGGGCCACTATTCGCGGTTCGTGGACATGGCCAACACGTAGCATCCGATCATGGATGAGCTCTCTGAAGACCTGGAACTCCTGCCCTCCACCCGGCGTGCGCTGAGCCACCGGATCGCCGTCGCGCAGAGCGAGGGCAGGGCCCCGTCCGTGGTGGCGGCCGTCGTACGCGGCGGAGAGGTGGTCTGGGAGGGCGCGCGGACCTCCGTCGAGGGCCACGGTCCCGACGGGGACGTGCAGTACCGGGTCGGGTCGATCACCAAGACGTTCACGGCGGTCCTCGTGCTGCGGCTGCGGGACGAGGGGCTGCTGGCGCTCTCGGACCCGCTGGGCCGGCACCTTCCCGGGACCGGCGCCGACGAGGTGACCATCGGTCAACTGCTGGCCCACAGCGCGGGACTGGCGGCGGAGACGCCCGGCGAGTGGTGGGAGCGCACTCCGGGTGCGCAGCGGCCCGGGCTCGCCGACGTGCTGGGCGACGAGCCGTTCAAGCACGTGCCGGGAACCAGGCACCACTACTCCAACCCCGGTTACACCCTGCTGGGTTCGCTCGTCGAGGCGCTGCGCGGGAAGCCGTGGGAGGAGGTGCTGCGGACCGAGGTGCTGGAGCCGTTGGGGCTGCACCGGACGAGTGCGCAGCCGCAGGCCCCGCACGCGGGGGGCTGGGCGGTGCACCCCTGGGCGGACGTGATGGTGCCCGAGCCGGCCGAGGACCTGGGGCTGATGGCCTCCGCCGGTCAGCTGTGGTCCACGACCCGCGATCTGGCGCGGTTCGCCGTCCTGCTGGCGCGGGGCGACGAGCGGGTGCTGAGTGCCGAGAGCGTACGGGAGATGCGCAGGTCGGTGGCGCCCCCGGAACCCGGGTTCGCCGATCTCGGGTACGGATTGGGGCTCCAGCTGACGGAGCAGCGCGGGCGGCGGCTCGTCGGGCACAGCGGTTCGCTCCCCGGTTTCGTCGCCGGACTCTGGCTGAGCGAGGCCGACGACGTGGCGGCCGTGGTCCTGTCGAACTGCACGTCAGGTCTGGCGGCCTCGACGGTGGCCGCCGACCTGATCGGCATCGTGGCGGACGCGGAGCCCCGGTTCCCCGAGCCGTGGCGGCCGTTCGCGGAGGCCGACCGGGTTCCGCTGGAGCTCTGCGGCGTCTGGTACTGGGGTACCGCGCCCCATGCGCTGCGGCTGAAGGCGGACGGATCGCTGGAACTGGGCCCGGTGGGCGTGCTGGGCAGGTCGGCCCGGTTCCGTGCCGAGTCCGACGGGACGTGGACGGGGCTGACGGGCTACTACGCGGGCGAGACCCTGCGGGCCGTGCGGCGGGAGGACGGCTCCGTCAGCCACCTCGATCTGGCGTCGTTCGTCTTCACGCGCGAGCCCTACGACCCCCAGGCGCCGGTGCCCGGCGGGGTGGACCCGCAGGGCTGGCGCGGCATCGGCTGAGGCTCCCCGCCCCGGTCGGACGACGGGGGCCCGGTCAGGAGACCAGTTCGCGTTCCAGCGGGGTGCGGAAGCGGGGGGTGACCCGGGCGTCGCCCACCCAGGCGGCCAGCCGTGCGGCCTCGGCCCCGATCGCCCCCTCGGCCTCGCGACCGGGGCTGCCCAGCAGCCGCCAGACGATCTCCCCGTCCGGGCGCTGGGCCCAGCCACCGACGATCTCGCCGTTCCACCAGACGGTCGGGCCGATGTTGCCCGCGTAGTCGAAGAGGGCGGCCCGGTGGGCGGGGTCGAGGTGGAAGCTCCGGTCGGCCCAGCCCATACCGCTGGGGTCGAGCGCCGGCAGCAGTGCGGCCCAGGGTTCGGGGGCCGGTTCGGGCGCGGTGTCCCCGGGGCAGACGAGCGCCGTGCCGCCGTCGTCCAGGCGGACCTGTTCGGGGCCCACGGCGGCCAGGGCCTTGCGCACGTCGGTCAGGGTCCAGCCGGTCCACCACTTGAGGTCGGCCTCGGTGGCGGGACCGTAGGCGCGGAGCCAACGGCGGGCGATCTCGGCGCGGGCCTCGGCGGCGGGTACGGCGGGCCACGGCTGCGTGTGCGCCCACCGGAACTGGCTGGAGGTCCACGAGCCGCGCGGCCGGTCCCGGCGGATCCGGCCGTCCGCGGCCAGCAGGCGGATGACGCGGGTGGCCACGCCCGTCTCGGCCTCGTACTTCTTGCCCCGGCCGATGGTGATCTTCTGTCGTAGGGCGGGCACCGCCGCGGACAGCTGGGCCCCGGTCGAGGGTCCGAGGGCGTCGAGGGTGTCGAGCGCGGCGGCCTCGGCCCGTGCCAGCCAGTCCGCGTCGAGCCCCTGGCCGTCCTCCGCGAGGTGCTTGAGGAAGGTCCGGCGCTCCTTCACCGCGATCGCGCGGGCGGTGGAGGCGTCCACGTGGGGCGCGAGTTCGGCGGACACGGCGAAGAGCGTGTTGCGCATGCTGAGCATGCGGACGACGCTCACGTCCTCGTACAGGGCGCGTTCGACCGCCGTGGGGCCATGGCCCTCGGCCAGGCGGGCGCGGGCGGAGAGGTAGACGGTCGCCGCGTCCGTGGCGTGCAGGGCGACGACCGCGTCCGCGGCCCCGCTGGTGCCGGCAGCGCGGGCCGAGGGAGCCAGGCGGTGGCGGCGGCCGAGCCGGTGGCGGCGGTCGGCGGTGGTGACGAGGGGCAGCCCGGTGCTCATCTTCCCGATCGTAGGCCGGGCCGCCGACAGCGGCCCGGCCCGCCGGGAGCCCGCTCAGAGCTGGAGTTTGAACCCCACGTGGGAGGGGGTGAAGCCGAGCCGCTCGTAGAAGCGGTGGGCGTCGGTGCGGGACACGTCCGAGGTGAGCTGCACCAGCTGGCAGCCCTCCTCGCGGGACCGGTCGACGGCCCATTCGATGAAGCGGGTGCCCAGGCCGCTGCCGCGCTCGGAGGCGTGGATCCGGACCCCTTCGATGATCGAGCGCGTGGAGCCCCTGCGGGACAGGCCGGGCACGATCGTCAGCTGGAGGGTGCCCACGACGCGTTCGCCGCGGACGGCGACCACGACGTGCTGATGGGGGTCCTCGGTCAGCCGCCCGAGGGCCGCGACGTACGGGGCCAGGTCCTCCGGGGACTCGCGGGTGGCGCCCAGGGGGTCGTCGGCGAGCATGGCCACGATGGCGGGCAGATCGGCCTCGGTGGCGGGCCGGATGACCAGGTCGGGGGTTTCGGTCATGGTCGGACGTCCTCTCTTCAGCCGGCGGCGACCGTGAGCGGGGCCCAGCGTCGGGTCCAGTCGCCGGGCAGGCCGGGGCCCCGGGTCATGACGGCGTTGAAGGCCAGGGACTGCAGACCGCGCTCCTTGAGCCAGGAGACGAGCTCCTCGTGCCGCACGTCGACATCGGTGCGCAGCGGGCGCTCGGTGCTCGCGGCCAGGGCCGTCACCAGTGCCTGTGCGGTGGCGGTGTCCCGGGCGATCAGCGGGCCGACGACATGGGTCTCCATGTTGGGCCAGAGCGCGGCGTAGCCGATGAGTGCGCCGGAGGCGTCCTCGGCGACGAGCAGCCGGTCGGTGAAGGCCGGCAGGCGGGTGATCATGTGGGTCCGGTCGGTGCCGAACACCTCCGTGTCCAGTCGGACGATCGCCGGGAGGTCCTCGGCGGTGGCCGGCCGGACCGCGGTGCCGGAAGCGGCCCGCCGGGGACCGGCGACGAAGGCGCCGCGGAGCATCTCCGCCCGGCCCGTGGTGTCGAAGCCGAGCTCCTCGTAGAGCGGGCGGCCGTACGGGGTGGCGTGCAGGGTGAGCGGTACGCCGGCGAGCACCTCGTCGCAGACGTATTGCATGAGCCGGCGGCCCAGGCCCTGGCGGGCGAAGCGGTCGGCGACGAGGACCATCCCGATGGCGGCGAGGTCCGGCTTGTCGCGGGTGTCCCCGTAGGAGGTGACGACACAGGCGGCGGCGAGGCCCTGCCCGTCCGGCGCGTCGACGCCGTACCCGGTTCCGGCGGTGAGGAGCAGCCCCCACTTGTGGTCCTCGCGCGGCCAGCCGCGGTCCTGGGACAGGTCGGCGCAGTGACGGAGGTCGTCCGGGGTCAGTGCGCGGATCGGCAGATCGGTGAGCAGTGGTGGTGTCACCGGCCCAGAGTGGATCATCGGGTCGGGGGCGTCCAGGGAATTCCAGGATCCGGGCGGTCGATGTTTCACGTGAAACGTCGCCATGTTTCACGTGAAACAGCCGGCGTTCCTCCTCTCCGGTCACGGCGGCGAAGGCCCTTTCAATCAGGGTGTGTGCCGTCGCACGCAGGGGCTAGCCTCGACGGCTATGACGCTGCTGCACTTGTTCGACCTCGACGGGACCCTGATGTTCGGCTCGGCCGCCCCGGTCGAGATCTCCCGGCAGCTCGGTCTGGAGACCGAGATCGCGAAGCTGGAGCGGGCCTTCGGTGCCCGGGAGATCGGCCCGCAGGACTTCTCGCAGGCGGCGCGCGAACTGTGGGCCGACCTGACGCCCGCGCACGTCCGGGCGGCCTTCGACGGGGCCCCGTGGCTGGCCGGTATCCGGGACGTCTGGCAGGAGGTCCGGGAGCGCGGGGACTACTGCGCGGTGATCTCCCTGTCCCCTTCGTTCTTCGTCGAGCTGCTGCTCGAGTGGGGCGCACATGCCGCGCACGGCTCGGTCTTCCCCGAGGTCCCCTTCACCCGCCCCGTCGACAGGGCGGGGATCCTCACGCCCGAGGGCAAGCTGAGGGTCGCGGACGGGCTGTGCGAGCGGTTCGGGGTGACCCGGGCCGACTGTGTCGCGTACGGGGACTCGATGACCGACGCGTTCCTCTTCGAGGCGCTTCCTCGGTCGGTGGCGGTGAACGCGCGGCCGTACCTGGCGGAGCGGGCCACCCATGTCTACGAGGGCCGTGACCTGCGGGAGGCATACCAGCTCCTGGGGTAGACGCGCCCGGGAGTCGAAGCATCTTAAGGGGATCGTGGGTTCGGGGCGCCGGTTTTCCCCATTCCCCCGCAGGGCCCCCGGTCGGCTGGCACGCTGTGAAGCCCGGAACCACGGATTCGAGGCCGTGGCGTGTGAGACCCGACCGAGATGCTCGAAGCGAGGCACCGCATGGACCTTCCGCCCACCAGATCGGCGAGACCCGCGGGCTGGATACCGTCCGGGGGCGGTCTGACCGAACCCTCCCCGGACGCCGTCCTCATCCGCCGGACCCTCGCGGAGATCGCACCCGTCGCCGACAGGGTCACCTCGTACTTCTACGCCCTGGTCTTCACGGGGCACCCGGAGGTGCGGGAGATGTTCCCCGCCGCCATGGACACCCAGCGCGACCGGCTGCTGAAGGCGCTGCTGACCGCCGCGGAGCACATCGACGACCCGGCCGTGCTCACTCCCTACCTGCGCCGGCTCGGCACCGGGCACCGCAAGTACGGCACCATGGCCGCGCACTATCCGGCGGTCGGGGAGGCGCTGCTCGGGGCGCTGGCCCGGTACGCGGAGCTCACCTGGGGCCCGGAGGCCGAGGCCGCCTGGGTGCGCGCGTACACCGCGATCTCACAGACCATGATCGACGCCGCGGCGGAGGACGAGGCGCGGGCGCCGGCGTGGTGGCACGCCGAAGTGGTCTCCCACGACCTGCGCACCTCGGACATCGCCGTACTGACCGTCCGCCCCGACCAGCCGTACCCGTTCCTGGCGGGCCAGTACACGAGCCTGGAGACCCCGTGGTGGCCGCGGGTCTGGCGGCACTACTCCTTCGCCTCGGCACCGCGCGCCGACGGACTGCTCTCCTTCCACGTCAAGGCCGTGCCGGCCGGCTGGGTCTCCAACGCCCTGGTGCGGCGCGCCCGCCCGGGCGACGTCCTGCGACTGGGCCCGCCGGCCGGGTCGATGGTGGTGGACCACAGCACCGACAACGGAATGCTGTGCCTGGGCGGGGGGACCGGCATCGCCCCCATCAAGGCGCTGATCGAGGACGTGGCCGAGCACGGCGAACGCCGTCCGGTGGAGGTCTTCTTCGGAGCGCGCAGCGACGGCGACCTCTACGACAAAGACACCCTGCTGGGGCTCCAGCGCTCCCATCCGTGGCTGTCGGTGCGCCCGGTGATCGGGGAGGGGATGGCGGGCCAGCTGCCGCACGCGGTCGGCGAGCACGGCCCCTGGAGCTCGTACGACGCCTTCATCTCCGGGCCGCCCGCGATGATCCGCAGCGGAGTGGACGCGCTCAAGCGGATCGGGATCCCCGGGGAACGCATCCGCTACGACGCGCTGGAGGAGCTGGCGGGCGTGGCCGGCTGAGGACCGGCACGGGCCCGCCCGCTCCCCGGCGTACTCAGCCCAGGTCGGGGGCGTGCATGGCGCGCACCCCCTCGATGTTGCCGTCGAGGTAGTGCCGCAGCGACAGCGGGACGAGGTGGACCGCGGCGATGCCGACGCGGCTGAAGGGCACACGGACGATCTCGTACTCGCCCTGGGGGTCGTCGACTTCGGGGCCGTGTCGGCGTTCGGGGTCCATGGACGCGAGGTGGCAGACGAAGAAGTGCTGCACCTTCACCCCGGTCACTCCCCCCGAGGCGATGTGTTCGACGGTGTCGACGAAACAGGGCACCACATCGGTGATCTTGGCGCCGAGTTCCTCGTCGAGTTCTCTGTGGAGGGCGTCCACGACGGTGGCGTCGGAGGGTTCCACACCGCCGCCCGGGGTGAGCCAGTACGGGTCGACACCGGGCTTGGTGCGCTTGATGAGGATCAGGTCGTCACCGTCGAGCAGGATCGCGCGGGCGGTGCGTTTGACCACGGGGCGTTCGGTCATGGGAGAAGAGTGGCCCACGTCCGCGCATCTGAAACGCGCCATCGTCCGAAACCCGAGCCGCTCACCAGTGCGCGGCGGCGTGCAGCAGGCGGTCGTGGGCACGGGCCAGGTGGGCGAGCGCCAGGCTGCCGGTCCGTACGACGAGGAACCAGGTGCGCAGCGGGGGCAGGTCGGGCTCCAGCAGGGCGACGACCTGGCCGCGGTCGAGGGCGTCCTGGCACAGGTAGCGGGGCAGGACGGCGAGCCCGGCGCCGGCCCGGACGCACTCCAGCACGGCCCGCAGGTCGGGTGCCACGACGGTGGCGGCCGTGTCGGACGCGGAGCCGGGCACGGCGTCGAACACGGCGGCCCAGTAGCGGGTGACCAGGGGCAGGCTCTCGTGGACCTCCACGACCGGGATCCCGTCGAGGGCCTCGGGGCCCTTGGCGAGCAGCTCGCCGGGGCCGGCGAGGGCGGCCCAGTACGGCGCGGCGACCAGCACCTGTTCCTCGTCGCAGAGGGGGCCCGCGGTGAAGGGGCCGCCCCGCGGCCGCGCGGTCGTGACGACCAGGTCGTGCTGTCCGGCGGCGAGCCCGGCGAGGTTCTCCTCCGTGTCGGCCGCGAAGACCGTGCGCAGGGTCTGGCCGTGGCCGACGAGAGGCGCGAGTGCGGGCAGCACCCGCAGGCTCAGGAACTCGGGCGGCCCGGCCAGGTGCAGGGTGCGCAGGGCCCCGGCGGCCTGCCGCTCGGTCTCGGCGATCCGCAGCAGGGCGTCCAGGTGCGGGGCCGCCTTGTGGGCCAGCTCGTCACCGACGGCGGTGGGGGTGACACCGCGGGCCCGGCGGTGGAACAGGGGACGGCCGAGCTGGCGCTCCAGGGTGCGGATCTGGGAGGTGACCGCGGGCTGGGACAGCCCGAGGAGCGTCGCGGCCCGGGTGAACGAGCCGGCCCGGTGCACGGCGACGAACGTACGCAGCAGGGCCAGGTCCATGGCGGCCCCTCTCAGTGGGGGCCTTCAACTATAAATATGCCGATAGGTTCCTGTCGTTACCGTGATTGGACTCTGACGCTGAGTCAACTAGCCTTGTCGACGTGGTTCTTGTGGGCAGGGAACCCGATGCGGTCCGAGCCACCAGGGGGGAGGCTCGGACCGCCTTCCCACGGGCTCAGGCCCCGGAAGCCGCCTCGTCCAGGGCCCTGAGCACGTCCGCGACCAGGTCCCGGGGGTCCTCGGCGCCGGCGGAGAAGCGGATGAACCCCTCCGGCACGGCGTCACCGCCCCACCGTCCGCGACGCTCCGCGGTGGAGCGCACCCCGCCGAAGCTCGTCGCGTCCTCGACCAGGTGCAGGGCGGACATGAAGCGTTCCGCGTGCGCCTGGTCGGGCAGGGTGAAGGAGACCACCGACCCGAAGCCGCTCATCTGCAGGGCCGCCGTCTTGTGGGAGGGGTCCGAGGGCAGCCCCGGGTAGCGCAGTGCGCCCACCTCGGTGCGGTCGGCCAGCGCCTCGGCGACCGCCAGCGCGTTGGCCCACTGCCGTTCGGCCCGCAGCTGGATGGTGGCCAGGGAACGGTGGGCGAGCCAGGCCTCCATGGGTCCGGGGACGGCGCCGACGATCTTGCGCCAGCGCCGGACGCCGGCGGCGAGCTCCGGGTCGCGGCAGACGACGTAGCCGAGCAGCAGGTCGCCGTGGCCGGTGAGTCCCTTGGTGCCGCTGGCCACGGAGAAGTCCGCGCCCAGCTGCAGCGGCCGCTGGCCGAGCGGGGTGGCGAGGGTGTTGTCGACGGCCACCAGGGCGCCCGCCGCGTGCGCGGCCGCGGTGAGCCGGCGTACGTCGCACACGTCGAGCCCCGGGTTGGAGGGGGTCTCGATCCACAGCAGCCGGGCCCCGTCGAGGGCCGAGAGCTGGGCGTCCCCGCCGGTCGGCGCGGTCCGTACCCGCACCCCGTACGCCTCCAGCTGCTCCCTGACCAGGGGCAGCGCCTGGTAGCCGTCGTCGGGCAGGACGACGGTGTCCCCGGCGCGGGCCTGCGAGAGGAGGACGGCGGAGACCGCGGCCATGCCGGAGGCGAAGACGATCGTGTCCACGTCCCGGCGGCCGGGCGCCTCCAGTTCGCCGATCGCCCGTTCCAGCAGCGTCCAGGTGGGGTTGGTGTCGCGGCCGTAGGTGTACGGGCCCGCCACTTCGCCGGGGAGGTGGAAGTGGGCGGCGAAGACGGGGCCGGGCAGCGGCGGTTCGTTCTTGACGGGCTCGGGCAGCCCGGCGCGTACGGCCCGGGTCCCGTCGCCGTACGCGACCGGCGGGGCCGTCCCGCCGGTGGAGTGCCCGGCCGCGGGATGTTCGGTCATGCGGTGTGCTCCTTCATGGCGGCGCGCACGGCGTCCAGCAGTCCGGGGCTCGCGGCCTCGACCAGGGCGAGGCACTCCTCGAACCCGTCGAAGGGGCCGTAGTACGGGTCGGGTACGTCCAGGCCGCCGGAGCCGTGGGCGTCCGTCGCCGCGGGGTCGTACGAGCGCAGGAGCCGGACCTTGGCGGCCGCCTCCGGGGTGGGGGCGAGGGCGCGGAGGTCGTACAGGTGGCCGGAGTCGAGTGCGATGACGAGGTCGAGGCGGTCGAACCAGGAGGTCCGGAACCGCCGGGCGCGGTGGTCCTGTCCGTACCCGGCGGCCTCCAGCACGGCCACGGTGCGGGGGTCGGCGCCGTCCCCCTCGTGCCAGCCTCCGGTGCCGGCGCTGTCCACCTCTACCAGGCCGTCGAGTCCGGCCGCGGCCACGTGCGAGCGGAAGACGGACTCGGCCATGGGGGACCGGCATATGTTGCCGGTGCATACGAAGCACACGCGGTACATGGGCGGGCCCGCTCAGTCGTTGTCGGGCAGGGCCAGGTTCAGGGCCCAGGAGACGACGGAGATGATGAGACCGCCGAGGAGCGCGGTCCAGAAGCCGTCGACGTGGAAGCTGAGGTCGAGCTTGTCGGCCAGCCAGGAGGTCAGCAACAGCATCAGGGCGTTCACGACGAAGGTGAACAGGCCCAGGGTGAGGATGAAGAGCGGGATCGAGAGCAGCTTCACCACGGGCTTGACGATCAGGTTGACCAGGCCGAAGACGAGCGCGACCAGGATCAGGGTCACCGTCCGGCGGCCCAGGGAGCTGCCGTCGTCGAGCGTGATGCCGGAGAGCAGCCAGACCGCGACGGCCAGGGCCCCCGCGTTGGCGAGTGTCTTGACTACGAAATTCGTCATGTGTCTGATCGTGGCAGAGAACATGCGGGCCGGACATCGGCAGATGTGCGGATCCGGGAAGCACTGGGCAAGGGCAAGGGGCACAGCGAACATGAAGGCCTTCCGGCTTGACGAGCTCGAAGCCGAACGAGCCGCCAACGACGGCGCCTACCTGCAGTTCCTGCGTGAGCGGAACATGTCGGTCGGGCTCTACTCGCTGGACGCGGGGCAGAGCGACCCGCAACAGCCGCACCGCCAGGACGAGGTGTACTTCGTGGTGAGCGGCCGCGCCTCGATCACGGTCGGGGAGGAGACGACGACGGTGGCGAACGGCAGCGTGGTCTACGTCCCGGCGGGGGTGCCGCACAAGTTCCACCACATCACCGAGCCGCTGAAGGTGATGGTCGTCTTCTCGCCGCCGGAGGCCTGAGGCCCGCCGGACTGAGGGTCGTCCCCCTGATCCCCCTAGGGGGCGGGTCAGGGGGTTCCGGGGGCTCGCTGGCCCCCGGCCCGTGCTCGCGGCTCCTAAGCTCGAGACCAAGGAAGACGACGCCAGGGACACCGGCGAGGACGAGGAAGAGGTAGGGACATGGACGGGATCCGAGCGATGTTCGCGGGCACGCCGTGGTGGGTCAAGTGGGTCGCCGTTCCCCTGCTGGCGCTCTTCGTCTTCGGCGGGATCATCACCTCGATCATCGGCACGCTGATCGGCTTCGCCTTCAAGGTGCTGCTGTTCGCGGCCCTGGTCGGCGGCCTGGTCTTCGTCGTCAAGAAGTTCACGGGCAGCGGGGCGAAGAGCTCCTCCGACGGCTGGTAGGCCGCCGTGCCCGAGGGGTGCGGGCATTGCGCCAGGCGGGCGAACATGACCCGGCAAACCCCTCATCCTGTGGCAATCGGTGGATAGGCTGGCAATCCGTGCCGTTCCCTGGGCGCCGGCGGGCCCCCCGGGCCCGCCGCCACGCCTGGGGGTGAGCTGTGTCTCCGGATCGCAATGCCGCTGTGCCGACGCTGATCGGCTCGGTGCAGAGGGCGCTCCGGCTGCTGGAAGCGGCAAGCTCCCATTGCGGGGGAGCCCCGGCGAAACAGCTGGCGCGCGAGGCCGGGCTCCCGCTCCCCACCGCGTACCACCTGCTGCGCACCCTGACGCACGAGGGCTATCTGCGCCGGGAGGGCGGGGTGTTCGTCCTCGGCGACGCGGCCGGCCGGCTCGCAGACGGAGGGCTTCAGCAGAAACGTCGCAGCATGATCCTCGACTCGCTCGCGCACTTCCGCGACGCCGTCGGGGCCCCCGTCTACTTCGCGGTCTACCGCGAGGGTGAGATCGAGGTCATGGGTGTCTCGGACACCCCGGCCAACCCCGCCTGCGAGGAATGGGCCGATTTCCGCGCCACCGCGCACGCGCACGCCATCGGGCAGTGCCTGCTGGGCCAGTTGGACGAGAAGGCGCGCAGGGACTACTACGACCGTCATCCGGTCGAGGGCATCACGCCGTACACCGTGCGGGACATGCGCACCCTGGAGGAGCGGATCGGTTCATTGGGGCGGATGCAGCCGGTGACCGAGCATCAGGAGTACGCCCTGGGCACCGTGTGTGCGGCCATCCCGATCACGGCCGGCGACGCCGCCGCGACCATGGCCATTTCTCTCCCCGTGCACCAGGAATCCCACTTGCTGTGTGTAGTCGATCGGCTACGGAGTGAAGTAGGCGCGCTGTTGAGCACCCTCTCGTTCTCTATCAGTATCTGAAAACTCACTCCTTGTGATCTGCTGGCGCTTCCACCACCCTTGTCAAGAGGGCCCTGGGGGTTCATTCCTGGCCACTTCCACTACAGCGGGGTAGGCAATGCGCGAGTCGGTACAGGCAGAGGTCATGATGAGCTTCCTCGTTTCCGAGGAGCTCGCGTTCCGGATCCCGGTGGAACTCCGGTACGACGCCCGTGACCCCTACGCCGTACGCCTGACCTTCCACCTTCCCGGAGACGCCCCGGTGACCTGGGCGTTCGGCCGGGAGCTCCTCCTCGACGGCATCAACAGGCCCTGCGGCGACGGTGACGTGCACATCGCTCCCACCGAACCGGGAGCGCTCTCCGACGTCCACATCCGCCTCCAGGTCGGCGGCGACCGGGCCCTGTTCCGTGCCGGCGCGGCCCCGCTCGTCGCGTTCCTCGACCGGACCGACCGGCTCGTTCCGCTCGGTCAGGAGCGCAGCCTCGGCGACTTCGAGGAGACCCTCGACGAGGAGCTCGGCAGGATCCTCGCCCAGGCGCAGCAGCAGAACGGGCAGAACGCGGGCTGAGCTTGGCGTTTAACCTCGCACGTCACTCAACCTGCTGATCTGCGGTTCTTCCCGGGACGGCGGAGGCGGCCGTTCTCCACGCTTCGAGGTGTCG
>NZ_JBFBDP010000024.1:15608-151181 GCF_040701585.1 Streptomyces sp. NPDC093801 | reverse complement strand
GCCCGGTTACATTCCGAACCCGGAAGCTAAGCCTTTCAGCGCCGATGGTACTGCAGGGGGGACCCTGTGGGAGAGTAGGACGCCGCCGAACAATCTTTCAAAGGACCCTTGGTCCTCAGCGTTCACGCTGAGGACCAAGGGTCCTTTTTGTTTTGCACCTCTTTACGCCGAAGCGCGGCCATGGGCTGGTTGCGCGAGAATGACTAGCGGTACCCCGAAGACAGGAGTCACACCCATGTCCAACTCTCCCGACGATCGTCCGGAGCGCGAGCCTCGTCGCAACGACGGCGGTGACAGGGGCGGCTACCGCGGGGGCCGTGACGACCGTGGCGGTGACCGTGGCGGCTTCCGCCGCGACGACCGCGGTGGTCGCCCCGCCGGTGGCGGCTTCCGCCGCGACGACCGTGGCGGACGCCCGGCCGGCGGTGGCTTCCGCGGCCGCGACGACCGCGGTGGCGACCGCCCGTCGTACCCGCGTCGCGACGACGACCGCGGTGGCTACCGCGGCGGTCGCGACGACCGTGGCGGCGACCGTCCCTCGTACGGCCGTCGCGACGACGACCGCGGCGGCCGTCCCGCCTACCCGCGCCGTGACGACGAGCGCGGCGGCTTCCGCGGCGGCGACCGCCCGGCCTTCCGCCGTGACGACCGTGGCGGGGACCGTCCGTTCTCGCCGCGTCGCGACGATGAGCGTGGTGGCTTCCGCGGCGGTCGTGACGACCGCGGTGGCGACCGCCCGTCGTACCCCCGTCGCGACGACCGGGGTGAGCGTCCCTCCTACCCGCGCCGTGACGACGAGCGTGGTGGCTTCCGCGGCGGTCGTGACGACCGCGGTGGCGACCGCCCGTCGTACCCCCGTCGCGACGACCGGGGCGAGCGTCCCTCCTACCCGCGCCGTGACGACGAGCGTGGTGGCTTCCGCGGCGGTCGTGACGACCGCGGTGGCGACCGCCCGTCGTACCCGCGTCGCGACGACCGGGGCGAGCGTCCCTCCTACCCGCGTCGCGATGACGAGCGTGGTGGCTTCCGCGGCGGTCGTGACGACCGCGGTGGCGACCGCCCGTCGTACCCGCGTCGCGACGACCGGGGCGAGCGTCCCTCCTACCCCCGCCGTGACGACGAGCGTGGTGGCTTCCGCGGCGGTCGTGACGACCGCGGTGGCGACCGCCCGTCGTACCCCCGTCGCGACGACCGCGGTGGCGACCGTCCGTTCTCCCCGCGTCGCGACGACGACCGGGGCGGCCGTCCGTCCTACCCGCGTCGCGACGACGACCGCGGTGGTTTCCGCGGCGGCCGCGACGACCGCGGCGGCGACCGTCCGTCCTACGGGCGTCGCGACGACCGTGGCGGCGACCGTCCCTCCTTCCGTCGTGACGACCGCGGCGACCGGGGCGACCGCCCGTCCTACCCGCGTCGCGACGACCGCGGCGGTGACCGCGGTGGCTACCGCGGCGGCCGCGACGACCGCGGTGGTTTCCGCGGTGGCCGTGACGACCGCGGCGGCCGCGAGTTCCGCGCCGACCGCGACCGGGACCCGGTCAAGCGGCTTCCGATCGACGAGGACGTCACCGGCAACGAGATCGACGCCGATGTGCGCCAGGAGCTCCTGAGCCTGCCCAAGGGCCTGGCCGAGGAGGTCTCGCGCAACCTCGTCATGGTCGCCCGGCTGATCGACGAAGACCCCGAGCAGGCGTACGCGTACTCCCGCATCGCCCTGCGCCTGGCCTCCCGCGTCGCCGCCGTCCGCGAGGCCGCCGGCTTCGCCGCGTACGCCACGCAGAAGTACAGCGAGGCGCTCGCCGAGTTCCGCGCCGCCAAGCGGATGACCGGTTCCGTCGAGCTGTGGCCCGTCATGGCCGACTGCGAGCGCGGCCTCGGCCGTCCCGAGCGGGCGCTGGCCATGGCCGGCGAGCCCGAGGTGCAGAAGCTGGACAAGGCCGGCCAGGTCGAGATGCGTCTCGTCGCCGCCGGAGCCCGCCGGGACATGGGCGAGCTCGACGCCGCCATCGTGACCCTGCAGAGCCCCGAGCTGGCCTCCAACGCCGTGCAGCCGTGGACCGCGCGCCTGCGGTACGCCTACGCCGACGCCCTGCTGGCCGCCGGCCGCGAGGACGAGGCCCGCGAGTGGTTCGCGAAGACCCTCGAGGCCGACAAGGACGGGGCGACGGACGCCTCCGACCGCCTGGCCGAGATCGACGGGGTGGAGTTCGTGGACGCCGCCGCGATCGAGGACGAGACGGAGCTCGAGGACCTCGGTGACGAGGACGACGAGGACGAGGACGCGGCCGAGGTGGCCGCCGCCGAGCGTGCCGCCGACCAGACCGAGTACTACGACGAGGACGACGAGGAGTACGAGCCCGTCGACACCTCCGAGGCGGACGCCGACGCGGACGTGGACCTCACCGACGAGATCGTGGTCGTCGAGGACGACGAGCGCGAGGCGCGCGACAAGGCCTGACACGGCCTGACGTAGAAGGGCGGCACCCCCTCGGGGTGCCGCCCTTCCGCGTGTGCGGGGCCGGTCAGTCCAGGCTGCGCAGGACCAGGCCCGTGGCCGGCTTGGGGCCGAAGGACGTCGACTTGCGGGGCATCGTGACACCCTGGCGGGCCAGGTCCCGGACGACCTCCTCGCGGACCGGGTGCAGCAGCACGGCCGTGCCGCCGTGGCGTTCGGCCATGGCCACCGTGGCGGCCGCGTCGTGGATGTACGCGATGTGGTCCGGGGCGTCCGGGATCTGCCACAGGGCGTCCAGCAGGGACGCGTGGAGCACCGTCGCGTCCAGCCGGCGCCAGGCCTCCGGGCGGTCGCGGCGGACGGTGCGCTCGATCAGGGCCGGATCCGGGTCGGTGACCAGGTGGAAGGTGCCGTCGCCGGTGAGGAGGAAGGCGTTGCCGCGCTCCGAGGCGTCCGCGAGGGCCTCCAGGGCCAGCGGGAGCGGGCCGTCGACCGGGCGGACCCGGAAGGAGCCCTCGACCGCCGCCAGCGCCTCGGCGAGGGGCAGCCGGCGCAGCATCCGGTGGATGGCGCGCACCTGGAGCGGATAGCGGGCGGTGTCCACGAGGAGGACCAGGCCGAAGTCCCACGGGGTCGGCGAGCCGTGCTCCTCCTGGAGGCGCAGGTACGTCGCCCAGCGGTGGTGGCCGTCGGCGATCAGCGCCTGGCGGTGGGCCAGGTCCGCGGTGACCACGGCCAGCTCTGCGGGGTCGGTGACGGCCCACAGGCTGTGGCGGAACCCGTCCTCGGTGACCGTCGACAGCAGCGGCTCGCGGGCGGCGGTGGCCTCGACGACCGCGTCCGCCCCCGCGCCCGGGCCGTCGCCCCGGTAGGTGAGGAGCAGGGGTTCGAGATTGGCCGAAGTCGCGCGCATCAGGCCCGCCCGGTCGGTGACCACGTCCGGCATCACGTCCTCGTGGGGCAGGACGATGCCGGCCTCGGCGGTGGACAGGGCCAGGGCGCCGATGACGCCGCGCTGGAGGACGCCCGACTTGCGCTGCTCGTAGACGTAGAGCGCGGGCCGCGGGTCCGTGCTGAGGACGCCCTGGGCGAGCCAGTCGTCCAGGGTGCGGGCGGCCTGCTCGTTGCGTGCGGCCGGGGTGCCGGCCTGCGGCAGGATGAGCCGGACGATGTTGTGCGGGTCGGCGGACTCGAGGTGGTCGACTCCGTCGGGGCGTACGACCACGTCGTACGGCGGTGAGGTCACCGCCGCCAGGCTGCGGACGCGCTCCGGGTCGTAGCGCAGTCCGTGGAAGGGGATCAGGCGCAGCCCGTGCTCCGCGTTGCCAGGTGTGGTCATTGGTGCATGGTAAGACCCGTCTCGCGATACGGGATGGCCGGGGGAGTGACGGGGTAGTGCAAACTCGGACAAGATCGATCGTGCGCGGTGGAGCGTCACCGCGGTCCCGAGCGTTTTGAGAACGGTTATTGAGGAGCGGCCAGATGACCCGGCAGAGCAGGACCAGTCCCGCGGGCAGTGAGCGGAGTCTGCACCAGGCGTACGACACGGCCCTGCTGGACCTGGACGGGGTGGTGTACGCGGGCGGCCACGCGATCGCGCACGCGGTGGAGTCCCTCGCCGCGGCCCGGGCCGGCGGCATGCACCTGGCGTACGTCACCAACAACGCGCTGCGGACGCCGGAGGCGGTCGCGGAGCACCTGGGCGAGCTGGGGATCCCGACCGAGGCGGGCGAGGTGATCACCTCGGCGCAGGCGGTGGCCCGGCTGATCGCGGAGCAGGTGGAGCCGGGGTCCAAGGTGCTGGTCGTCGGCGGGGAGGGGCTGCGGGTCGCGCTGCGCGAGCGCGGGCTGGTCCCGGTGGAGTCCGCCGACGAGGAGGGGCTCGCGGCCGTGGTCCAGGGCTACGGCGGACCCGACCTGGCGTGGGGGCGCTTCGCGGAGGCCGCGTACGCGATCAACCGCGGGGTGCCCTGGTACGCGTCGAACACGGACCTGACGATCCCCGGGGCGCGCGGGATCGCGCCGGGCAACGGGGCGGCCGTGGAGGTCGTGCGGATCGCCACGGGTGCGGATCCGCAGGTGGCGGGGAAGCCGCTGCCGCCGATGCACCGGGAGACGGTGCTGCGGACCGGTGCCGAGCGGCCGCTGGTGGTCGGGGACCGGCTGGACACCGACATCGAGGGCGCGTTCAACGGGGACGTGGACTCGCTGCTGGTGATGACCGGGGTCACGGACGCGGAGCAGCTGCTGCGGGCCGAGCCCCGGCACCGGCCGACGTACGTGGACCGGGACCTGCGCGGGCTGCTGACCGGGCAGCCGGAGGTGGCGCAGGGGCAGGGGGCCCGGAGGTGCGGCGGCTGGAGCGCGGCGCACGCGGGCACGCACCTGGAGCTGACCCGGACCGGGGAGGGGGAGGCGGATCCGGTCGACGGGCTGCGGGCGTTGTGCGCGGCGGCCTGGTCGGCGGCCGGCGACGGGTCCTACGGCCACGACGTGGAGAAGGCGCTGGCCGCGCTGGGGTGGTGAGCCGCGGGCGGCTACGCCGTTCGGGGGATTTTTCAAGGCAGAGGGTAGGCTAACCTAACCTTCGTGTTGGCTGAGAGTCCCCCTGAATCCGCGCGGAGCGCGCCGCCGCCTGCCGTGGCCCGTCCGCACCACGGCAGGCGCGCCGCCGGTCTGCTGGTCGCCCTCGCCGTGCTGGCCCTGGTGGCGGTGGCGAGCATCGCCGTCGGTGCCAGGGCGATGCCGCTGGACGACGTCTGGCACGGGCTGTTCCACTACGACGGCACCACCAACGACGTGGTCGTACGGGACCTGCGGGTCCCGCGCACCCTCCTGGGGGTGATGGTCGGGCTCGGACTCGGCCTGTCCGGCGCGGTGATGCAGGCCCTGACCCGCAACCCGCTGGCCGAGCCCGGCATCCTCGGCGTCAACGCCGGAGCGGCGGCCGCCGTCGTCTCCGCCATCAGCTTCCTCGGGGCCGGCACGCTGACCGAGTTCGTCTGGTGGGCCTTCCTGGGCGCGGGGGTCGTCTCGGTCCTCGTCTACGTGCTCGGCGGCAGCCGCAGCGCCACCCCGGTGCGGCTCGCGCTCGCCGGTACGGCGGCCAGCGCGGCCCTCGCCGGCTACATCAACGCCGTCCAGCTGATGGACAGCCAGGCCCTCGGCAAGCTCCGCTTCTGGACGGTGGGTTCGCTGGCCTCGGCCAACATGGACACCGTCCGCCAGGTGGCCCCCTTCCTGCTGGTGGGGACCCTGCTCGCGCTGACGCTGGGCCGGCCGCTCAACGCGATGGCCATGGGCGACGACACCGCCCGGGCGCTGGGCGCGCACCTGACGCGGACCCGGATCGGGGCCATGGCCGCCATCACCCTGCTGTGCGGGGCGGCGACCGCCGCCTGCGGCCCGATCGTCTTCGTCGGGCTGATGATCCCGCACCTCGCGCGCCTGCTCACCGGGCCCGACATGCGCTGGGTGCTCGCGTACTCGGCCGTCCTGTCGCCCGTGCTGCTGCTGGGCGCCGACGTGGTCGGACGGGTCGTCACCCGGCCCGCCGAGCTCCAGGTCGGCATCGTGACCGCGCTCGTCGGCGGCCCCGTCTTCATCCACCTCGTCCGGCGCAAGAGGATGGCCCAGCTGTGACCGACCTCCGCATCCGCGGGGCCGCCCGGCCCCGCACCCTGCGCGGCCCCGGCGGGACCTCGCTGCGCGTCGAGCCGCGCGCGCTGGTCACCGGGCTGCTGCTGACCGCCGCGGCGGCGGTGCTGGCCGTCGTCCTCATCGGCACCGGCGACTTCGAGATCGCGCCCGGAGACGTCGTGCAGACCCTGCTGGGCAACGGCGCCCCCGCCGACGACTTCATCGTCAACGACCTGCGGCTGCCGCGGGTCCTGGTCGCGGTCCTGGTCGGCGCGGCCCTCGGGATGTCCGGGGCGGTCTTCCAGTCCGTCTCGCGCAACCCGCTCGGCTCGCCCGACATGCTCGGCTTCGGGTACGGCTCGGCGGTCGGCGCGCTCGTCGTCATCACGCTGTTCAAGGGCGGGGCCACGGAGGTCGCGCTGGGCGCTGTCGTCGGCGGTGTGCTGACCGGGGCGGTGGTGTACCTCCTCGCGTACAAGAAGGGGATCCACGGCTACCGGCTCGTGCTGGTCGGCATCGGCGCCTCGGCCGTGCTCGTGGCCGTCATCCAGTACCTGATCGCCAAGGCGCAGCTCGTCGAGGCGACCCGGGCGATGGTCTGGCTGACCGGATCGCTGGCCGGCCGGGACTGGGCGCAGGTGTGGCCGCTGCTGATCACCTGCGCGGTGCTGTTCCCACTGGTCCTCGGGCAGAGCCGGGCCCTGCGGGTGATCGAGATGGGGGACGACGCCGCGTACGCGCTGGGCGTGCCGGTGGAGCGGACCCGCATGCTGCTGATGCTGGCCGCGGTCGTGCTGACCACGGCCGCCGCGGCGGCGGCCGGGCCGATCAGCTTCGTCGCGCTGGCCGCGCCGCAGCTGGCCCGCCGGCTGACCCGCTCGCCCGGGTCGAACCTGCTGACCGGCGCACTGATGGGCACCGTCCTGCTGCTGGCCTCCGACCTGGCCTCGCAGCGGGCCTTCGGCGCGGACCAGCTGCCGGTCGGTGTCGTCACCGGCCTGGTCGGCGGCGTCTACCTGCTCTGGCTGCTCGTCACGGAGCGCAGGGCGGGACGGATATGACGGACACGGACACGGACACGGACACGGACACGGACACGGACACGGACACGGTGCACGCCGTGCACGGCAACGAACGCAGCCCGGTCGAAACGAGGAGTACCCAGGTGCAGAGGCTGACCGCGGAGAACGTCACCCTCGGCTACGACCAGCGGGTCATCGCCGAGAACCTGTCGGTGGAGATCCCCGACCACTCCTTCACCGTCATCGTCGGCCCCAACGCCTGCGGCAAGTCCACGCTGCTGCGCGCCCTGTCGCGGATGCTCAAGCCCTCCGCCGGGCAGGTGCTGCTGGACGGGCGGGCCATCACCTCGACGCCCGCGAAGCAGGTGGCGCGGACGCTGGGACTGCTCCCGCAGTCCTCGGTCGCGCCCGACGGGATCACCGTCGCCGACCTGGTCGCCCGCGGCCGGTACCCGCACCAGGGACTGCTGCGCCAGTGGTCCCCGCAGGACGAGCGGATCGTCCTGGAGTCGATGGCCTCCACCGGGGTCGCCGAACTCGCCGACCGGGCCGTCGACGAGCTGTCGGGCGGGCAGCGCCAGCGGGTGTGGATCGCGATGGCGCTGGCCCAGCAGACCCCGCTGCTGCTCCTGGACGAGCCGACGACCTACCTGGACATCCAGCACCAGCTGGAGGTCCTCGACCTGTGCGCCGAGCTCCACGAGGAGCGGGGCCGGACCCTGGTGGCGGTGCTGCACGACCTCAACCAGGCGGCCCGCTACGCCACCCACCTGATCGCCCTGCGCGGCGGGGTGGTGGTCGCCGAGGGGCCGCCGGCCGAGGTGGTCACCGCCGAGCTGGTGGAAGAGGTGTTCGGGGTGCGCTGCCGGGTGATCGAGGACCCGGAGACCGGAACGCCGCTGGTGGTCCCGGCCGCCCGGCGGGCCCGCACGGGGGCGGCCGCCGCGGGCGCCCGGACGAGCGCCTAGAGCAGGCTCTTGAGGCGCAGGAGGTCGCGGAAGCCGGCCTCCAGGCGGACCCGGCCCGAGGCCCAGGCCTTGGCGAACTTCAGCTGCCCGTCGACCAGGGCGAGCAGGTCGTCCCCGCTCATCGCGAGCCGGATCTCGGCCTTGGCGCGGGGCGGTCCGGGGGTGAGGGCGTCCACCCTGATCCGGCCGCCCTCCAGGCGGCCGGCGAAGGTCACGTCGAGGTCCGTGATGTGGCAGCTCAGGGACCGGTCGAGGGCGGCCGCGCCGCGCACGTCGCCGTCGGCCCCCGCGAGGTTGTCGGAGAGTCGGTCGAGTGCCGCGCGGCACTCCTGGATCGTAGCCATGGTGTCCCGACCGTACCGCAGAGCCGCGCGTGGCAGGGGCGGTGCTTCGGGGTAGCGTCAGGGGCATGACCGACGAAGTGTCCGCGAGCGTTCCGGACGTCCCCCAGGAGCCCGTCGCGCAGTCCGCGGCCGGCCCCGGGAGCGGGTCCGGCACGGGGTCCGCCGAGCCCGCCGGGGCCGCGCCGCCGGGCCTGGTGCGCACCCCCACCGGGCACCCCGGTGTCGACGCGCACCTGGAGCGCCTCGCGGACGCGGACCACCTCGCGGCGGACGGACACGTCGAGGTGTACGAGGATGTGCACAGGGGACTGCGCGAGGCGCTGACCGCGCTGGACGCACAGCCCGTCCCCGGACCGTACGAAAACAGGAGCTGAACCGAACGTGGCAGGAGTGGCACGCCGCCGCCTGGACGCCGAACTGGTACGCCGCAGCATGGCCCGCTCGCGGGAGCACGCGGCCCAGCTGATCGCCGCGGGCCGGGTGACCGTGGGCGGCACCACCGCGACCAAGCCGGCCACCCAGGTCGAGACCAGCGCGGCCCTCGTCGTCCTCAAGGACGACAGCGACCCCGACTACGTCTCCCGGGGCGGCCACAAGCTGGCCGGCGCGCTCGCGGCCTTCCGGCCGCAGGGGCTGGCCGTCGAGGGCCGCCGGGCGCTGGACGCGGGCGCCTCGACCGGCGGGTTCACCGACGTGCTGCTGCGCGCGGGCGTGGCCCACGTCGTCGCCGTGGACGTCGGCTACGGGCAGCTGGCCTGGTCGCTGCAGAGCGACGACCGGGTGACCGTCAAGGACCGCACGAACGTGCGCGAGCTGACGCTCGAACTGATCGACGGCGTCCCCGTGGACCTGGTCGTCGGCGACCTGTCCTTCATCTCGATCGGCCTGGTGCTGCCCGCCCTCGTGCGGTGCACGGCGCCGGACGCCGACCTGGTGCTGATGGTCAAGCCGCAGTTCGAGGTGGGCAAGGAGCGGCTCGGCAGCGGCGGCGTGGTGCGCAGCCCCGAGCTGAGGGCCGAGGCGGTGCGGGAGGTCGCCGCGCAGGCCTGGAAGCTGGGGCTGGGCGTGCTGGGGGTCACCGCGAGTCCGCTCCCGGGGCCGTCGGGGAACGTCGAGTACTTTCTGTGGCTTCGGGCGGGGGCACCGGCACTCGACCCGGGGGATGTCGACCGTGCAGTGGCGGAGGGGCCTCAGTGACAGATTCGTCAGCGTCAGCGGGTGCAGCGGCTTCGACGGGGACCGCGCCTTCGGGGGGACCGGGGGCGGGGGAGCCCGCCGGGCCGCGCACCGTCTTCCTGGTCGCGCACACCGGCCGGCCGGCGGCCATACGCAGCGCCGAGCTGGTGGTGCTGGGACTGCTGAAGTCGGGGATCGGGGTGCGGGTCCTCGCGCAGGAGGCGCGGGACATGCCGCTGCCGCCCGAGGTGGAGCTCGTCGGCGCGTGCACGCCGGAGGTCCTGGCGGGGTGCGAGCTGCTGATCGTGCTGGGCGGGGACGGGACCCTGCTGCGCGGGGCGGAGTTCGCGCGCGGGTCGGGGGTGCCGATGCTGGGCGTCAACCTGGGCCGGGTGGGATTCCTCGCCGAGGCCGAGCGCGACGACCTGGACCGGGTCGTGGACCGGGTGGTGCGCAGGGCGTACGAGGTCGAGGAGCGGATGACCCTCGACGTCCTCGTACGGACCAACGGTGACGTGGTCCACCGGGACTGGGCGCTGAACGAGGCGGCCGTGCAGAAGGTGTCCGCCGAGCGGATGCTGGAGGTGGTCCTGGAGATCGACGGGCGTCCGGTGACCGGCTTCGGGTGCGACGGCATCGTCTGCGCGACGCCGACCGGCTCGACGGCGTACGCCTTCTCGGCGGGCGGGCCGGTGGTCTGGCCGGAGGTGGAGGCGCTGCTGATGGTGCCGATCAGCGCGCACGCGCTGTTCGCGAAGCCGCTGGTCACCTCCCCGGACTCGGTGCTGGCGGTCGAGGTGCAGACCGGGACCCAACACGGGGTGCTGTGGTGCGACGGCCGGCGGACGCTGGAGCTGCCCGCCGGAGCGCGGGTGGAGGTCCGTCGCGGGACGGTGCCGGTGCGGCTCGCCCGGCTGCACCACGCGTCCTTCACGGACCGGCTCGTGGCCAAGTTCGCGCTCCCGGTGTCGGGTTGGCGCGGCGCGCCGCACTGAGGACGCCGCCGACCCCGCTAATAGCACACCCGTTCGGAAGACTCCGGGCGGGTGAGGGAGCATGGCACCCCCGAAACCTCGGTATGGTCGTCCCGTGCTTGAGGAGATGCGGATACGGTCACTCGGGGTCATCGACGACGCGGTGGTCGAGCTGTCGCCCGGTTTCACCGCGGTGACCGGCGAGACCGGTGCGGGCAAGACGATGGTCGTCACCAGCCTCGGGCTGCTGCTCGGCGGCCGGGCCGACCCGGCCCTGGTGCGGATCGGGGCCAAGGCGGCGGTGGTCGAGGGCCGCGTCGTCCTGCGCCCTGACGCGGCCGCCGCCGTGCGCGCCGAGGAGGCCGGGGCCGAGCTCGACGAGGGCGCCCTGCTGATCAGCCGGACCGTGTCCGCCGAGGGGCGCTCGCGCGCCCACGTCGGCGGCCGCTCGGTCCCCGTCGGCCTGCTCGCCGAGCTCGCCGACGACCTGGTCGCCGTCCACGGGCAGACCGACCAGCAGGGCCTGCTGCGGCCCGCCCGCCAGCGGCAGGCCCTCGACCGGTACGCCGGCGACGCCGTCGCGGGCCCCCTGGAGAAGTACGCGGGCGCCTACCGGCGGCTGCGCGCCGTCGCCGCCGAACTGGACACGATCACCACCCGCGCCCGGGAGCGGGCGCAGGAGGCCGATCTGCTGCGCTTCGGCCTGGAGGAGGTCGCCGCCGTCGAGCCGCTGCCGGGTGAGGACGCCGAACTGGCGGCCGAGGCCGAACGGCTCGGGCACGCCGAGTCCCTGGCCTCCGCGGCGCAGGCCGCGCACGCGGCCCTCGCGGGCGACGTGGAGGACCCGGAGGGCGTCGACGCCAACACCCTCGTCGCCGGCGCGCACCGCGCCCTGGAGTCCGTGCGCTCCCACGACCCGGTGCTCGGCGCGCTCGCGGACCGGATCGCGGAACTGGGCATCCTGCTCGGCGACGTGGCCGGCGAGCTCGCCGGGTACGCCGACGACCTGGACGCCGACCCGCTGCGGCTGGCCGCCGTCGAGGAGCGGCGGGCGGCCCTGACCCAGCTCACCCGCAAGTACGGCGACTCCGTCGACTCCGTCCTCGAATGGGCCCAGAAGGGCTCGGCGCGCCTGCTGGAGCTCGACGGCGACGACGAGCGGATCGACGAGCTGACCGCCGAGCGGGACGCGCTGCTGGCCGAGCTCTCGCAGTTGGCCCAGGCGCTCACGGACGCCCGGACCGAGGCCGCCGAGCGGTTCGCCTCCGCGGTGACCGCCGAGCTGGCCTCCCTGGCCATGCCGCACGCCCGGGTGACCATCGACATCCGCCAGACCGAGGCCGCCGACGGCGTCGAGGTGGGCGGCCGTCCGGTCGCCTACGGGCCTTCGGGCGCGGACGAGGTGGAGCTGCTGCTGGCCCCGCACCCCGGTGCCCAGCCGCGTCCGATCGCCAAGGGCGCCTCCGGCGGCGAGCTGTCCCGCGTCATGCTGGCCGTCGAGGTCGTCTTCGCCGGCACCGCCCCCGTGCCCACGTACCTCTTCGACGAGGTCGACGCGGGCGTCGGCGGCAAGGCTGCCGTCGAGATCGGCCGGCGGCTGGCCAAGCTGGCGAAGTCCGCCCAGGTCGTCGTCGTCACCCACCTGCCCCAGGTGGCGGCCTTCGCGGACCGGCAGCTGCTGGTCGAGAAGACCGTCGACGGATCGGTGACCCGGTCCGGGGTCACGGTCCTGGAGGGCGAGGACCGGATCCGCGAGCTCTCCCGGATGCTGGCCGGCCAGGAGGACTCGCAGACGGCGCGGGCCCACGCCGAGGAACTCCTCGCGGCGGCCCGGGCGGACGGCTGAGACGGCGGATCGTTAGCCCGTGTGGGTGAGGCTGGGGGGCGCACTGCGGTGTCCCGCACGGGATCCGCACCCGTATGGTCCCGGAACGCGCGTGCGGACTGGCATCCTGGGCGACGTCCCTGCCCCCTCACCCTGGAGCTTCCGCCCGTGAGCAGCTCCCCGGCCTCGGCCCCGCCCGCCCTGCCGTACGGGCGGCCCCCGCTGCGCACCGTCCAGGTCCTCGGCGGCGCGGGCGCCGGCAGCAGCGCGCACGTGCGCTCCCTCACCACGGGGCTCGCGGCGCGCGGCGTACGGGTGACCGTGTGCGCCCCCGTCGCGGCGGAGGGGGAGTACGACTTCACCGGAGCCGGGGCGGAGTTCACCCCCGACGCGGCGAGCGCGCTGCGCGCCGCCTGCGCCGGGGCGGACGTGGTCCACGCGCACGGCGTACGGGCCGGGATGCGGGCCGCGCTGGCCCTGCGCGGCCGGGGGCGCCGTGCGCCGCTGGTGGTGACCTGGCACGGCAGCGCCCCCGACGCGGGCCCGCTGGGGCGCCTCGCCCGCCTGCTGGAACGGCACGTGGCCCGCGCCGCCGCCGTCGTCCTGGGCTCCTCCTCCGACCAGGTCGACCTCGCACGCCGCCGCGGCGCACGGGACGCCCGCCTCGCCGCGGTCGCCGTACCGGCCGCGCCGGCGGTGCCCGACGCGGGCAAGACCCGGGCGGAACTGGGTGTGGTGGAACGCCCCCTGGTCATCGCGGTCGGCAGCCTGGTCGCCCGGCGCGGCTATTCCGTCCTGCTGGACGCGGCGCGCGTCTGGCGGGGGCTGGAGCCGGCACCGCTGCTGGTGATCGCGGGGGAGGGGCCGCTACGGCCCGAACTGGCCCGCCGCATCAGGACGGAGGGCCTCCCGGTGCGCCTTCTGGGCCGCCGCCGGGACGCCGACCGCCTGCTGGCGGCGGCGGACGTCGCCGTCCTCCCGAGCCGCTGGGAGGGCCGCTCCCTGCTGGCCCAGGAGGCCCTGCGGGCCGGTGTCGCCCTGGTGGCGACGGAGGTGGGCGGCGTCCCGGAACTGGTCGGCGACGCGGCGGTCCTGGTCCCGTACGGCGACGCGGACGCGCTGGCGGGAGCGGTGACCGCCCTCCTGGACGACCCGGACCGCCGCGCCGCCCTCGCCCTCGCCGGCCGCGCCCAGGCGGCGACGTGGCCGTCGGAGGACGACACGGTGGCCCAGGTCCTCTCGGTCTACGACGAACTGATGGAACGCCGGCGCCCCTGACCGGGCGGGGCCCTCAGGACGGCGCGGCGTGGCGCCGGGCGCGCAGGGCCAGGCTCAGGGAGAGGACCGTTTCCGGGTCGTCCAGGTCGGTGCCCAGGAGCTCCGAGATCCGGGCCAGCCGGTTGTACAGGGTCTGCCGGTTCAGGTGCAGCTCGCGCGCGGTCTCCGCCTTGCGGCCCGCATGGGCCAGGTACGTCTCCAGGGTGGGCAGCAGCGGCGGCCGGGACGCGGCGTCGTGGACGCGCAGGGCGCCGATCGCCCGGTCCACGAACGCCGCCAGGTCCGGGTGTTCCCGCAGCCGCCACAGCAGCAGGTCGATGTCCAGGCGGCGCGCGTCGTACCAGGGGCGGGCCGGCAGGCCGTGGGCGGCGGTGGCGGTCTCCGCGGCGTGCCGCAGGCCCGCCGAGGCCGCCGCCCAGCTGCCCGAGACGCCGACCACCACCACCGGCGGGGCCCCGGCCCGGTCCAGGCCGGCCCGCTCCACCCCGGCCCGCAGGGCGCCCGCGACCCGGTCGGCGACCGACGTGCGCTCCGACTCCGCCCGCAGCGACACCAGCAGCGGCACCCGTCCCTCCACCGGGCGGACGCCCAGCAGCACCGGCACCCCGACCGAGGACAGCTCCTCCTGGACCGCCCGGGCCAGCACCGACCAGTTCCCGGACGGCACCAGCTCCGAGGACAGCCGCATCACCAGGGGCAGCAGCGGCCCCGCTCCCGGGCGGAAGCCCAGCACCCGCGCCTGCGCCGGGGCGTCCTCCGCCGAGATCCGCCCCTCCGCCAGGTCCGTCAGGAAGTCGCCCCGGCCGCGCGCGGCCAGCTCCTCCTCCTGCCGGGCCTGCATCAGCACCACCGCGAGCACCCCCGCCGTCCGCTCCGCCGCCATCCGGTGGACCGGCAGCAGCGGCGCCGAGACCCCGACCAGGACGACCCGGGCCCGCACCGAGCCCGTGCCGTGGCCGCCGCCCGGCACGTCGACCACGACGGCGTTCGCCGGGGGCTCGGCCGCGCGCTGGCCCCGCAGCCCCTCCCACACCTGGAGCGGGTCCGCCGCGGCCTCCCCGGCCACCGGCCCGGCCGCGTACAGCAGTTGGCCGTCCGGGGTCTCCAGGAAGACCGGGTTGGCGGTGAAGTCGGCCAGGATGCGCAGCACCTGCGGGATCCCGCCGCCGCCCAACAGGGCCTCCGTGCACCGCCGGTGGACCTCCTCGGCCCGCTGGAGGAGCGCGTAGTGGTGGTTGACGATCTCGGTGTGGATCTCCTCCGTCACCGCGACGAAGGGGACTTCCCGGTGCAGCTGCACGAGCGGCAGCCCGGCCGTCCGGGCGGTCTCCACCAGCGTCGCCGGGAGCCGGGTGAAGCGCGGGCCGAGTTCCACGACCAGGGCGGCGATCCCGCGGTCCGCGAGGCGGCGGACGAAGGCGCGCTGCTCGGCGGGCCGGGTGCCCAGCCCCAGCCCGGTGGTCAGCAGCAGTTCGCCGCCCTTGAGCAGCGAGGCGATGTTCGGCACCTCGCCCGCGTGCACCCAGCGGACGGTCCGCCCGAGGCGGTCGGCGCAGGCCACCACCTCCGGCAGTCCGCTGCGCAGTCCCGGCAGTTCCAGTGCCCGCTGAACGGTGATCCCGCCCTGGTTGTCCATATCGCGGGACGCTACCGGCCGCGTTGTTCCGAGGACATCACCGGGTGGTCACGGAGTCCGTCATGTCCCCCTGTCGGGCCGACAACTCGTCGCTCCGGCACGGAGATTATCGGACCGCGTGCCAATTGTGGTCTGCGTCACGCAGGGGGAGAGTGACGGCCTCGCGAACGGCCTCCCGAGCGAACGGCCTCCCGACAGGAACGAGGACGACCCCATGAGCAGAGCCAGCGCCACGCCTCCACCCACCACCCCCGGCGGGGCACCGGGCACACCCCCGGTCCAGCGCCTCAAGGCCAACTCCGTGGGCCTCGTCGGCGTCGTGTTCATGGCCGTCGCGACCGCCGCGCCGATCACCGCCATGACCGGCAACCTCCCCATCGCCGTCGGCTTCGGCAACGGCACCGGAGCGCCCGCCGGCTACCTCTTCGCCACCCTCGTCCTGACCGTCTTCGCGGTCGGCTACGTGGCGATGGCCAAGCGGATCACCGCCGCCGGAGCCTTCTACGGGTACATCTCGCACGGCCTCGGCCGGATCGCCGGCATGGCCTCCGGGATGCTCGCCGTCCTCGCCTACATCGTCTTCGAGGCCTCGATCGTCGGCGTCTTCTCCTACTTCGCCGAGACCACCGTCCACGACCAGCTCGGCGTCGACCTGCCGTGGATCCTGTACGCGGCCGCGATGCTCGCCGTCACCGCCGTCCTCGCCCACTTCGACATCAACCTCACCGCCAAGGCCCTCGGGGTGATGCTCGTCGCGGAGATCGCCGTCCTCTTCGCGGTGGCCACCGCCGTGCTGGTCGCGGGCGGCGGCCCCGACGGCATCCCCGTCGAACCCGTCAACCCGAAGAACGCCTTCACCGGGACCTCCGCCGGCCTCGGCCTCTTCTTCGCCTTCTGGTCCTGGGTCGGCTTCGAGTCCACCGCTATGTACGGGGAGGAGTCCCGCGACCCCAAGCGGGTCATCCCCCGCGCCACCCTCGTCTCCGTCGTCGGCGTCGGCCTCTTCTACATCTACGTCTCCTGGATGACCATCGCCGGCAACGGCCTGGCGGAGTCCGTCAGGCTGTCCGCCTCCGCCGACCCCCTCGACCTCTTCTTCGCCCCCGCCCACCGGTTCATCGGCGCCTGGGCCGTCGACGCCTTCCAGTGGCTGCTGCTCACCGGCTCCTTCGCCTGCGGAATGGCCTTCCACCAGTGCGCCGCCCGCTACCTCTACGCCATCGGCCGCGAGGGATTCCTGCACCCCGCCCTGGGCCGCACCCACCCCCGGCACGGCTCCCCATACCTCTCCTCCGTCGTCCAGACCGTCATCGCCACCGGCCTGGTCGCCGGGTTCTGGCTCACCGGCCAGGACCCGTACCTGCACCTGTACACGCTGCTCGCGATCCTCGGCACGATGGCCATCCTGATCGTGCAGACCCTGTGCTCCTTCGCCGTCATCGGCTACTTCCGCAGGAACCACCCCGAGGACCGGCACTGGTTCCGGACCTTCACCGCCCCGCTGCTCGGCGGGATCGGGATGACCGCGGTCGTGGTCCTCCTGGTGCTCAACATGCAGACCGCCGCCGGTGCGGCCGCCGGCTCCCTCTTCTTCAAGCTGATCCCCTGGATCGTCGGCGCGGTCTTCTTCGGCGGCCTGGGCCTGGGCCTCTGGCTCCGGTACAAGGCCCCCGAGCGCTACGAGATCATCGGCCGGATCGTTCTGGAGGACGCCGCCGAGCGCTCCGACCGGACCGCCCCGGCGGCTCCGCCCGCCCCGCCCGCCCCGTCCGACCCGTCCGCCGCGACCGTCTGAGGAGCCCCGCCATGGCCCGCACGCCGCTCATGCACGCCCTGCGCCGGATCGCCGCCGACCACGCCGCCGCCCGCCGGCTGCGCCTGCCCGTCGCCGAGGTCCGCGGCTCCACCCGCCGCGAACTCCTCGGCCGGGCCGCCGCCCTCGGCCTCGGCACCGCGCTGGCCTCCTCGGCCGCCTCCGCCTCCGCCGCGTACGCCGACACCGCCCCGGCTCCGGCGAAGAGACCTGCCGGACCCGCCCGCGTCGCGGTCGTCGGCGCCGGCATCTCCGGGCTCACCGCCGCCCTCACCCTCCAGGACGCCGGCGTCCCCTGCACCCTCTACGAGGCCGACGCCGCCCGCGTCGGCGGCCGGATGTGGACCCAGCGCGACCACTGGGCGTACGGGCAGACCTCCGAGATCGGCGGCGAGCTCATCGACACCGGCCACAAGAAGATCCTGGAACTGTGCCGCCGCTTCAACCTGCCCGTCGAGGACTTCCTGGGCGGCGGACCCAACGGAGCCGAGGAGATCCTCCGCTTCAACGGCGCCTACTATCCCCGCACCCAGGCCGACGAGGACTTCAAGGCCGTCTACCAGGCCCTGCGCCGCGACCTCCAGGAAGCCGGCGAGGTCTCCTGGAACTCCTCGACCCCGGCCGGCACCGCCCTGGACGAGACGACCCTGTACGAATGGATCGAGACCCGCGTCCCCGGCGGGCACCGGTCGCAGCTCGGCCGGTTCATCGACGTCGCCTACACCGTCGAGTACGGCGCCGACACCCAGGCGCAGTCCGCCCTCGCCCTGGTCCTCCTGATGGGCTACCAGCCCAACCCGGGCAACTTCAACGTCTGGGGCCTGTCCAACGAGCGCTACCACGTCATCGGCGGCAACGACCGGCTCCCGCACGCCATCGCCGCCGCCCTCACCCCGGGCACGCTGGTCATGGGCCGCCGGCTGGTCGCCGTACGCGCCAACGCCGACGGCACCCAGACCCTCACCTTCGACGACTCCGGCGCCGTGCGCACCGCCACCGCCGACCACACGGTCCTGTGCCTGCCCCTGCCGGTCCTGCAGAACCTCGACACCTCGCAGGCGGGCTTCGACCCCCTCATGCGCAACCTGCTGCGCGACGCCCGGATGGGACACTGCACCAAGCTGAACATGCAGTTCACCGCCCGCCCCTGGCGCGGCACCGGCCCCTGGCCCGGGGTCTCCGCCGGCGACTGCTTCACCGACTCCGGCGTGCAGCAGACCTGGGACACCACCAAGGTCCAGCCCGGCACCGGCGGCATCCTGCTCCAGTACGGCGGCGGCTCCCCGGCCGGTGCGCTCACCCCGGCCACCCCCTTCGCCACCGAGTCCGACCCCTACGTCCGCGACCTGGCCGGCCGGGTCCTGACCGGCGTCGACGCCTTCTTCCCCGGGACGAAGGCGGTGTGGACGGGCCGCGCCCAGCTCTCCGCCTGGCACCGCAACCCCTACTCCCTGGGCGCCTACTCGTACTGGCCCACGGGCTACCTCCACCGCTACGCCAAGTACGAGGGCACCGCCCAGGGCAACGTCCACATCGCCGGCGAGCACTGCAGCTACGACTTCCAGGGGTTCATGGAGGGCGGCGCCACCGAGGGCGAGCGGGCCGCCCGCGAGGTGCTCGCCGCCCTCACCTGAGCAGGACTCAGACCGGCGGGATGTTGTGGTTGAAGCGGAAGACGTTGTCCGGGTCGTACTGCCGCTTCAGCCGCGCCAGCCGCCGCATGTTGTCGGCGCCCAGGCCGGCCACCACCCGGTCCGCGCCCTCGTCCCCGGTGAAGTTCAGGTACACCGCCCCGGTGGACCACGGCTGGACGTCGGCGCGGACGTCCCTGACCCACTGGATGACCCGCTCGTCGTCGGCGGCGTCCTCCCACATGCCGAAGGGGTGCACCGCCCACGGCGCGTCCCGGTACGGCACCGGGTAGTCCTCCCCGCCCGCGGCGATCGCCCCGCCCTGCGGCCAGACCACGTGCTGGGTGCCGCTCGGCACCGGCATCGAGGCGGCCCGGGCGCAGAACACGTCCACGAACGCGTCGGGCGCGCCGGTCAGGTACTCCGCCGACCAGTAGTTCCGCAGCCCCGGCGGGTCGTCGAGCATGCACTGGAGCTCGGCGTACGGGATCGCCGTGACGACCTCGGCCTCGTGCGGGATCGCCAGCAGGGGGTCGGCCATCTTGCGCAGCTCGTCCTCGGGGCCCGCGTAGGTCACCAGCGCCCCGGCCAGCAGCAGGCCGACCAGGTGCGGCGGGACGAACGGCGCGGGCGGCCCGGTCAGGTAGAGGACGCCGCCGCCGGCCTCGTCCGGACCGGACTCGATGACGTCCCGGTACGCCCGGACCACCTCGGGGCCGCGCTCCGGCAGGTAGAACACCATCGCGATGGACAGCGCCGGCAGGTCGTGCAGGCGCAGGGTCAGCGACGTGGCGATCCCGAAGTTCCCGCCGCCGCCGTGCAACCCCCAGAACAGCTCCGGGTGGTCCTCCGCCGTGACGTTCAGCAGCTCGCCCTGGGCGGTGACCAGCTCCACCCCCAGCAGGTTGTCCACCGCCAGGCCGAAGGTCCGGTCCAGCCAGCCCGTGCCCCCGCCGAGGACGTAGCCGCCGACCCCGGTGGTGGAGGCCCGGCCCCCGGTGGTCGCCAGGGCGTGCGGCTCGCAGGCCCGGTCCAGGTGGCTCATCGTGGCCCCGCCCGCGACGCGTACGGCCTTCGCCGCCGGATGGACGGTGACCTCGTGCATCCGGCGCAGGTCCACGACCACGCCGCCGTCGTTCAGGGACATCCCGGCCACGCTGTGCCCGCCGCCGCGCACCGCCACCGGCAGGTCCAGCTCCCGGGCGAAACGGACCGTCGTGACCACGTCCGCCGCGCTCTCGCACTGGGCGATCACCGCGGGCCGGCGGTCGATCATCGCGTTGAAGACCGTCCGGGCCTCGGCGTACCCGGGGTCGCCGGGGGCGAAGACCTCACCGGCCAGGTCCTCGCGGAGCGCGGCGAGCGCCGTGCCCGCCTTCGAGAGGGGCGCCATCGCCACCCCCCCTTTCCCAGAAGGGCATGGACCCCTCCAGGTTAGGCGGGCACCCGGGGGGCCGCGCGCCGGCGGCCCCCCGGGTGCCCGTCAGCCTCCGTACGCGCCGCTCGCCGTCAGCCGCAGGGCGGTGTCGATCAGGGGGACGTGGCTGAAGGCCTGCGGGAAGTTCCCGACCTGGCGCTGGAGCTTGGGGTCCCACTCCTCGGCCAGGAGCCCCAGGTCGTTGCGGAGCGAGAGCAGCTTCTCGAAGAGGCGGCGGGCCTCGTCGACCCGGCCGATCATCGCCAGGTCGTCGGCCATCCAGAAGGAGCAGGCGAGGAAGGCGCCCTCGTCCCCCTCCAGGCCGTCCACACCGGCCTCCTCGCCGGCCGTCGGATAGCGCAGGATGAACCCGTCCGGGGTCGACAGCTCGCGCTGGATCGCCTCGATCGTGCCGATGACCCGCTTGTCGTCGGGGGGCAGGAAGCCCATCTGCGGGATCAGCAGCAGCGAGGCGTCCAGCTCCTGGGAGCCGTACGACTGGGTGAAGGTGTTGCGCTCCGGGTCGTAGCCCTTCTCGCACACGTCCGCGTGGATCTCGTCGCGCAGCGCCCGCCAGCGCTCCAGCGGGCCGTCCGCGTCCCCGCTCTCGATCAGCTTGATCGTGCGGTCCACGGCCACCCACGCCATCACCTTCGAGTGCACGAAGTGGCGGCGCGGGCCGCGCACCTCCCAGATGCCCTCGTCGGGCTCGTTCCAGTGGATCTCCAGGTAGCGGATCAGCTTGAGCTGGAGCACCGAGGCGTAGTCGTTGCGGGCCAGGCCGGTCATGTGGCCCAGGTGCAGGGCCTCGGTGACCTCGCCGTACACGTCGAGCTGGAGCTGGTGGGCGGCGCCGTTGCCGACGCGCACGGGGGCGGAGTTCTCGTAGCCCGGCAGCCAGTCGAGCTCGGTCTCGCCCAGCTCCCGCTCGCCGGCGATCCCGTACATGATCTGGAGGTTCTCCGGGTCCCCGGCGACCGCGCGCAGCAGCCAGTCCCGCCAGGCGGCGGCCTCCCCGCGGTAGCCGGTGCGCAGGAGCGAGGAGAGGGTGATGGCGGCGTCGCGCAGCCACGTGTAGCGGTAGTCCCAGTTGCGGACCCCGCCGATCTCCTCCGGCAGGGAGGTGGTCGGCGCGGCGACGATCCCGCCCGTGGGGGCGTACGTCAGCGCCTTGAGGGTGATCAGGGAGCGGACCACCGCCTCCCGGTAGGGCCCGTGGTACGTACAGAGGTCGACCCACTCGCGCCAGAACTCGGTCGTGGCCTCCAGGGCCGACTCGGCCTCCGGGGTCTCCGGGGCGCCCAGGTGCGAGGGCTGCCAGCTGATGGTGAAGGCCACCCGGTCGCCCGGCGCGACGGTGAAGTCGGAGTAGGTCGTCAGGTCCTTGCCGTAGGTGTCCGCGTCGGCGTCGAGCCACACGGAGTCGGGGCCCGCGACGGCCACCGTGCGCCCCTCCACCTTGCGCACCCAGGGCACGACCCGCCCGTAGCTGAAGCGCATCCGCAGCGCCGACCGCATCGGCACGCGGCCGCTGACGCCCTCCACGATGCGGATCAGCTGCGGCGCGTGCCCCTCGCGGGGCGGCATGAAGTCGATGACGCGGACGGTCCCGCGCGGGGTGTCCCACTCCGACTCCAGCACCAGCGAGTCGCCGCGGTAGCGGCGGCGGGTCGCCTTCGGCGGTTCCGTCCCCGGCGGGAACGACGGACCGATCCGCCAGAACCCGTGTTCATCGGTGCCCAGAAGGCTCGCGAAGACGGCATGGGAGTCGAAGCGCGGCAGGCACAGCCAGTCCACCGCCCCGTCCCGGCAGACCAGCGCCGCGGTCTGCATGTCCCCGATCAGTGCGTAATCCTCGATGCGCCCGGACACGTTGCTCTCCAGTCGAACGGCCACGTCCGCCCCGTAGGGCGCTTGCATTGCGCTGTCGCGCGGTCTCCTGTGCGCAGGGATCCCCGCGTCGAGTCCTACATTGCCGGAACCGGCGTTGTTACGCCGTTCGCCGGACTGCTCGGCGGCGATGTGCAGCGGTATCCGAGCAAGCTACGTCCGCACCCTAGTGATCCCCTTAAGTATCGGGACAATGTCACTCGGCCGAACGGGTGACCTGGGGGAACGCGGCGGCGGGACGGCCCGGCGGGGCCGCGGGCGGGGCCGTCGCGCAGCGCGCCCGGAGGCGGACCGCCCCGGGCGCTGATAGGCTGGTACCCCGTGGACCGGTGGTCTGCCTGTGCGAATCAGGAGCCCCGAAACCGCAGCTTCGGCGCCCCCGGAAACGGGAGAAGTCGCCGGACGCACCTCACCTCGCGACCACGGGAGCCCCCTCTTGGCGATGCCGCCCAAATCCATGACGACCAAGCACATCTTCGTCACCGGGGGTGTCGCTTCGTCCCTCGGCAAGGGCCTGACGGCCTCCAGCCTGGGTGCGCTGCTCAAGGCGCGCGGCCTGCGGGTCACGATGCAGAAGCTCGACCCGTACCTGAACGTCGACCCCGGCACGATGAACCCGTTCCAGCACGGTGAGGTGTTCGTCACCAACGACGGCGCCGAGACCGACCTGGACATCGGCCACTACGAGCGCTTCCTCGACGTCGACCTCGACGGCTCGGCCAACGTCACCACCGGCCAGGTCTACTCGCAGGTCATCGCCAAGGAGCGGCGCGGCGAGTACCTCGGTGACACCGTGCAGGTCATCCCGCACATCACCAACGAGATCAAGCACCGCATCCGCCGCATGGCGACCGACGACGTCGACGTCGTCATCACCGAGGTCGGCGGCACGGTCGGCGACATCGAGTCGCTGCCGTTCCTGGAGACCGTCCGCCAGGTCCGCCACGAGGTCGGCCGCGACAACGTCTTCGTCGTGCACATCTCGCTGCTGCCCTACATCGGCCCCTCCGGCGAGCTGAAGACCAAGCCGACCCAGCACTCCGTCGCCGCGCTGCGCAACATCGGCATCCAGCCCGACGCGATCGTGCTGCGCGCCGACCGCGACGTCCCCACCTCCATCAAGCGCAAGATCTCGCTGATGTGCGACGTGGACGAGGCGGCCGTGGTCGCGGCGATCGACGCCAAGTCGATCTACGACATCCCGAAGGTGCTGCACACCGAGGGCCTGGACGCCTACGTCGTCCGCAAGCTCGACCTGCCCTTCCGCGACGTCGACTGGACGGTGTGGGAGGACCTGCTCGACCGCGTCCACAACCCCGACCACGAGGTCAAGGTCGCGCTCGTCGGCAAGTACATCGACCTGCCGGACGCCTACCTGTCGGTGACCGAGGCGCTGCGCGCCGGCGGTTTCGCCAACCGGGCCCGCGTCCAGATCAAGTGGGTCACCTCCGACGACTGCAAGACCCAGGCCGGCGCCGCCGCGCAGCTGTCCGACGTGGACGCGATCTGCGTCCCCGGCGGCTTCGGCGACCGCGGTGTGAACGGCAAGGTCGGCGCGATCACCTACGCCCGCGAGAACAAGATCCCGCTGCTGGGCCTGTGCCTGGGCCTGCAGTGCGTGGTCATCGAGGCCGCGCGCAACCTCGCGGGCATCGAGGAGGCGAACTCCACCGAGTTCGAGCCCTCGACCCCGCACCCGGTCATCTCGACCATGGAGGAGCAGCTGGCCTTCGTCGAGGGCGCGGGCGACCTGGGCGGCACCATGCGCCTGGGCATGTACCCGGCGAAGCTGGCCGAGGGCTCCATCGTGCGCGAGGTCTACGGCGACCAGGCGTACGTCGACGAGCGCCACCGCCACCGCTACGAGGTGAACAACGCCTACCGCGGTGAGCTGGAGAAGAAGGCCGGCCTGGTCTTCTCCGGCACCTCCCCGGACAACAAGCTCGTCGAGTACGTCGAGTACCCGCGCGAGGTGCACCCCTACCTGGTGGCCACCCAGGCCCACCCGGAGCTCCGCTCCCGCCCGACCCGGCCGCACCCGCTCTTCGCGGGCCTGGTCAAGGCCGCGGTGGAGCGCCAGCAGCAGGGCTGACGCTCGGTAACGTAGGCGGCCGGGGTACGGAGATCCGTACCCCGGCCGTCGCGCGTTGTGGAGGACATCGGCATGGGCATCGCCATCAGGGACACTGCGGAATCCTGGGAGACGCTGTCGACCAGGCGGCCGTTCCAGGGCGCCAAGACGGCGGTGGACTCCGACGAGGTCCGGATGCCGGACGGGTCGGTGGCCCGCCGCGACTACCAGGTGCACCCGGGCTCGGTGTGCGTCCTCGCCCTGGACGCGGAGGGGCGGGTGCTGGTGATCAACCAGTACCGGCACCCGGTCCGGCGCCGGCTGTGGGAGCTGCCCGCCGGGCTGCTCGACGTACCCGGTGAGAACCCGCTGCACGGGGCGCAGCGGGAGCTGTACGAGGAGGCGCACGTCAAGGCGGGGGACTGGCGGGTGCTCGCCGACTTCTTCGCCTCCCCGGGCGGCTCCGACGAGGCGGTCCGGATCTTCCTGGCCCGGGACGTGGCCGAGGCGGACGGGGAGCGGTACGAGGAGGCCTCGTCGGAGGAGGCCGACATGCGGGTGGAGTGGGTGGACCGGGCCGATCTCGTCCGGGGGGCGCTGGCGGGCGAGCTCGGCAACCCGGCGCTGGTGACGGGTGTCCTGGCCCTGTCGGCGGCCCTGGCCTCCGAAGGCGGCCTGGACGCCCTCCGCCCCGCGGACGCCCCCTGGCCGTCCCGGCCGTACGAGGCGTAGCAGCCCTGGCCGCCGCGGCGCGGGGCGAGATCCCCCACCCGCCCTCCGCCGCTTCCTCCCCCGGCCACCGCTGGGGTTCCCCCCGGCCCCGCGCGGCGTTCGAGCGCAACGGGGTGCGGGGCTCGCCCCGGGAAACGGTGAAAGGGCGGGGCGGGGAAGCTCCGCGCTGCGGCACCGGCGCAGCCCCCGGCCGATTAATAGGCCCATCCGCTGATCCGATCGGGCGATCCGTAGGCCGCGCTCCACACGGCCCGTCGCTCTGCGTGAACTACGCTCAGCAACCCGAAGGCAGGGAGAGGAGCGGATCCGTGGCGGATTTCGTCGGGCGGCGGCGTGAGCTGAAGGAGCTGCGCGAGGACATCGCGCGGACCGGGCTCGACACCCTCTCCGGCCGCAAGGCCAAGGCGCCCCGCGCGCGGGTGCTGCTCGTCGCCGGGCGCCCCGGCTCCGGCCGGACCGCCCTCGCCGAGGCCTTCGTGCGCGAGGTCGCCGACGACTACCCCGACGGGCTCGTCCGCGTCCGCCTGACCGCACCCGGCGGCGAGCCCCTGGAGACCGAGCGGGCCGTGCGCGTCCTGCTGGAGGGCCTCGGGCAGCGCACCCCGCCCGGTGCCTGCGAGGACGACCTCAGCGCCGCCCTGCGCGAGACCCTCGCCGGGCGGCGGGCGATCCTGCTCCTCGACGACGCCGCCGACCCCCAGCAGGTCGACGCCCTGCTCCCGGACACCCCCGAGTGCCTGGTCGTCGTCACCGCCGAGGGCCCCCTCACCGGCATCCCCGACGTCCGCCCCTGCACCCTCGGCGGGCTCGACACCGGCTCCGCCGTCGGGCTGCTCGGCCGGATCATCGGGGACACCCGGATCACCGTCGACCCGCTGGCCGCCGAGGACCTCGCCGAGGAGTGCGGGGCGCTGCCCGCCGTGCTCACCCTGGCCGGCGGCTGGCTCGCCGCCCACCCCAAGGCCGCCGTGGCCGACCTGGCCAAGCAGCTCCACGAGATGCCCCCGGGCACCTCCGGCCCGCTCGGCCGCGCCTTCCGGATCGTCTACGAGTCCCTCCCGCAGCCCGCCCAGCGCACCCTGCGGCTGCTGCCGCTCGCGCCCGCCGGGATCCTCGACTCGCACACCGCCTCCGCCCTCGCGGGCTGCTCCGTGGCCGCGGCCCAGTCCACCCTGGAGGACTTCGCCCGGCTGGGCCTCGTACGGCACGACCGGGACGGGATCTTCCTGCTCCCCGGCTGCCTCGCGCCCTTCCTCCAGTCCCTGCTGGAGGCCAGGGAGCGGCCCGCCGAGGTGCAGCTGGCCCGGGCCCGGATGCTGGAGCGGACCGTACGCCTGCTGACCTCCTGCCAGGCCATGGCCGACCTGCCCGAAGACGAGGCCGCGGAGGCCCGGGAGGCCCTGGACGGGCTCCCGCGCGCCCTCCGCTTCCCCGACCGCCGGGCCGCCGCGACCTGGCTGGACACCCGCCTGCCCGCGCTCACCGCCTCCGCCACCCTGGCCGTGGCCGACGGCGGCCTGGACACCCTGGCCCGCAGGCTGGTCTCCGCGCTGGTCAGGGCCCTGGCCGCGCACCGGGGAACCGAGGCCGCCGCCCCCGAGCTGTACGGGCTGCACCGGCTCGTCCTGGGCGTGGCCGAGCGCCGCCACCTGCACCGGGAGCAGGCCGCGGCCCTGCTGAACCTGGCCGACCTGGACGCGGCCACCGGCCGCACCCCCGAGGCCCTGGAGCGCTACCGAGCCGCGCTGGCCGCCGGAAAGGCCGCGAAGGACCCGTACGCGACCGGCCGCGCGATGGAATCCGTAGGCGGCGCGTACCAAGAGCTGGCGGACTGGCCGAGGGCCTCCGACTGGTTCGGCCGCGCCCTGGCCCACGCCCTCGCCCGGGGGGAGCGCTCGGACGAGGCCCGGCTGTACGGACGGCTCGGCAACGTGCACACCTACGCGGGCCGCTACGGGGACGCCCTGCGCAGCTGGCGCGCGGCCGCCGCGGGCTACCGCAGGCTGGCCGATGTCCCGGGCCAGGCAAAGGCGTTGAGCGAGATGGCGCGCATTCAGGAGTACGCCGGCCGGCCCGAGGAATCACTGCACACCTGCCGCGAGGCGATCGAGCTCGCACGCCGTGCCGGGGACCTGCGGCTGCAGGCCGCGCTCCAGGTCAGGCTGGCCGACACCCTGGACCGGCTGGGCGACCCGGCGGCCGCACGACTGCACCGGTCAGCGGCCGACAGATTGCTGGGAGACGACCCCGCAGCCTGCGAAATCCGCAGTGTCTCCGACTGAAATTATTGGTTTGCAAGGCTAGACAGCGCCTCATCCTTCATTAGACTGGCTTCACCACGACATCCAGTGGTGCATCCCGTTGCGCGTTCTTGTGGGCGGGTATGTATGGAAGTGCCCCGTAACATCCCCTGAGTCAAGGACCGTGATCGACGATGAAGGTCGGCATCCCCCGCGAAGTCAAGAACAACGAGTTCCGGGTCGCCATCACGCCCGCCGGCGTGCATGAGCTGGTCCGCAACGGCCACCAGGTCTTCATCGAGCAGAACGCCGGTGTGGGCTCCTCGATCACGGACGCCGAGTACGTCGCCGCCGGTGCCGAGATCCTCGGCACCGCCGACGAGGTCTGGGCGACCGCCGACCTGCTGCTGAAGGTCAAGGAGCCGATCGCGGAGGAGTACCACCGCCTCCGCAAGGACCAGACCCTCTTCACCTACCTGCACCTGGCGGCCTCCCGCGAGTGCACGGACGCCCTGCTGGAGTCCGGCACCACCGCCATCGCGTACGAGACGGTCGAGCTCGCCAACCGCGCGCTGCCGCTGCTCGCCCCGATGTCCGAGGTCGCGGGCCGCCTGGCCCCGCAGGTCGGCGCCTACCACCTGATGCGCTCGGCCGGCGGCCGCGGCGTCCTCCCGGGCGGTGTCCCCGGCACCCACGCCGGCGAGTGCGTCGTCATCGGCGGCGGCGTCTCCGGCTGGAACGCCGTGCAGATCGCCATCGGCATGGGCTTCCACGTGACCCTGCTCGACCGCGACATCAACAAGCTGCGCGAGGCCGACAAGATCTTCGGCACCAAGGTCAAGACGATCGTCTCCAACGCCTACGAGCTGGAGAAGGCCGTCATCGAGGCGGACCTCGTCGTCGGCGCCGTACTGATCCCGGGTGCGAAGGCCCCGAAGCTGGTCACCAACGAGCTCGTCGCCAAGATGAAGCCCGGAAGTGTCCTTGTCGACATTGCCATCGACCAGGGCGGCTGCTTCGAGGACTCCCGTCCGACCACCCACGCCGAGCCGACCTTCCAGGTCCACAACTCGGTCTTCTACTGCGTCGCCAACATGCCGGGCGCGGTGCCGAACACCTCCACCTACGCGCTGACCAACGCGACGCTGCCCTACATCGTGCAGCTCGCGAACCTCGGCTGGGCCGAGGCGCTCCGTCGCGACCCGGCGCTCGCGCTGGGCCTCAACACCCATGACGGCAAGGTCGTTTACGGCCCCGTCGCCGAGGCCCACAACCTCGAGTCCGTCGAGCTCAGCGCCCTTCTCGGCTGAACCGTCAACGACTGACGTCAATCTCACGTCTCCGGCCGGACCTTGCCCCCAAGGTCCGGCCGGAGGTGTTTGCGGCGGGCCCGCGGAGGCCGTTCAACTCGCCTCGAACGTAACCCTTTAACCCTTTCGCGCACCCGCGAAACTTCATGACGACTGCCCGTACGCCCTTGACAGAGTGGTGTTCGGTTGCCGACACATCGTGCCGGGTCCGGCGGATTGTGTTGCCGCTGGGCGGTGACACGCCATAGAGTCGCCAACCGTCGGCATGGTGCAACGCTGACCTATCGATAAGTGTCCTGGTCACGTCCGAGGAGGTAAGACGACTTGTGAATGAGTCGACATTTGCTCCCGGAGGTGGTCGAGCAGGGACGCCCGAGCGGAACCAGGGTTCCGCCGGGCTCGAAGCTGTCGGCTCCGTCGCGGTCCGCACCTTCGCAAACCACCAGCACATGACGACGCCCCAAAAGAGCATGGACGGCCTAGACGTGAACTCCACGGCCGGCGACCACAGCGGCGATGCGCCCATTGGTTTCGCCGACTACGACCAGGTGCCCGAGGGGCACTTCTACGACCCCGACGCGGAATACGAGCCGGACCCCGAGTACGCGGCCACCCTCGCGCCCGACGCTGCCCGCCAGCGCCGCGAGCGCATCGGCCCGACCGGGCGCCCGCTGCCGTACTTCCCGATCCCGGGTCCGCTGACCGACCACGGTCCGGCGACGATCATCGCGATGTGCAACCAGAAGGGCGGCGTCGGCAAGACCACGTCGACCATCAACCTGGGTGCCGCGCTCGCCGAGTACGGGCGCCGCGTGCTGCTCGTCGACTTCGACCCGCAGGGCGCGCTGTCCGTGGGCCTCGGCGTGAACCCGATGGAACTCGACCTGACGGTCTACAACCTGCTCATGGAGCGGGGCATGTCGGCCGACGAGGTGCTGCTCAAGACCGCGGTCCCCAACATGGACCTGCTGCCGAGCAACATCGACCTGTCCGCCGCCGAGGTGCAGCTGGTCAGCGAGGTCGCGCGCGAGTCGACGCTCCAGCGGGCGCTCAAGCCGCTGATGAACGACTACGACTACATCGTGATCGACTGTCAGCCCTCGCTGGGCCTCCTGACGGTCAACGCCCTGACGGCGGCCCACAAGGTCATCGTCCCGCTGGAGTGCGAGTTCTTCGCACTGCGCGGTGTGGCGCTGCTGACCGAGACCATCGAGAAGGTCCAGGAGCGCCTCAACCCGGAGCTGGAGCTCGACGGCATCCTCGCCACGATGTACGACTCCCGCACGGTGCACAGCCGCGAGGTGCTGGCGCGCGTCGTCGAGGCCTTCGACGACCACGTCTACCACACGGTCATCGGCCGGACGGTGCGCTTCCCGGAGACCACCGTCGCAGGCGAGCCGATCACCACGTACGCCTCCAACTCCGTCGGCGCCGCCGCCTACCGCCAGCTGGCCAGGGAGGTGCTCGCCCGGTGTCCCGCCGAGTGAGTCTGCCCGGCGCCGACGAACTGTTCCGCACGACCGGGGGGATGGCCCTCCAGTCGTCCTCGCCGCGGCGGGGCGCCGAGGAGGCGCCGCAGCCCGCGGGTACGGAGCACACGGCGGCCGCACCGGCGGACGGCACGGCGAGGACCACCGGGGACGCCCCGGCGGTGGGCGCCCAGCGCAGGCCGCAGGAAGGTTCTGGCAGCGCGGGGGCCCGGCAGGGCAAGGCGCAGGGCCGCGGCGCGAACCGGCGGCCCAGCGGGCGCGAGCGGCACGACGAGAAGATCACGGTCTACGTCTCCGCCGAGGAACTCATGGACCTGGAGCACGCCCGGCTGGTGCTCCGGGGGGAGCACGGGCTCGCGGTCGACCGGGGGCGGATCGTCCGTGAGGCGGTCGCGGTCGTCCTGGCGGACCTGGAGTCGCGCGGCGACGCCAGCATCCTGGTCCGCCGCCTGCGGGGCCGCTGAGCCCGCGACGCCGTTCCCCGCCCCCCTTCCTCCCCCAGCGGTGGTCGGGGGAGGAGCGGGCGAAGTGCGGGGAGGGGACACCGCCCCGCGCCCGGTCGGCGGGGAATCGCCCGGCCAGGGCCTAGGCTGCAAGGGCCGCCCGGCATCCACACCGCACCACCCTGGACCCGCATGCCCCCGAACCACCCCCCCCGCCGCCCCTTGGGGCACGGCCCCGGCACCCCGGCGGAGCCCGCTGAGGCGCCCGCTGCGGGGCGGGGGGCCCCGGCGGGCGACGAGGTCCCCCGGCCCGGCCACGAAGCCGCCGACGGCCCCGCAGGCCCCCCACAACGGCTCCCGGAGCCCACCCCGCCCCCGAACCCGCCCACCCCGTCCGCGGCGCCCGAGGCGGCCCCCGCTCCGTCCGCGGCGCCCGACCCGGCTGCCGCCCCGGCCGCGACGGCCGACCCGGCCCCGTCCGCGGAGCCCGAGGCGGTCCCCGGTGCCGCGGAGGCGGCTTCCGGCGGCATGCCCCCCTCCGGAGGCGACGGGCGGTTCACCCTGCGGCTCGACAACTTCGAGGGGCCCTTCGACCTGCTGCTCCAGCTGATCTCCCGGCACAAGCTCGACGTCACCGAGGTCGCCCTCTCCCAGGTCACCGACGAGTTCATGGCACACATCCGCGCCATGGGCCCCGACTGGGACCTCGACCAGACGACCGAGTTCCTCGTCGTCGCCGCCACCCTCCTCGACCTCAAGACCGCCCGGCTGCTGCCCGCCGCCGAGGTGGAGGACGAGGCCGACCTCGCGCTCCTGGAGGCCCGGGACCTGCTCTTCGCCCGGCTGCTCCAGTACCGCGCGTACAAGCGGATCGCCGAGATCTTCGAGCACCGGGCCGAGGAGGAGGGCCGCCGCTTCCCCCGGACCGTGGGGCTGGAGCCGCACCACGCCGAGCTGCTGCCCGAGGTGGTCATCGGCATCGGCGCCGACGGCCTCGCCCGCCTCGCCGTCCGGGCCATGCAGCCCAGGGCGAAGCCCGAGGTCTACGTCGACCACATCCACGCCCCGCTCGTCAGCGTCCGCGAGCAGGCGGGTCTCGTCGTACGCCTGCTCAAGGCGCGCGGCGAGGCGACCTTCCGGGAGCTGGCCGAGGACGCCCCGGACACCCTCACCGTCGTCGCCCGCTTCCTGGCGCTGCTGGAGCTGTACCGGGAGAAGGCCGTGGTCCTCGACCAGGAGGAGGCGCTGCTCACCCTGACCGTCCGCTGGTGCGGGGGCGACGGCGACGGCATGCCGACGGTGACCGACGAGTTCGACCGAGTCGTGGAGGCAGGGGACTGATGGAGCTGAAGGGGGCCCTGGAGGCCGTCCTGATGGTGGTGGACGAGCCCGCGACCGCCGACCACCTCGCCAAGGTGCTCGGACGCACCCCCCGCGAGGTCGCCGACGCCCTCGCCGCCCTCGCCGACGAGTACGCCGTCCAGCGCAGGGGCTTCGAGCTGCGCCTGGTCGCCGGGGGCTGGCGGTTCTACACCCGGCCCGAGTACGCGGACGCCGTCGAGGCCTTCGTCCTGGACGGCCGGCAGGCCCGGCTCACCCAGGCGGCCCTGGAGACCCTCGCGGTCGTCGCCTACCGCCAGCCGGTGAGCCGTTCGCGGGTCTCGGCGGTCCGCGGGGTCAACTGCGACGGGGTCATGAGGACCCTGCTCCAGCGGGGTCTGGTGGCCGAGGCGGGCACGGAACCCGAAACAGGTGCGATCCTGTACAGGACGACGAACTACTTTCTGGAGCGGATGGGCCTGCGCGGCCTGGACGAGCTCCCGGAGCTCGCGCCCTTCCTCCCCGAGGCGGACGCGATCGAAGCCGAGACGCAAGAAGGTGTGCCGTCGTTCGATCCGGACGCACCGGACACTGACGTAGACGACGACAAGACGACGGAACTTTGATGCGAAGCAGCGGCAACGGCAACGGTGGCAACAGGAACAGCGGCGGCGGCGGGCGCGGTGGCGCCCGTGGCGGCTCCTCCGGTGGCGGCGGCTACCGCGGTGGCGGCAGCGGCGGCGGTGGCTACCGGGGCGGCTCCGGCGGCGGCTCGGGCAGCGGCGGCTACCGCGGCTCCTCCGGCGGCGGCCAGGGCGGCTCGCGCGACCGCGACCAGGCACCCCAGCGCCCCCGCAACCCGCGCCCCGAGGAGCGCCGCTACGACGTCGGCCCCGAGGGCGAGCGCAGCGGCCGCAGCGGCGGCGGCGCCCGTGGCGCGGCCGCGCGCGGTGGTGCCAAGGGCGGCCCCAAGGCCTCCAAGACCCCCGGCATCGGCGGCGCCGGCGGCCCGCGCCGCGGCCCGGGCAGCCGCAGCGGCCAGTCCCGGCCCCGCGAGCTGGACGCGCGGATCGAGGAGCGCGTGCGCGACCGGTACGCCGACAAGCCGGTGATCAAGACCCCGAAGACCTTCCCCGGCGCCGAGCTGGAGGGCGAGCGCCTGCAGAAGGTGCTGGCCCGTGCCGGCATGGGCTCGCGCCGCGCCTGCGAGGAGCTCATCGAGCAGGCCCGCGTCGAGGTCAACGGCGAGATCGTGACCGAGCAGGGCAAGCGCGTCCAGCCGAAGGACGAGATCAAGGTGGACGGCCTGACCGTCGCCACCCAGTCCTTCCTGTTCTTCGCGCTGAACAAGCCGGCCGGCGTCGTCTCCACCATGGAGGACCCGGACGGCCGCCAGTGCCTGGGCGACTACGTCACCAACCGCGAGACCCGCCTCTTCCACGTCGGCCGGCTCGACACCGAGACCGAGGGCATCATCCTCCTCACCAACCACGGTGAGCTGGCCCACCGCCTCACGCACCCGAAGTACGGCGTGCAGAAGACCTACGTCGCCGCGATCACCGGCTCCCTGCCGCGCGACATCGGCAAGCGCCTCAAGGACGGCATCGAGCTGGAGGACGGCTACGCCCGCGCCGACAACTTCCGCGTCGTGGACCAGGTCGGCAAGAACTACCTGGTCGAGGTGACCCTCCACGAGGGCCGCAAGCACATCGTCCGCCGCATGCTGGCCGAGGCCGGCTTCCCGGTCGACAAGCTCGTCCGGACCTCCTTCGGCCCGATCGAGCTCGGCGACCAGAAGTCCGGCTGGCTGCGCCGCCTGACCAACACCGAGGTCGGCATGCTCATGCGCGAGGTCGGCCTCTAGCCGTCCCGAGACCCGTACGGAAGCCCGCGGTGCCCCCGGCACCGCGGGCTTCCGCGTTCCCGCGGGCGCCAGGCGCCTTGCCGGAGCAGCCACCGGCTGTTTATAGTCAATCTGACTATTAAAGGGAGCGGGTGGCCCCATGGGCTGGTACTTGAGCTGGACCGAGATCCTCGGCTTCGCCACGGGCGCCCTGTGCGTCTGGCTGGTGGCCCGGCAGCACGTCGCCAACTGGCCGGTCGGCATCGCCAACAACGTGTTCTTCATCGTCCTCTTCGCCCAGGCCGGCCTCTACGCCGACGCCGGCCTGCAGATCGTCTTCATCGCCCTCGCCGCGTACGGCTGGTGGTCCTGGACCCACGGGGGTGGACCGGGAAGCGCCGAGGCCCTGCCGGTGCGCCGCACCACGCGCGCCGCATGGCTCTGGCTGCTCGCGGCGGGGGCGGTGGGGACCGCCGCACTGACCCTGCTCCTCGGCCGGGTCAGCGACTCCACCGTCCCGTTCTGGGACGCGCTCACCACCGCCCTCTCGCTCATGGCCACCTACGGGCAGTGCCGCAAGCTCCTGGAGTCCTGGTGGCTGTGGATCGCCGCCGACCTCGTCTACGTCCCGCTGTACGCCTACAAGGGGCTGTACCTGACCTCGGTCCTCTACGTCGGCTTCCTCGCCCTGTGCGCGGCCGGGTTCCTCGGCTGGCGGCGCGCCCTCCCGGCGCGCGGCGACGCCCGTACGGCGACGGCGGCGGGGGCCGCGGCATGAGCGGCGGCAGGCGCTTCGGGCACGGGCTGGTGCTCGGCAAGTTCTACCCGCCGCACGCCGGCCACCACCATCTCGTGCGCACCGCCCAGGACCAGTGCGAGCGGCTGACCGTGCTGGTGTGCGCCGCCTCCGTGGAGTCGGTGCCGCTCGCCGACCGGGTCGCCTGGATGCGCGAGGAGCACCCCGGCGCGGACGTGGTCGGCGCGGTCGACGACGTCCCCGTCGACCTGCACGACCCGGCGGTCTGGGAGGCGCACATGGCGATCTTCCGGGCGGCGGTGGGCCGTCCCGTGGACGCCGTCTTCACCTCCGAGGAGTACGGCACCGAGCTCGCCCGGCGCTTCGGCGCCGAGGAGGTCTGCGTCGACCCGGCGCGCACCCTGTTCCCGGTCTCCGGGACGGCCGTACGGGCGGACCCCGCCGGCTGCTGGGAGTTCCTCGGGCCGGCCGTACGGGGCGCGCTGACCCGGCGGGTCGTCGTGCTCGGCGCCGAGTCCACCGGGACCACCACCCTCTCGCGGGAGCTGGCCGCGCACTACCGGCGGCGCGGCGGGGTGTGGGCCAAGACCGGCTGGGTCGCCGAGTACGGGCGCGCGTACAGCGAGGAGAAGCTGGCCGCGGCCCGCGCGGCGGACCCGTCGGCCTCCTGGGAGGACGTGTCCTTCACCTCGCGGGAGTTCCCGGTGATCGCCCGCCGCCAGGACGCCGACGAGGACCGGGCCGCCCGGCTCGGCTCCCCGGTGCTCTTCTGCGACACCGACTCCTTCGCCACGGGCATCTGGCACGAGCGCTACGTCGGCGGGCGCAACCGCGAGGTCGAGCGGATCGCCGCGCGGACCCGCCGCGACCTGTACCTGCTGACGGACCACGAAGGGGTCCCCTTCGAGGACGACGGCCTGCGCGACGGGCCGCAGCCGAGGCCCTGGATGACCGCCCGCTTCCGGCGGGAGCTCGCCCGTACCGGGCGGCGCTTCCTCGTCGTGGGCGGCGACCGGCGCGCACGGCTGGAGCAGGCCGTGGCGGCGGTCGACGGCCTCCTGGCCGAGGGCTGGCGGTTCGCGGACCCGCTCCCGGAGCGCCGATGACCCCGCGCGAGCCGGACCGTGACGCCCCCCGCCGCCCGGCCGGACCCGGGCCGCGGGACCCCGGGGCCTACGACCCGTACGCCTTCGAGCCGTTCGCGGTGACCGTGGACCTGGCCGTGCTCACCGTGCGCGGCGGCGTGCTGCACGTCCTGCTGATCCGGCGCGCGCAGGACCCCTACGCGGGGGCCTGGGCACTGCCCGGCGGCTTCGTGCTGCCCCGGGAGTCCGCCGAGACGGCGGCCCTGCGCGAGCTCGCCGAGGAGACGGGCCTGCCGGCGGAGCTGGTCCGGTCCCTGCACCCCGAACAGCTGCGGACCTACAGCGAACCCGACCGCGACCCGCGGATGCGGGTGGTCTCCGTCGCCTTCACGGCGCTCGTCCCCGACCTGCCGGAGCCGGCCGAGCGGGGCGGCGGGGACGCCGACCGGGCGCGCTGGGTGCCGGTGGCGGAGGCCTCGGGGCTCGCCTTCGACCACGCGCGGATCCTGGCGGACGCCCGCCGGCGCGTGGGCGCGAAGCTGGAGTACACCTGCCTCGCCACCGCCTTCTGCCCGCCCGAGTTCACCCTCGGGGAACTCCAGGCCGTCTACGAGACCGTCTGGGGCACCGGCCTCGACCGCCCCAACTTCCGGCGCAAGGTGCTCGCCACCCCCGGCTTCGTCGAAGCCGTGCCGGGAGCCGCCCGGCTCACCGGCGGCCGCGGCAAACCGGCCGCCCTCTACCGGGCCGGACCGGCGACCACGCTCCACCCGCCCCTGCTGCGACCCACGGAAGGACCGACCCTGTGAGCGCCCCGAAGCGCGCCGCGACCGGCGCCCTGATCGGACTGGCCCTGGGCGACGCCCTCGGCTTCCCGACCGAGTTCAACGACGTCCCGTCCATCCTGGCCAAGACCGGGCCCTGGCGGCAGATGCGCCTGCCCCGCCCGGCGATCGTCACCGACGACACCCAGATGACCCTGGCCCTGGCCCGCGGGATACGGACGGCCTCCGAGCGCGGCCGCGTCGGGCCGCTGCGCCTGGCCCGGCCGGTCCGCGAGGAGTTCGTCGACTGGTACCACTCCCCGGAGAACAACCGCGCCCCCGGCCGCACCTGCCTGGTGGCCTGCGGCCTGCTCGACGACCCGGCGCGGGACTGGCGGGACGCCAGCCAGACCGGCTCCAAGGGCTGCGGAGCCAACATGCGCGTCGCGCCGGTCGGCCTGGTCCCCGGCTGGACGGACGAGGAGCGCGCGGGTGCCGCCCAGCTCCAGTCGGCCCTCACCCACGGCCACCCCACCGCCCTCGCCGCCTCCGACCTGACCGCCCGCGCCGTCCACCTCCTGGCGCAGGGCACCGAGGTGACGGGCCTGGTCGGGCGGCTGCGCTCGTACGCCCTGGAGAACCGCACCCGCTACCACGAGCGCTGGCTCGGCGACCTCTGGACGCGCACCGCCTCCGACGCCTCGCCCGAGTCCTTCATGGCCCGGGGCTGGGACGACTGCCTGGCCGTCCTGGACCGGCTCGCGGCGGCCCTGCGCACCCCCTCTCCGGAGACGGACCCGTGCCTGGCCACCGGCGACGGCTGGATCGCCGAGGAGGCCCTGGCCACCGCCCTCCACTGCTTCCTGCTCTTCCCGGACGAACCCCTGCTGGCCCTGCGACGCGCGGCCTGCACGGCGGGCGACTCCGACTCCCTCGCCTGCCTGGCCGGCGCCTTCGCGGGCGCCCACCTCGGCGCCGACGCCTGGCCCCGGGACTGGGAGGGCGGCATCGAATACCGCGAGGAGCTCCTCGCGTTCGGCACCCTCTGGGACGCCTGAGCGGTACGGCCTAGGACCGGGCGGCCGATGCCCGGCGGGTGCGGTGGAGGAAGTCGGCCACGCGGGGCAGGTCGGGGCCGGGCGGGAGGGGGGTGGAGGTGAGGGCCGCCTCGGATTCCTCCGTCAGGCGGGTCATCCAGGCGTCCGTCTCCTCCCAGGTCAGCTCGCCCCGCTTCACCGCCAGGAGGCGGTCGCGGTACGGGGTGGCGTCGATGTCCAGGCGGCCCGAGCGGAGCAGGTCGCGGCAGGACAGGAGCAGGCGCAGCAGGTGCATGGCGTGCTTCCGGCGCGGGGCGCCGTGCAGGCGGACGTCCGCGACGAGCTTGCGGTGCTGCGAGACCGCGTAGCGGGTGAAGGTGGCGTGGGCCCGGCGGGAGAGGAACGCCTCGCGCAGCGAGAGGAGCTCCTCTCCCACCGGGGTGAGCCGGTCCACCAGGGGGGAGTGCAGGCACTCCAGGATGTTCGGGTTGGCGCGCAGGGCGAGTTCGCAGAAGCGCTCCAGCTCCCAGGAGAACTCCTCCTCCCGCGGCCCCTCCACGTGCGTGGGGGGCTTTTCGAACCGCCAGAAGAGCGGCGTGGGGGCGAGGTAGACACCGCGCCGGTCGGTGTCGCTCGCCTCCGTGGCCAGCCCGAAGGCGCGGGAGCCCATCACGCAGGCGTAGATCGTGTGGTCCCGGACCAGGGTGAGGTCGTCCATGCGGGGGAGGGTAGGCGGCCGGGTCCCGGCTAGGCGAGCGAGATTTCGCCGCTCGGGGCCACCGTGATCTTCTTCTCCTCCAGGCCGCGCGTCGCCGGACCGTGGGTCACCGCGCCGTCCGAGACCTGGAACCTGCTGCCGTGGCACGGGCAGTCGATGGTGCCGTCCGCGACCTTGTTCACCAGGCACCCCTGGTGCGGGCACACCGCCGAGAAGCAGCGGAAGGACCCGGCCGTCGGCTGGGTCACCACCACCTTCTCCTCCTTGAGCACCGTGCCGCCGCCCACCGGCACCTTGGAGGAGGCCACGAGGGCCTTCGCGGCCCGCGGCGGGGCGGACGCCACCGGCGAGGAGGCCGCCGACGCGGCGGCGGAGGGCTGGGCGGCGGGGGCGGACGGGGCCGCCGGCTCGGTGGCGGACTTCTCCGTCCCGCCTCCGCAGGCGGCGAGCGTGCCGCCGGCCAGGGCGGCCGCTCCGGCCGCGAGTACCGTGCGCCGGGCGGTCTGTGACTCAGTCATGGGAGCTCCGTGGTTCGGTCGGTGGCGGGGGCGGCGAGCAGCATCCTGGCGCGCGACGGGCTCCGGCAGAAGCCCGCCGCTCCGGTTTCACCCGCCCCGGCGCCAGGGGGTCAGCTCCGCCGGGCCGCCGCCGGGCGTGCGTACGACCTCCCACACGCGCAGCACGGCGTCCCGGTTCAACGGCCCGTGGACGTGCGGGTACGGGTCCTTCGGGCCGCCCGTGCGGCGGACCTCCGACGTCAGGGCCGCCTCGTCGAGCTCCACGGCGAGCAGGGGGCCGGGAACCTCCCGGTAGTGGGACCCCGCGATGGCGAGGACGGTCGGGCGGTCCGCCGAGCAGTGGACGAACCCCTCGGAGGCGAGCGAGGGCGGGGCGTACGGGAGCTCGGGGGCGGCGCTCCAGTCCGCGAGCGGGACGATGTGGAAGATCATGCGGTCGTTCTACCGGAGACGGGCCCCGCGGGCGCACCCGGCGGCTCGTGTCGGTCCGCTGCCGTCCACAGGGCGGACCGCAGGGGACCGAGGGCGTATCCGCTGGCTACCCTGAGTCAGGACCAGCCGTCAGCGATCACCTTGGAGCGCCCCCGTGAGAACCGCCGCCGTCATCGGAACCGGACTGATCGGCACCTCCGCGGCGCTCGCCCTGACCGCCCGCGGGATCGCCGTCCACCTCATCGACCACGATCCGACGCAGGCCCGGACCGCCGCCGCCCTCGGCGCCGGCACCGACGACGCCCCCGAGGGCCAGGTCGACCTCGCGATCGTGGCCGTGCCGCCCGCCCACGTGGCCGCCGCGCTGGCCGACGCCATCGGGCGGGGGCTGGCCCGGGCCTACGTGGACGTGGCCAGCGTCAAGGGCGGTCCGCGCCGCGAGCTCGCCGCCCTGGGCGCCGACACCTCCGCCTACATCGGCACCCACCCGATGGCCGGCAAGGAGCGCTCCGGCCCCCTGGCCGCGACGGCCGACCTGTTCGAGGGCCGCCCCTGGGTGCTGACCCCGACCCGGGACACCGACCACGAGGTGCTGAACCTGGCGCTGGAGCTCGTCGCCCTGTGCCGGGCCGTCCCCGTGGTGATGGACGCCGACGCCCACGACCGGGCGGTCGCGCTCGTCTCCCACACCCCGCAGCTGGTCTCCAGCATGGTCGCCGCCCGCCTGGAGGAGGCGGACGAGACGGCGGTCCGGCTGTGCGGCCAGGGCATCCGCGACGTGACCCGGATCGCGGCCTCCGATCCCCGGATGTGGGTGGAGATCCTCTCCGCCAACCCGGGCCCGGTCGCCGACGTCCTGGCCGGCATCGCCGCCGACCTGGAGGAGACGGTGGAGGCGCTGCGCGGCCTCCAGTCCGCCGACGAGGCCGAGCGCCGGGGCGGCGCCGCCGGCATCGAGGACGTCCTCAAGCGGGGCAACGCCGGACGGGTGCGGGTCCCGGGCAAGCACGGCGCGGCGCCCACGGCCTACGAGACGGTCGGGGTGTTCATCAGCGACAAGCCCGGCGAGCTGGCGCGGATCTTCGCCGACGCCGGCCGGGCCGGGGTCAACATCGAGGACGTGCGGATCGAGCACGCGACCGGCCAGCAGGCGGGCCTGGTCCAGCTCATGGTCGAGCCGCGGGCCGCCGCCGCCCTGACCACCGAGCTCCGCGAACGCGGCTGGGCCCTGCGCCAGCAGTAGGGACCCCGACGGGGCACGGGCCCCTCGAACCGGGCTGCCGCCCGCGCCACCCGGCGCGGTCCCGCGTTCCCGCCATCCGGCGCGTCCCCGTCCGCCCGGCCCGCGGGCCGGGCGGACGCCCGCTCCGGCCCGGCGGACGCCCGCTCCGGCCCGGCCCGGAGCCCGGCCGTGCGGCCCCCGCCGACCGCCCGGGACCGGCGGGTGCGCGGGGCCGGTAACCTGGGGAGGGGCGCTATTGGCGCGCCCGGACTCGTCCGCGCAACCAGGAAGGTGCCCGCACCGTGGAATCCGTAGCTCCGTCCGCCGTGATCGTCGCCATCGACGGTCCCTCCGGCACGGGCAAGTCCAGCACCTCCAAGGCCGTGGCCGCCAAGCTCGGGCTGCGCTACCTGGACACCGGTGCCCAGTACCGGGCCATCACCTGGTGGATGATCACCAACGGCATCGACACCGACGACCCGCAGGCGATCGCCCTCGCCGCCGGCAAGCCGGCCATCGTCTCCGGGACGGACCCCTCCGCGCCCACCATCACCGTGGACGGCCTGGACGCCTCCGGCCCGATCCGCACCCAGGAGGTCACCTCCAAGGTCAGCGCCGTCAGCGCCGTCCCCGAGGTGCGCACCCTGATCACCGACCTCCAGCGCTCCATCGCCGCCGAGGCGGCCGCGCAGGCCGACGGGATCGTGGTCGAGGGCCGGGACATCGGCACCACCGTCCTGCCCGACGCCGACCTCAAGGTCTTCCTGACGGCCTCCGCCGAGGCCCGCGCCGCCCGCCGCAGCGGCGAACTGCGCGGCAAGGAGGCCACGGACCTCGCCGCCACCAAGGAAGCCCTGATCAAGCGGGACGCCGCCGACTCCGGCCGCAAGACCTCCCCGCTGGCCAAGGCCGGCGACGCCGTCGAGGTGGACACCACCGAGCTCACCCTCGACCAGGTCATCGAGTGCGTCGTGACGCTGGTGGAAGAGCGGCGGAGCAAGTGAGCGATACGCCCTCCCTCAAGGGTGCGGCGGTCGGCAGACGCATCGGGATCGGGCTCATGTACGGGCTCTGGAAGCCGCGCGTGCTGGGTGCCTGGAAGGTACCCGCCACCGGCCCCGTCATCCTGGCCGTGAACCACTCCCACAACCTCGACGGCCCGCTGGTCATGGGCACCGCGCCCCGGCCGCTGCACTTCCTGATCAAGAAGGAGGCGTTCGTCGGGCCCCTCGGTCCCTTCCTGGAGGGGATCGGGCAGGTGAAGGTGGACCGCGCCGGCACCGACCGGACCGCCATCACCCGCGCCCTGGACGTCCTCGGCGAAGGCGGCGCCCTGGGGATATTCCCCGAGGGCACCCGCGGCGACGGGGACTTCGCGTCCCTGCGCGCCGGGCTCGCCTACTTCGCGGTCCGCAGCGGCGCGCCCATAGTGCCGGTCGCCGTCCTGGGCAGCACCGACGCCAAGGGCCGGCTCGTCAAGGGCCTGCCGCCGCTGCGCAGCCGCGTCGACGTCGTCTTCGGCTCCGCCTTCGAGGCCGGGGACGGCACGGGCCGCCGCACCCGGACCGCGCTGGACGCGGCCACCGTACGCATCCAGGACCGGCTGACCGCCCACCTGGCCGACGCCAAGCGCCTCACCGGCCGCTGAGCGAGACTTGAACCAGTAGTGGCGCCCGCCGCGCGGGTACCACCGATCACCACGAACGACGAGGAACGGACTTCATGAACGACCAGCACGACCACGGAGCACTTGGCGACGCCGAGTACGCGGAGTTCATGGAGCTCGCCGCGGAGGAAGGCTTCGACCTCGAAGAGGTCGAAGGCGCGATCGAGGAGGCCGGTCACGGCCCCCTCCCCGTCCTCGCCGTCGTCGGCCGCCCGAACGTGGGCAAGTCGACCCTGGTGAACCGCATCATCGGCCGCCGCGAGGCCGTCGTCGAGGACAAGCCCGGCGTCACCCGCGACCGCGTCACCTACGAGGCCGAGTGGGCCGGCCGCCGCTTCAAGGTCGTCGACACCGGCGGCTGGGAGCAGGACGTCCTCGGCATCGACGCCTCCGTCGCCGCCCAGGCCGAGTACGCCATCGAGACCGCAGACGCGGTCGTCTTCGTCGTGGACGCCAAGGTCGGCGCCACCGACAGCGACGAGGCCGTCGTCAAGCTGCTGCGCCGGGCCGGCAAGCCCGTCGTGCTGTGCGCCAACAAGGTCGACGGCCAGAGCGGCGAGGCCGACGCGGCCTACCTGTGGTCCCTCGGCCTGGGCCAGCCGTACCCGGTCTCCTCGCTGCACGGCCGCGGCACGGGCGACATGCTCGACGCCGTCCTCGACGTCCTGCCGGAGGCGCCCGCGCAGACCTTCGGCGGCGCCCCGATCGGCGGCCCGCGCCGCATCGCCCTGATCGGGCGCCCGAACGTCGGCAAGTCCTCGCTGCTGAACAAGGTCGCCCGCGAGGACCGCGTCGTCGTCAACGAGCTGGCCGGCACCACCCGCGACCCGGTCGACGAGCTGATCGAGCTCGGCGGGGTCACCTGGAAGTTCGTCGACACGGCGGGCATCCGCAAGAAGGTCCACCTCCAGCAGGGCGCCGACTACTACGCCTCGCTGCGTACGGCCGCCGCCGTCGAGAAGGCGGAGGTGGCGGTCATCCTGATCGACACCACCGAGAGCATCAGCGTCCAGGACCAGCGCATCATCACCATGGCCGTCGAGGCCGGCCGCGCGATCGTGATCGCGTACAACAAGTGGGACGAGCTGGACGAGGAGCGCCGCTACTACCTCGAGCGCGAGATCGAGACCGAGATGCAGCAGGTCTCCTGGGCGCCCCGGGTCAACGTCTCCGCGAAGACCGGCCGCCACATGGAGAAGCTGGTCCCGGCGATCGAGACCGCCCTCGCGGGCTGGGAGACGCGCGTCCCCACGGGCCGCCTCAACGCCTTCCTCGGCGAGATCGTCGCCGCGCACCCGCACCCGATCCGCGGCGGCAAGCAGCCCCGCATCCTGTTCGGTACCCAGGCGGGCAGCAAGCCGCCGCGGTTCGTCCTCTTCGCCTCCGGCTTCCTGGAGCACGGCTACCGGCGCTTCATCGAGCGCCGCCTGCGCGAGGAGTTCGGCTTCGAGGGCACCCCGCTGCACATCTCGGTGCGGGTGCGCGAGAAGCGCGGCGCCCAGTACAAGAAGAAGAAGTAGCGGCAGCGCGCCGGGGTCAGTAGCCCCGGCGCGGAGCGGGCGGCAGTGCCGCCGGGATGTGCTGCATCCCGGTGTGGTGCTGCCGCCCGTCGCCGTATCCGGGGCCGGCCGCGGTCCCGGACGCGGTGGCGCCGGCATGGGCGTACAGGGGCTGGGGGACGATCGGCGCCGGCGGGTACGCGGGCTGCCAGGGATCGGCCCGCTGCCATGCGGAACCGTTCCACCCGGCGGTGTACGAGCCGCTGCCGTAGGAGAGGCCGGACGAGCCGGTGTAGGAGCCGCCGTACGGGGAGCCGTAGGAGGACCCGTACGAGAAGGCGGTGAAGCCGAGGTCCTCCTCGCCGGTCCGGTCGCCCGGCAGGGCCCGGAAGGCGCGCAGGTACTCCGAGTACAGGGCGTCGAAGATCGGGGTGTGCGAGGCGGCCGGAGCGTGGTCCCGGTCCAGTGCGGGGCGCATCGGGGGGACGCTGTGCGGGTGGGACGGGGCGCGGGAGGGGTCGTATGCATGCACGTATCAGCCAACGAAACCGCGGCCCTGCGGATGCGGGGTGACGGGGCGTAAAAAACGCAGATCGCCGGGGGTGCGCGGGACGGACCGCGCACCCCCGGCGCATGCCACCCGGCCCCTTTCGCGGGGAGGACGGGCGGCCGTTTCCGGCGGGGAGGAGAAGGAGAGGGCGGGCTCAGGCGCCCGGGGCACCCGCGAGGGGCATGGAGGCCGCGACGAGCTTGCCGTTGCTCGCGGCCTTGTCCAGGGCGTCGCGGAGCAGGTCCTCGCGCGGCTGCTGGCCGATGGAGCCGACCGGGGCGGCGTAGACCAGTACCCGCTGGGTCTTGTTGACCGCGGCCCGCCAGCCGTCGGTGACGGACAGCGCCTGGTGGGCCTGCCACCAGGAGGCCTGGGGGCCGCCGCCCGCGCCGGGCTGGAGCACGGCGTGCAGCTGGCCGCCGGCGAGCAGGACCGACCAGCCCTCCAGGGCGGACGGCACCTGGTTGGTGTCGGTGACGGGGATGAAGCCCTGCTCGATGAGGAGCGGCAGGAAGTCGTCGCCGGGGCCGGTGGTGCCGGGGCGGGCGATCGGCGCGGTCGGCTCGACGACCAGCGCGGGGTGGAGTTCGCCGTTGATCAGGATCAGGCCGCTCGTGATGCCGAGGACGGCCTGGCCGCCGGGGACGCTCTGCGGGACCTCGCCGGCGGGGGCCGCCGGCTCCGGGGCCGGGCTGTCACCGGTGATGCTGCGGACCGCGCCCTGGAGCTCGGCCTCGGAGACCGTGACCACCTGGGAGGGGATGCAGCCGGCGTGGGCGAAGGCGAGGACGGCCGTCTCCTCGCCCACGAACAGCACGGTGCTCGTCGGGTCGGTCTCGGGGTCGCCGGGGGTGCGGCAGGAGGTGCAGTCGTAACTGCCCGGGGCGTCGTCGCCGGTGAGCAGCCTGTCGGCTTCTTCGTCACCGATCTCGGCACGTACCTCAAGACTGACGTCGAGCATGCGCGGCACGGGGGGGCTCCTCATTCGTGCGGAGGCCGGGGGGTTCCCGGCTCGCCGGGATCAACGCCCGAGGCTCGGCCGGGGTCACGCCGTCCGAGGGAACGGAATCGAACCGGCCACCCGAACGAGTGAACCGCTCGGAGGCGGCTTCGTTTTTGTGGCAACTGTTGCTTGGTTGTGCGCAGTTGGTGGCCGGTGCTGGCTGTTTGGGCGGGGTGCGGCGGTCGGCCGTCCGGGTGGGGCGCGGGGGTCCGCCGCGTGGCGGCCCGGTCGGGGGGGCGGGCGCTGCGTAGCGTGGCGCGATGCCCGATGTCCGTCTCCGGCGGGCCGCGTTCGCGGTCTGCGCCGCGCTGGTGCTCGTACTCCCGTGGGGCGCCGGCGCGGTCGCGGCGCCGCCCCCGCCCGCCCCCGGGCCGGCGGGGGCCGTGCGTCCCGGTTCGCCGGGCGTCATCGGGCACGGGCCGGGGGACTGCGGGCCGGGCGGGGAGTGGCCGTGGGACTGCGTCGCCGACTGCGAGAGCAGCGGGCGCTGGTCGGTGAACACGGGCAACGGCTTCTACGGGGGCCTGCAGTTCTGGCAGCCGACGTGGGTGGAGCACGGGGGGCTCGCGTACGCGGCGCGGGCCGACCTGGCGACGCGGGAGCAGCAGATCCGCGTCGCGGAGGACGTGCTCGGGTCGCAGGGGTGGGAGGCGTGGCCGGTGTGCGCGAAGCGGTACGGGCTGGCCGGGCGGATGCACGCGGTGCGGGGCGGGGACACGCTGGAGGGGATCGCGCGGCGGTACCGCGTCGCGGGGGGCTGGCGGGCCCTGTACGAGGCGAACCGCACCGTGATCGGCCCGGACCCGTCCGCCCTCCGCCCCGGCCTCCTCCTCACCCTCCCCCCACCCCCGGCCCCGCCCACGGCCCCCGAGCCCCCGGCCACGACCCTGCCCCCGGCCACTCCGCCTCCGGCGCGTCCCAACCCGGTGACTCCGGTTCCGGCCGCCCCGGCTCCGGCGACTTCGGCCGCCGTACCCCCCCAAGTAGCCGCCCCCGGTTCCCGGGGGCTCCGCCCCTGACCCCGATACCGGGCGCGCCGCGCCCGGTATCGGGGTCAGGGGACCCCGCCCGGCGCCCGGCGGACGGAGTCCGTCGCAGCGGTGCGAAGCCGGGGAGGCCGGCCACGGCCGAGCCCCGCGAGCACCGCACGAAAAAGGGGACACTGGGCCGATGCTCGAGACCTCCGCGCGGCTGCTGCGCCTCCTCTCCCTCCTCCAGGCCCACCGCGAGTGGACCGGCGCCGACCTGGCCGAGCGGCTCGGGGTCACGCCCCGGACCGTCCGGCGGGACGTCGACCGGCTGCGGGAGCTCGGGTACCCCGTCAACGCCAGCCCCGGCACCGGCGGCGGCTACCAGCTCGGCGCGGGCGCCGAGCTGCCGCCGCTGCTGCTCGACGACGACGAGGCCGTCGCCGTCGCCGTCGGGCTGCGCACCGCCGCCGGGAACGGGGTCGAGGGGATCGGGGAGGCATCGGTGCGGGCGCTCGCCAAGCTGGAGCAGGTGCTGCCGGGCCGACTGCGCGGACGGGTCGGCGCGCTCAACGAGTTCACCGTGCCCATGCTCCGCGGGCCCGGCCGCGACACCGTCGACCCCGCCGTGCTCACCGAGCTCGCCGCCGTGTGCCGGGACGGCGAGCGGCTGCGCTTCGGGTACCGGGACCACGGCGGGGCGGTCAGCCGCCGGACGGTCGAGCCGCACCGGCTCGTGTGCACCGAGCGCCGCTGGTACCTCGTCGCCTGGGACCTCGACCGCGAGGACTGGCGGACCTTCCGCGCCGACCGGATCGAGCCCCGCCCGCCGCACGGCCCGCGCTTCGCCCCGCGTCCGGCCCCGGCCGAAGACCTCGCCGCGTACGTGTCCGAGGGGGTCTCGCAGCGCGCGTACGCCGCCCGCGCGGTGGTGCGGCTGAAGGTTCCGGCCGAGGTGGCGGCACGGGTCGTCGGCCCCTCGGACGGGGTGCTGGAGCCGCTCGGCGCGGACGGCTGCCTGCTGCGCACCGGGGCGGTGAACCTCGATGTCCTGGTGATTCACATCATGCTGCTCGGGTGTGAGTTCGAGGTGGTGGAGCCCCCGGAGCTGGGCGATCGGATCCGGGCTCTGCGGGACCTTCTCGGCCGTGCGCTGGAGAGCGCGGGAGAGAACGGGAATTCGCTTCGGGGGGATTTGAATTCCGTCGGGGGAATGGGCGATTCGGTGGTCGCGGCTGTCGACAACCCGTGACACAAGCGTGACCCGGTACGGAGGAACGTCCGGGCGCGTTGCTGACGGGCCGGACATATGAACGGCGGCCCGGTTCGTCGAACCGGGCCGCCGTCGTGGTGCGGGGTGGGTGTGCGTACCGCCCCGCGGGGTGTCAGCTGCCGGTGGCCGGGCGGGCGCTGCGGGCGGCCGCGGTCCGCTCGGTGTGGGCCGGGCGGCGGCTGCCGGCCGGCGTGACCGGGGTGCGCTCGGAGCGGATCAGGTGGGGCCGCGACACCGGGTGGGCGTGCCCGCCGGGCCGCAGCGCGGGGGAGTGCCCGCCGGCGGCCGTCGGGGCGGCGGCGGGCGCCGCCTCGGCCGCGTCGGCCCGCCGGGGCTGCCACTTGCCGCCGGCCGAGAGCAGCGGGGTGAGCGCGGCGGCGACGGGCTCGGAGACCCGGCCGTCCTCCAGCCGGCGGCGCCACTGCTCGCGCAGCTCGAAGACGTACGCCTCGGAGCGGGCGATCAGCGGCTCGAACCAGGGCAGCGCCAGCATGATCAGCAGGCCGGCGGTCCAGCCGAGCAGGACGTCGCTCACCCAGTGGGTGCCGAGGTAGACGGTGGTCGCGCCGACGCTGAGCGAGAGCACGCCGGAGAGGATCGACAGCACCCGCCGGGTGACCGTGGTGGAGGCCAGGTAGGCCAGGATCCCCCAGGTCACGACGGCGTTGGCGGTGTGGCCGGAAGGAAATATATCGCCGCCCGCGAAGAGCTCGGCCGAGCCGATCTGGGTGGCGTAGTGCGGACCGAGCCGGCCGAGGCCGAGCTTCACGGAGCCGACGGTGATGTTCAGGAGCAGCAGGGCCACGCCGAGGGCGATCAGCGGGCGGAGGGTGTGCTGCCGCCAGGAGCGCCAGCCGAGCCAGGCCGCGACCATCACCGCGGTGGGGCCGCGCTGGCCGAGGACGACCAGGTAGTCGAGGAAGGCGTGGATCTGCGGCCACTGCTCGTAGGGCCGGAAGAACATGATCTGCCAGTCCAGGCGGACGAGCCAGGACGTCGTCAGCACGGCCACGACGATCGCCACGTAGAAGGCGAAGGTCGCGGAGAGGAGCACGACGCGGTGCCGGCTCATCTGCGGAGTCTGCAGATGAGCCGGTCGCTCTGGTTCCCGGTCCAGCCGGGCGAACACCGGCTCCAGACGGGTCAGCAATTGATCGGTACGCACTCAATCGACGTTACCGCGCGGCGAAGCACGGCCCGTGCGAATCGCGCGCTTTGTGATGACCATGTGATGTGGAGTGCGTCTCACGCGGGACTTAATTCCCGTTATTTCGCCCCCCGTTGGAACTCCCCGGAAACTGCTCTCGGAGTGCTGCGCGGCCAATTGTCCGCGCGCTTACGGCAGGTTTATCGTTGCAGCTCAATTCCTTTGCGCAATCATGGATTGGAATGTTCCGTTCCGTGATCATGCGCAGGCGGCGCCGGGGTCACGGCGGGCCCGAGCCGTTGAGCCAGAACGCCCCGTAGACCGCCGAGGCCAGGGCGAGCCCCCCGACGACGGCGGCCGCCCGCCCGGGCCGCCACCGGGCCAGCGCCACCGCCGGCGGCAGCACCAACGGGAACGCCGGCAGCAGCAGCCGGGGCTTGGAGCCGAAGTACCCCGAGGCGCACAGCGCCAGCGCCACCACGATCCCGCAGTAGACGAGGAGCGCGGCCGGCTGGCGGCGGCGCACGCACAGCGCGTACAGCCACAGCACCAGCAGCACGCCCGCGATCAGGCCCACCCCGGCGGGGAAGGCGGACGAGGCCAGCCGCGCCCCGATGAACCGGGCGAACGCCCAGCCTCCGTCGAAGCCGTTGCCCCAGCCCGCCTGCACGTCCAGGTAGCCCGTCAGCCCCCCGCCGGTCCGGGCCCCGACCCACAGCGCGTACGCCCCCGCCCCCAGCGGGGCCAGCACCACCCCGGCCGCCATCCGCCACGAGCGCTCCCCGCGCCGCCACGCCAGTGCGGCCGCCACCCACACCGCCGCGACCACCGCCGCCCCGACCGGACGGGTCAGCCCCGCCCCCGCGGCGAGCAGACCTGCCGTGAGCCAGCGCCCGCGCAGCGCCCCGTACAGGGCCCAGGCGGCCAGGGCGGTGAACAGCGACTCGCTGTACGCCATCGACTGGACGATCCCCACCGGCAGCGCCGCCCACAGGGCCACCGCCAGCACCCCGGCGCGCCGCCCGTACAGGAGGTCCGCGACGGCGAAGACCCCCCACGCGGCCGCGAGCCCCGCGACCGCCGAGACCACCAGGCCGGCCGAGCCGTAGGAGAGCCCGGAGGGAGCCGCCACGCACCGCTCCAGCCACGGCAGCAGCGGGAAGAACGCCAGGTTGGAATGGACGGCCCCGCTGGGCAGGACCACCTCGTACCCGTACCCCTGCGCGGCGATGCGGGCGTACCAGAGGGAGTCCCAGCGCGCCGACAGCAGCGTGTGCGGGCTGCTGCCGGCCGCGGCGCACCACACCGCGAGCACGGCCAGCACGAGCAGCCGCACCGCGGCGAAGGCGGCGAGCGCGGGCGCGGCCCGGCGGAGGCCGGGGCCGGGATCCTTGGGGGGAGCGCCGGAGGCGGGCACAGTTGTCACGTGGACGAGTATCGACGGCGCCGCAACCGGGGACGGAACGAGAACCACGGGCCGTGACCGGGCGTGTACGCCGGGGGAGGGGGGAGCGGGACGAGTGGCGCACACCACAGGGGGGCCGCCGCCGGGATGAGAGCTTGACCACGTGTCGGCCACACGAACTCGCGTACGCTGACCCTTCACTCGCGTGTCGATGCCGGACCCCGTAGGACGCCGCACAGGGCACCACCCCGCGGCGCCACACGACGCTGGTCCGCCGAGTGCGAGGGATCACCTGGGAGGTACATGGATGTCGGGGACGAACACGGCCGGCGACAGGAAGCCCTCCCTGAGGCAGCGGATCACGGAGGCCTCCGGCGGCGCCAACCGCTGGGTCGTCCTGGCGGTCCTCTGCGTCAGCCTGGTGCTCGTCGCGCTCGACGCGACGATCCTGCACGTCGCCGTCCCCGCCGTCACCGAGGACCTGCGCCCCGGCTCGCAGGAGCTGCTGTGGATCGTGGACGCCTACCCGCTGGTGTGCGCCTCGCTGCTGATCCTCTTCGGCACCCTCGGCGACCGCGTCGGCCGCCGCCGGATCCTGCTCCTCGGCTACACGCTCTTCGGCGCGGCCTCCGCGATCGCGGCCCTCGCCGACGACGCCCAGGTGCTGATCGGCGCCCGGGCCCTGCTCGGCGTCGGCGGGGCGATGATCATGCCCGCCACGCTGTCGATCCTGCGCCAGGTCTTCCCCGACCGGCGCGAGAGGGCCCTGGCCATCGGCATCTGGACCGCCGTCGCCGCGATCGGCGCGGCGAGCGGACCGGTCCTGGGCGGGTTCCTCATCCAGCACTTCTGGTGGGGCTCCGTCTTCCTCATCAACATCCCGCTCATGGGGCTGATCCTGCCCCTCGGCCGCTGGCTGCTGCCCGAGTCGCGGGGCGCGGCCGACGGTCCCTGGGACGTACTGGGCGCGCTGATGGCCGCCGCCGGCGTGCTCGGCGTGGTCCTGGGCGTCAAGCGGATCGGCGCCGAACGCCAGCTCGCCGACCCCCAGGCCCTGGTCCCGCTGGTCCTCGGCGCGGTGCTGCTGGTCCTCTTCGTGCGCCGCCAGAAGCGGCGCGAGCACCCGCTGATCGACATGCGGATGTTCTCCCGGGCCGCCTTCTCGACCTCCGTCGGCTGCATCGTGCTCGCCATGCTGGCCCTGGTCGGCCTGGAGCTGATCGCGGTCCAGTACCTCCAGCTGGTGCTGCGCCTGAGCCCGCTGGAGACCGGCCTGCGGCTGCTGCCGCTGACCTTCGCCGCGATGGCCGCCGGGGCCACCGGTTCGTACACCCTCCAGCGCGTCGGCCCGCGGACGATGGTCTCGCTGGGCTTCGTACTGACCGCCGGCGCGGTGCTGCTGCTGACGCTGATGGGCCAGCACGACCGGCCCGTGCTGCTGACCGCCGGGTTCGTCCTGCTCGGCTTCGGCCTCCAGACCACCCTGTTCGCGGCGTACGAGTCCATGCTCAGCGAGGCCCCGGTGGATGCCGCGGGCGGAGCCGCCTCCATAGGCGAGACCTCGTACCAGCTCGGCGCGGGCATGGGCATCGCCCTGCTCGGCAGCGTGATGAACGCCGCCTACCGGCCCGGCCTGCTCGGCGTTCCGGGGGTGCCAGCCGAGGATTCGGCGGGCGCCGCGAACTCCCTCGGCGAGGCCTACCAGATCGCCGCCCACCTCGGCGGCGCGGCCGGGCAGTCCCTGGCCGCCGCCGCCCGGCACTCCTTCGTGCACGGGCTGCACGTGACCCTGGTGGTCAGCGCCGGCCTGCTGCTGGCGGGCGCGGTGATGGCGCTGAAGCTGCCGCGCACCATGGACGGCGCCGAGCCGGCCGCCTGCGGCGCGGTCGCGCAGGCTCCGGCCGCGCAGGCCCCGGCCGCCGCCGACGCGGGGGCGGCCGTACGCCTCCCCGCCCAGGCCGCGGGGCCCGCCGCTCCGGTCGGGGGTGGACCCGGGGCGGGGTCGGCGACAAACTTGCACCGCTAGGTTTCGCCCCACGCGCCTGCCGGGAGGCCCCTCTTGTCCGCGTCGTCCGCGCCGAAGACCCCCTTCGTCCCCACCGATCCGCTCGGTCTCGACGAACTGCTCAGCCCCGAGGACCTCGCCGTCCGCGACACCGTCCGCTCCTGGGCCGCCGACCGGGTCCTGCCGCACATCGCCCAGTGGTACGAGGCCGGCGAGCTCCCCGGCATCCGCGAGCTGGCCCGCGAGCTCGGCTCCATCGGTGCCCTCGGCATGTCCCTGACCGGCTACGGGTGCGCGGGCGCGAGCGCCGTCCAGTACGGCCTGGCCTGCCTGGAGCTGGAGGCCGCCGACTCCGGGATCCGCTCGCTGGTCTCCGTCCAGGGCTCCCTCGCCATGTACGCGATCTGGAAGTACGGCTCCGAGGAGCAGAAGCAGCGCTGGCTGCCGGGGATGGCCGCCGGCGAGCTGATCGGCTGCTTCGCGCTGACCGAGCCGGACGTCGGCTCCGACCCGGCCGCGATGCGCACCCATGCCAAGCGGGAGGGCTCCGACTGGATCCTGAACGGCCGCAAGATGTGGATCACCAACGGCTCGGTGGCCTCCGTGGCCGTCGTCTGGGCGCAGACGGACGAGGGGATCCGCGGCTTCGCCGTGCCCACCGACAGCGCGGGCTTCTCCGCCCCGGAGATCAAGCACAAGTGGTCGCTGCGCGCCTCGGTGACGAGCGAGCTGGTGCTCGACGACGTACGGCTGCCCGCGGACGCGGTGCTGCCGGGCGTCACCGGGCTCAAGGGTCCGCTGGGCTGCCTCAGCCACGCGCGGTACGGGATCGTGTGGGGGGCCATGGGCGCGGCGCGCGCCAGTTTCGAGGCCGCGCTCGACTACGCGCGGACGCGCGAGCAGTTCGGCAGGCCCATCGGCGGCTTCCAGCTCACCCAGGCCAAGCTGGCCGACATGGCGCTGGAGCTCCACAAGGGCATCCTGCTCGCCCACCACCTGGGCCGGCGCATGGACGCGGGGACCCTGCGGCCGGAGCAGATCAGCTTCGGCAAGCTCAACAACGTCCGCGAGGCCATCGACATCTGCCGTACCGCGCGGACCGTCCTCGGGGCCAACGGGATCTCCCTGGAGTACCCCGTCATGCGGCACGCCACCAACCTGGAGTCGGTGCTCACCTACGAGGGCACCGTGGAGATGCACCAGCTGGTGCTGGGCAAGGCGCTCACCGGGCTGGACGCTTTCCGCTAGGCCGGCGAGTCCTTGCTCAGCTCTGGTTGAAGAAGTCGCGGGAGCGGCCGCCCGCCTCACCGCTGACGATCTGGGTGTCGGCCGGGGTCAGGAGGAAGACCCTGGTCGCCACCCGCTCGATCGAGCCGCGCAGGCCGAAGGTCAGGCCGGCCGCGAAGTCGACCACGCGCTTGGCGTCGGTCGGGTCCATGGACGACAGGTTCACGATCACCGGGACACCCTCGCGGAAGAGCTCGCCGATGCCGCGCGCGTCCCGGAACCCGTCCGGGGTCACCGTCGCGATCCGCCGGCCCCGCTCGACCGCGGACTCCGAGGCCACCCGCACCCGGGGGTCGGTGACCCACTGGTCGCCGGGTCCGGAGACCGAGCCCTGCCGGCGGTCCACCGCCTCCGCGTAGTCGTCGTCGTAGTACCGCTCGTCGTCGTTGTCCTCCACGAGACCCAACCAGGCGCTCGCCTTGCGTACCGAACCCATGGACGCCTCCTTTCACCGTGGCCAGTCTGTCTTCTGCTCCGTTGCCCCTATGGTCGTCCATGATGCTGACAACGCGCCAAGTGGATAGCCGCCGCGCAGGGGTTTCGTGACGGGACTGGTGCAGAACATCCGTTGCACCGGTGAGGTTCCCGGCCCCTGCCGCTGCTGACTGAGTGAAAATACGACCGCCGCCGCCGTCCGGGTGAGGAGCTCGGGCGTACGGGTGAACGAGTTGGCTGGATACGATGCCCCCGAAACACGCGGATGACACACGGGGGAAGCGGATTGTTCGGCATCGTCAGACCTTGCACGCACCGGCTCGGCGACCGGTTCAAGACGGAGTGGATGGCCCATCTCTGCGGTCTGTGCCTGGCACTTCGCGGTGACCACGGCCAGTTCGCGAGGATCGTCACGAACTACGACGGGCTGCTGGTCTCCGTTCTGACGGAGGCTCAGTCGGGTCCGCTGCCCGGCGCGCGGCGCACCGCCGGACCCTGCCCGCTGCGTGGTATGCGCACGGCCCCCGTCGCCAACGGCGAGGGCGCCCGGCTCGCCGCCGCCGTCTCGCTGGTGCTCGCCTCGGCGAAGGTCCGCGACCACGTGGCGGACCGGGACGGCCTGTTGGCCCGCGCCCCGATCGCCGCCGCCGCGCGCCGGGTGGCCCGGGGCTGGGACCGGGCCGGCGCCCGCACCGGGGCCGCGCTCGGCTTCGACACGGCGGTGCTCGTCGACGCCGTGGACCGCCAGGGCGGCATCGAGACCCTGGCCGGCCCCGGCACTCCCGTCCTGGTGGTCACCGAGCCGACGGAGACCGCGACCGCGGCCGCCTTCGCGCATACCGCGGTCCTGGCCGGACGGCCAGGCAACGCCGCGCCGCTGGCCGAGGCCGGACGCTACTTCGGACGGCTGGCGCACCTGCTGGACGCCGTCGAGGACCAGGCCGCCGACGCCGCCGCGGGCGCCTGGAACCCCCTCACCGCGACCGGGACCTCCCGCGCCGAGGCCCGCCGGCTGTGCGACGACGCGCTGCACGGGATCAAGCTGGCGATGCGCGAGGTGGAGTTCGCGGACGCGGGGCTCGCCCACCGGCTGCTGGTGCACGAGCTGCGCACCTCGGTGGACCGGGCCTTCGGCACGAACTCCTGCGGCCACGGCCACGCCGCCGCGAACTCCGTGGGGCAGGGCTACGGGCAGCCCCCGCAGGGCTACCCCCCGCAGGGCCACGACCCGTACGCCCACGGCGGCCACGGGCAGGGCGGCCCGTACGGCGGCGCGCCGTACGGCCAGAACCCCTACGGCGGCGCGCCCCAGTACGCCCCGGGCGGCCCTGGCACGCCGCCCCCGATGGGCCCCGGCGGCCCCGGCGGCGGCGGGGGCGGGGGCGGCGGCTTCGGCGGGCTGCCCCCGCAGAAGCCGCGCCGGGGGCTGCTGCACGGCTGCGCGGTGGCCATCGGACTGTTCTGCACCTGCCAGATCTGCTGCACCGACTACGAGGGCCCCTGGTCCCGCAAGAAGCGCGACGCCTGGTGCGACGACTGCGACTGCGACTGCTGCAACTGCGACGGCTGTGACTGCTGCAACTGTGACGGCTGCTGCTGCGACGGCTGCGACTGCGACTGCGGCTGCAGCTGACACGGCGTCCGTCCCACGGCGGCCACAGGGATGAGGACGCGTCAGTCCACCGGTTCCACAGGCCCGGACGGCGTACGGGGGGATTCCCGTCCGGGCCCGCGTGGAAGGGTTGTGCGGCATGGATGACGACGAAGCGACCACAGCCTGGCAGCGGTGGCACGAGCAGCGCACGGCCACCGTCTCCGCCCCCTACGGACCCCTCGCGCTGACCGGCACCCACTGGATCTCCCCCAGGGTGCCGGAGGACCTGGAAGGTCGAATTCCGGCCGTTCCGGGCCGCTGGAGCGCCACCGGCGACGGCGTGGTGGTGAGCGCCGTCCCGGAGGACGGCCTCCGGCTCGACGGCGAGCCCCTCGCCGGGGAGGTGTGCCTGGGCGCCGACGAGGGCCCGCCGGCCGGCTCCCGCCTCGCCGCGGGCGGCGTACGCCTGATGGTGATCCGGCGCGAGGGCGAGTGGGCCGTGCGCACCTACGACCCCGGCTCCGCCGCCCGGCGCTCCTTCCGGGGCATCGAGGCCACCCCCTACGACCCCGCCTTCGCCCTGCCGGGCCGGTTCCGTCCGTACGGGGAGGACCGGACCGTCCAGGTCGAGAACGCCGACGGGCGCACCCGCGGCCTCGGTCTGGGCGGCGAGCTGCTCTTCGAGCACGGAGGCGCCCGCCATGCCCTCCAGGTGGCCGTCGACGGGGACGACGGCAGCCTGTGGGCCGTCTTCGCCGACGCCACCAGCGGCGGATCCAGCTACCGGTTCCGCTTCCTGCGGCCGGGCGTCCCGGATCCGGACGGGGGCGTCACCGTCGACCTCAACCGCGCCCTGCTGCCGCCCTGCGCGTTCGCCGACCACTTCATCTGCCCGTTCCCGCCCCCCGGGAACACCCTGCCGTTCGCGGCCGCCGCAGGAGAGCGACGGCTGAAAGGCGCCCTTGCCGCCGCTAACTGACGCCATGACACTCCGGTTCAGCGTCATCCGGCGGACTTGTCAGGGGCACGGCGAAACGTTCGGCCGACGGCCGTGCGTCCGCCGCGCCCTCCCCCCGCCGCTCAAGGGCTCCGGCACCCCCACGACCGCCGGGCCCCAGACCCCCTCCGGGAGGACGTGAAGTGAGGATCAAGAGCACCACCCGCCTGCGGCTGCTCGCCGTGGCCACCGGCCTCGCCGCCGCGGCCGCGATCGCCGCGCCCACCGCCGCCAGCGCCGACCCCGCGGACACCGGCTTCAGCGCCGCCCGGCTCGCCGCCGCCGGCGCCTCCGTCCTGCGGGCCGACGTCGCCGGCACCGCCTGGCACACCGACCCCGCCACCGGCACCCTCGTGGTCACCGCCGACTCCACCGTCACCCAGTCCGACCTGGCCAGAATCCGCCAGGAGGCCGGACCCGACGCCGCCGCGCTGCGCATCGAGCGCACCCCGGGCAAGATCAGGAAGCTGCTCTCCGGCGGTGACGCCATCTACGCCGCCAGCTGGCGCTGCTCGCTCGGCTTCAACGTCCGCAACGGCGCCAACTACTACGTCCTGACGGCCGGCCACTGCACCGACGGCGCGGGCACCTGGTGGACCAGCACCTCCCACACCACCACCATCGGCAGCACCGTCGGCTCAAGCTTCCCCACCAACGATTACGGGCTCATCAAATACGCCAGCAACAGCCCGGTCCCGCCCGGGACCGTCGGCAGCCAGGACATCACCACCGCCGTCGACGCCACCAACGGCATGTCCGTCACCCGGCGCGGCTCCACCACCGGCATCCACAGCGGCACCGTGACCGGCCTCAACGCCACCGTGAACTACGGCAACGGGGACGTGGTCTACGGCATGATCAAGACCAACGTCTGCGCCGAACCCGGCGACAGCGGCGGCCCGCTCTACTCCGGCAGCCGCGCGGTCGGCCTCACCTCCGGCGGCAGCGGCAACTGCTCCTCGGGCGGCACCACCTTCTTCCAGCCCGTCACCGAAGCCCTGAGCGCCTACGGCGTCAGCGTCTACTGACGGCCGGCCCCGGCGCAGGCCCCCTGGACGTCCTCCCGCCTTCTGGGAGGATGTCCAGGGCGTCCACGGGGGAGGAAGCTCGTATGAAGCGGATCGGCGTGACCGGGCACCGGTCGATTCCCGACGCGGGCCTCGCCCATGTCGAGGAGGGCCTGCGGAACGTGCTCGGCGGCCAGCCGGGGCCGCTGGAGGCCCTCTCCAGCCTCGCGGACGGAGCCGACCAGCTCTTCGCCGCCATCGCCCTGGAACACGGCGCCGAGCTCACCGTCGTCATCCCCAGCGGCGACTACGAGGAGACCTTCCGCGACCCGCACGCCCTCGCCGCGTACCGGCGGCTCAAGGACCGCGCCACCCAGGAGGTGGTGATGGCCTTCCCCCGCTCGACCGACGAGGCCTACTACGCCGCCGGCACCTACATCGCCGAGACCTGCGACCGGCTCGTCGCCGTCTGGGACGGCCTCCCGGCCCGCGGGCACGGCGGCACCGGCGAGATCGTCGCCTACGCCCGCGCGCTGGGCAAACCCGTCACCGTCATCTGGCCCGAGGGCGTGGCCCGCGACTGAACCACGCCCCCTCGCCCGCGGCACGTCGCCCGCGGCACGTCGCCCGCGGCACGTCGCCCGCGGCACGTCGCCCGCGGCACGTCGGCCGCGGCACGTCGGCCGCGCCCCGGACCGCGCGGGTCCGGCCCCGCGGTCAACTGCTGTGCCGCGCCAGCCAGTCCGTGTGCTGCGGCGACACGTACCGCTCCGTCTCGTACACCGCCGACGGCCACTGCGACTCCGTGATCGTCGTCTGCATCACGACCATCATCGCCGACAGGTCCTGCTCGATCAGCGTGTGCGCCTCGATCAGCGGATGGTGGCGGCGCACCTCGTTCCAGGCGATCGCCGCCGCGGCGGCCGCGCTCGTCAGCCCCGCCGCCGCCGACGCCCCCGGACCCGAACCGAACGCCCCGAACAGCGCGAACAGCAGCCCCAGGCAGGTCAGCAGCACGATCGTCCACGACCACAGCGCCGTGGCCCTCCGCGAGCCCTCCGCCCGGCGCTGGTACCAGGTGCGCTGCTCGATCAGCCGGTCCCGGACGTAGGTCTCCCTGCGCACCTGGTACTCCAGCCCGCGCAGCCGCTGCATGGCCCCCGTGATCTCCCCTCCCTCCGGCAGCAGGCCCGCCGTCCGCGGATCCCGCCAGCCCATCTTGCGCAGCTCGTCCAGCCCCTTCTCCAGCCGCGCCCGGTACACCCCCTCCGGCCCGGCCACCTCACTGCCGAAGGGCGCCCCGTGCACGGCGTACCGCCACGCCAGCGACTTGATGAACTCGGCCGCGCTCCGGTTGAGCTGCCACTGCGGACGGGCCCGCCGACGCGTCGCCCGCACGCCCACGGCCAGCACCCCCGCGTACGCCAGGGCGCCCAGTGCCGCGAACAGGTGCAGCCCGCCCGGCGCGGGCCCCGACGGGAGGGCCGCCGCCCCCGCCGCGACGACCAGCAGCACCAGCTGCGCCCGCGTGGCCTGCGTGGACTCCCGCTGCCGGGAGACCGCCGCCTGATCGGTGTGGTGGAAGAGGGCCGGCAGGTCCTCGTTGCGAAAGGTCATGCTGTCGGTCACGGCGCCCCCTGCGCTCGTTCCCGGGCGGCGGGACCGCGAAGCCCCGCCGCCCTCCGTCGGATCACACCGCGAGCGGCTCCAGGTCCCGGTGGACCCGCCGCTCGTCCCGGGCGTACCGGGTCAGACCGTGGTCCTCCCCGAGCAGCCGCGCCAGCTCGGACACCGCCTCCGCCCGCACCCTCGCCGCCTCCTCCTTGCGGCCCGTCATGTCCAGGCTCACCGCCATGTTCGACGAGCTCGCCAGGGTCTCCGGGTGGTGCGCCCCGAGCGCCTCGCGCAGCCGCACCACCGCCTCCCGCTCCAGCTCCAGGGCACCCTCCGGATCGCCCAGGTCCGCCCGGGCGTTGGCCAGGTTCAGGTGCGCGAAGACGGTGTGCGGGTGGTTGTCGCCCAGCACCTCCCGCATGCTGCGGATCGTCTGCCGCAGCAGCGGCTCCGCCGTCTCCGCCGAGCCCGTGCCCCAGTGGAACACCGCCAGGTTGTTGAGCGCGGCCAGGGTGTACGGGTGCCTCTCGCCCGGCACCTTCATGTACTCGTCCACCACCTCCTGCGCCAGGTCCCGCGCCGCGCCCGGATCACCGGTCGCGAACAGGTCCGAGGCCAGGTTCAGCTCGCAGGCCAGCAGGTCGGGGTTGACGGAGGTGTACTTGGCCCGGTACCGGTTGCGGGTCGCCGTCGTCAGCCGCAGCGCGTCCTCCAGCTCCCCGGCCCGGCGCAGCGACACCGCCAGGTTCTTCGCCGCCGACAGCGTGCCCGGGAAGGCCCGGCCCAGCGTCCGCTTGTAGATGTCGTACGCCCGGCTCAGCAGCTGCACCGAGTCGTCGTACCGGCCCACCTCGCGCAGGTCCCGGGCCAGGTTCTGCGCCGAGGACAGCGTGTACGGGTGGTCCGGGCCCAGCACCTCCGTGCGCCGGTCGAAGACCTCCTGGTCGATCTCCCTGGCCCGCGCGTACTGCCCGACCATGCGCAGGTTCAGCGCCAGGTTGTTCGCCGCCGCCAGGGTGCGCGGGTGCGCCTCGTGGAAGATCTGCCCGAAGCCCTCGTGCGCCGCCGTCGCCAGCTCCATCGCCTCGCCGTACCGGCCGAGCGCGCCCAGGTCCATCGCCAGGCCGCTGGTGGTCATGTACGTGTGCGGGTGCGAGGGGCCCAGCGCCGCCCGCTGCCGCTCCAGCGTGACCTCGTCCAGCTCCTTCGCCTCCACGAACCGGCCCTGCGAGCGCAGGATGTTCGACAGGTGGAAGCGCAGGTACAGGTACTGGAGGTCGTCGCTGCCGAGCATCTCCCGCCACGCCTCGCGCAGCTCCTCGCCGAGGGTGTACGCGGCCTTGAAGTCACCGCGCTTCCACAGGTAGCGGACCCGGTCGATCAGCAGCCGGCGGGTCTCCGGCTCCTTGCAGAACCGTGCCTCGGACGGGATGAGGTGCGGCCAGATCGTGTTGAACCTCGGCCACGTCGCCGGGTTGTCTATCGGCTCGTCGTCGTCCGGGCGGGCCCCCGCCAGGATCCGGTGCACCGCGTGCCGGGCCTCGCGCTGCTCCTCCTCCGACAGCTGCGCCCGGATCACGGCCTGCACCAGCCGGTGCACCTGGATGCTGTTGCTGACCTGGTCGACCTTGGCCATCGCGAACCGGCCGATCTCCCGGATCACCCGGCCCAGCACCAGCTTCTCCTGGAGCGAGGCGTCGTACGGCTTGAGCGCGTCGATCATCTCCTTGCTGTAGAGGAGGTTCGCCGAGATCGGCTCGGGCGCGAAGAAGGCGCACAGCTGGAGCAGCCGCACGGCGGCGGGGGAGCGGGACTGGAGCCGCTCGATCGACACGTTCCAGGTCGCGGCCACCGGCTGCGGGTACCCGGCCGGCTGGTTCAGGCCCAGCACCCGCGCGGTCTGCTCGGCGAGCTGCTCCAGGTACGCGGACACGGGCGTCGCCGTCTCCGCGATCCAGGCCCCGGCCTGCTCGACCGCCAGCGGCAGGTCGCCCACCGCGACGGCCACCTGCTCGGCGTCGTCCTTGGTGAGCCCCGGCGCACGGCGCTGGAGGTGCTCGACGGACTCCTCGCGCAGGAACACGTCCACCGGCAGCGCGTCCCCGTACTGGGACCAGGACTGGTTGCGGGAGGTCACCAGCACGTGCCCCGGGCCGCCCGGGGGGAAGAACCGCTTGAGCGTCTCGGGATCGTCGGCGTTGTCGAAGACCAGCAGCCAGCGCGCGGACGGCACCCCCCGGCGCAGCAGGTCGATCGCCTCCTGGGAGGCGGCCGCCATGTCCTCGCCGGTCTGCGCGCCCAGCCGTACGGCGAGCTCCGCGAGGGCCGCGACCACGTCGTCGGTCTGCTCCGAGGAGATCCACCACACCAGGTCGTAGTCGGCCATGAACCGGTGCACGTACTCCAGCGCCACCTGCGTCTTGCCGACGCCGCCCAGCCCGTACAGGGTCTGCGGCTGCGGCAGGACCACGGCCATGCCGCCGCCCAGCTGGTCGCGCATCCGCTCCAGGACGATGCTGCGGCCGGTGAAGCCCGGGTTGCGGGGCGGCGCGTTCCAGATCTTCGGGACCGTCCCCGGGAAGCGGGGGCCGGGCTGGGAGGCGCCGGCGACGGTGTCCGCGAGGGCCATCGGCCGCTCCACCGCGCGCAGCAGGGCGGCGGTCGCGTGCACCTCGTCGAGCCGGAACAGGTCCACCGGGTTGCGGTCGATGTAGGGCGTGGCCAGGCGCACGTCGCCCACCCGCAGCGGTATCAGGTGGCGCCTGCCCCCGGTGGGATCCTCGGCGGCGGCCCGGTTCCACACCTCCACGGCCCGGGCCGACTTGAGGTAGGCGCTGGAGAGGAGCACCACCGTCCGGGCGGCGGTGTCCACGCTGATGCCCGTCCCGCCGCCCAGGGTGTCGCCGCCGCCCTCGGGGGCGGGCGGGCGCTCCGCGGAGACGTCCTTGGGCACGACCCGGAAGCCGGCCCGGGTGAGCACCGACTCGATCCAGTCGGCCCACATCCGGTTCTCGGCGACGTAGGAGAGGAAGAGGTCGGCGGGCAGGGCCGGGCGGCGCCGGGTGAAGGCGTCCCGGATCCGCAGCCGCACCTCTTCGGCGATCACCGGCATGGAGGTGACCTCGCCCGCGGTCACCACCGTCGTCAGCCGCTCGAAGGCGGAGAGCAGCGAGTTGGTGAGCCCGGCCTCGTCGCCGAAGGTGGCCAGGGTCTCCTCGTAGGCGTAGTAGGGGCGGTACGGGATCTCCACCGCGCCCCAGTAGGCGGTCAGCTCGTCGCCGACGAGTGCGCCGGGGAACCGGTCGAACTTGATCCGGGCCAGCGCCCGGCCCGCGTCGGCCTTCTCCTTCTCGCCCTCGTCGATGCGCATCGGCACCGGGTAGATCGTGATGCCGCGGTCGCCGAACCGCTCGTCGATCTGCCGGGCGACGGAGGCGGCGCCGTCGATGGACTGGTCGGACAGGGTGAAGCAGTCGACCAGGACGTCGGGCAGGTGGACGGTGCAGATGTCGGCGATGTCGGAGAGGCCGGTGCGGCTGTCGATCAGGACGTAGTCGTAGTTCTGCTTCATGTCCGCCCGCAGGGCGTCGAAGAAGAGCCCGCCGCCGAGCCGGTCGTAGAAGTTGTCCCAGTCGAAGGTGGACACGGTCGCCGAGTACTCGCGGTTCTGCCGGCCCGCCGAGACGAAGTCGAGGGTGCCCCCGTCGGGGAAGTCCCAGCCCAGGGTCTCGGGGCTGAGCGAGACGGCGTGCGGCTGTATCCGCGCGTAGTCCTTGTGCCAGTCGGCGGCGCGCTGCACCGGGCTGGTGGCGGCCCAGGCGTACTCGCTGATCAGGTCGATGACCCCGGTGGTGGCCCCGAGCGTGGAGGGGTCCAGGAAGGGGTGGAAGAACCGGTGCAGGCCCGGGGCCTCCAGGTCCCAGTCCACGGCGAGGACCCGCTTGCCGTTGGAGGCGAGGATCCAGGCGGTGTTGGCCAGCGCCATCGTGCGGCCGGTCCCGCCCTTGTACGAGTAGAAGGTGACGATGCGTCCGTCTCGGCTGTCACGACTGGCTGTCATCCGCGTCCCCCCGGTCGGTGTCGGTGCTGTCGTCGGCTGCGTCGCTTCGGTCCCGCCCGAGCCGGTGCGCGGCGGGCGGGAAGGGGGCCGGTGGCGGGTCGCCCATCCCCATCGGCCCGACCAGGCGCCGGCGTTCGGTGGGGGTGTGCCCGGCCGGCGGGTACGCCTGGGCGTGTCTGAGGAACTGCTGGGCGGCGGCCTCGACCACCTGGGGGAGGATCTGCCCGAGGGTCTCCAGGCTGGCCACGCCGTTGGCGGCGGCCCGGCAGGCGGCCCGGCCCTGGCCCATCTTGACCGGAAGGGTCTCCTCCAGCCGGCGCGCCAGCTCGTCCTCCCTGGCCCGGCTCTGGTGGTCGTACCGGTTCCACGGCACCACCACGTTGATCCACGGGCGGTGCTCCTGGTCGAAGGCGGCCAGGCGCTGGCGGCGGTGCTCGTCCTCCACCGCCCAGCGGTCGACGATGAGGATCTCCGGCCGGGTCGGGGGCTGCTTGCTGTCGAAGTGGCCGGCCTCGTCGTCGAAGGAGGACAGCGTGGTCTGGTAGTTGAGGTTCTTGACCAGCTCCTCGGCCACGAACGCGACGGGCCGCTGGGAGGTCGGGTGGTACGGGTTCCACTCCAGGGCGCTCTCCCCGTAGTACTCGGGGCTGCGGCCCTCCGGCAGTTCGTGCCGGGAGGCGGCGGCCACGGTGACGTGGAGGGTGCGGGCGGAGGTGCCGCCGGGGCGGGCGCCGGCCGGGCCGAAGGCGCTGGGCACCACCCGGTAGTCCAGCGGGCGGACCGGCTTCAGGCGCACGTTCTCGGCCACCCCGACGATGCGGCGGGCGAGTTCGTACACGGCGTGCTCGTACTGCTCGGCGTAGCCGCGCAGTTTGATCAGGCCGTACAGCCCGTCGGTGACGTAGCGCTCGCCGAAGGTGCTGTGGTTGAACTGCAACCGCTCGGCCGGAAGCGGCAGTTGGGAGGGGGGCACCGGTACCCACAGGGCGGGGACGATGGCCTCGGTCTTCTCGTTGCTGGCGGCGCCCACCTGGATGGCGCGCTGGGCGAAGGCGAACCACTCCTTCCCGCACATCTGGCTGGCGAAGTAGCGCGGCGAGAACAGGGGGACGAAGACCCGGCAGGTGGCGAGGGCCGCCCCGAGCCGTTCCGACCAGCCCTCGCCGTTGCGTATCTCGCGGTCCATGAAGCCGACCTCGGAGCCGGCGGGCAGGCTGGTGAGAGCCATGATGTGGTTGCAGAGATCACGGAAGAGCCGCTCCACCCACATGTCCGGGTCGGGTCCTCCGGGCCCGAACCTCGGCGTATGCGCATAACTGAGAAAAAAGTACGGCTGCACTGATGCGGGCACACGACCCCCGTCCCGAAGATGCGAGCGAAGGAACATCATTCCGGAGCTCTTCCGCCACATCCCCTCCTCGTTCAGTCAATCAGCATCTGTTTTCGGTCATCCAGGCCTGGGCGTGATCGACGGCGTCCGCGATCGAGAACAGAACGGCGGGTGCCCCGCCCACCTTCCCCCTGCGCAGGAGCGAATCCGGGAACGCCCGGCCGATCTCCGCGAAATCATTGTCGTCCAGGGCGACGTCCTCGTACCTGGTCCACTCCCCCTCGTCCCCGTGCCCCCGCCGCCCGCCCGGAAGGTTCACCTTCACCACACAGTCGTACATGCGCAAGGGGGGCTTCGGAATTCGGTACTCCGCGAGGTGGAAAGCGGTACACGCCGAAAATCCCACATTGATCATGAGTACCTGCCCTCCCTCCCAGCACAGTTTTCCCAGGGGGGAATCCTCGCCCAGGTGGCATTCCAGCCGGTGTTCCGAGCAGATCCGCCGCGCGTCCGCCCCGAGCGCGGCGAAGGAGGTCTGCGGATGGGCGCTGCGGGCCGCGCCCGGCGCGGTGCGGACCGCCTCGGCGAAGGCGCCGACGCCCTGGCTCGGGGTGCGCTCCGGGTCGAAGGCGGGCATCCGGGCGCGGAAGGCCGCCACCGCGTCCTCGTCGAGGCCGGCGATCCGGGCCAGGTGGGCGGAGGAGGTGAGGGAGTTCTCCGCGGTGAAGGCCGGGACCACCAGGGTGCCCTGCGGCCCCAGCACCCCGGTGAGGGCCTCGCGCAGCGTCCCGGGGTGCAGGCCGGTGCCGCCGAGCGCGGCGTGCACCAGCAGCCGCCGGCGCGGGCGCACGCCGAGCAGCCGCAGCTGGACCGCCAGGGCGAGGCGGCCGCTCACGCGTCCACCGCCTTCAGCTCCCAGCGCAGCTCCTCCACCAGCCGCTTGCCGGTCACCGTCAGCTCGGCCGCCTGCGAGAGCCGGTCCAGGGCCCGGTGGAGCCGGTCCGCGCCGCCCGGTTCCTGCGTGGTCGTGGCCCGCCGGTACGCCTCCACCGCGACCCGCTCGTGCACGTCGGCCAGCAGCCGCGACACCGGCACCGGCCGGGTCCGCCAGGGTGAGGGGTGCTGCCAGGCGCCGTCCAGCGCGTACAGGTCGGCCACCTCGGCCAGCGCCCGCAGCCGGGCCCGCCGCCGCCCGGTCAGCAGGGCCAGCGCGGTCTCCCGCACCCCGGCCGCGTAGGGCACCCCGAGGGCGCCCGGCCCGTGCCGCCCGGCCTCGCCCCAGCCCTGGGCCCGCGGGCCGCCGGCCAGCGGGGTCAGGGTGCTCAGCCCGGCGGCGGCCGCCCGCGCGAACTCGGGGACGGTGCGGTGCAGCAGGGCCCAGGCCGCGTCGAGGCGGCGCCGCCACGCGTCGGCCTCCCCGGCGCCGAGCCGCAGCCGGGGCGGGCGGGCGAAGCAGTTGCGGTACGGGTCCAGGTCCTCCAGGGCCACCGGGGGCTGCCCCGGCCCGGGCCGCCAGGTCCGTACGGGCAGCCAGCGCGCGTCGCCCGCCGCCGGGCCGAAGCGGTGCTCGGTGCGGCCCGCCCGGACGACCGCGTACTCCTCGCCGGTGGCGTGCAGGACGGCGCGGCCCTCCGTACCCGGCTCCCCGAGCCGCAGCAGGCCCAGGGTCGGCAGGTACACCTCGCCGTCCCGGTAGGTCACTTCGGCCGCCGCATCCAGCCCGCCGCGCAGCACGGCCGCCGCCGCCAGCGCGGCCAGCCTGCGGGCGGCGGCCGGGGCGTCCGGGCGCCCCTCGCGGGCCGCGTCGAGAGCCTCCAGCACCCAGGTCCGGGTGAACGGGTGGTCCAGTACGGCGTCCAGTGCGTCCGGGCCGGCCCCCTCGGCCCGGGTCAGCACCTCCCAGGCCCGCGCCCACTCCGGATCGGCGGCGAGCTCGCCGTTCAGCCGGGCCAGCAGGGCGCGGGTCAGCTCCTCCTGGGAGCGGGCGAGTTCGGCGGGGTCGGCCAGCTGCGGGGCGGCCTCCCGGGCGGCCGTCCGCCCCTCGACGCCCTCCACCAGTTCCCGCAGGTCGGAGCAGTAGACGGAGGGGTTGTCGAAGCCCGGGCCGCCCGGCCCGTCCTCCCGGTAGCGGTGGGTGTAGAGCCCACCGCCGCACGAACGTACGACAGGGCACCGGCGGCACGTCGCGCTGACGCCCGCCAGCCCCAGCTGCCGGGCCCGCACCCCGGGGTGGGCCGCCACCCGGTCGAAGGCGTGGTCGAAGACGTTGAACCCGGTGGCGGCCGCCCCCTCGTAGGCGCTCTTGAGGGAGTCGACCTGCTCCAGCGTCCCGTCGGTCTCGACGACGACCAGGTCGGTCGGGGCCAGCCCCAGGGACTCCGTCAGGCTGGGTCCGCCGCGCAGCGTGGACAGCAGGGACTCGAAGAGCCGCACGGGCACCGGCCGCCCCAGCCGCTCCCAGTGGTCGAAGACCCGCAGCAGCCAGCGGGCGTACGCGTCGGGCGCGCCTGCGGGCCGCTGCGGCGGGGTCTGCCAGGTGGCGTGGGGGAGCAGGAAGTCCACCCGCGGCGGCTCCAGGGCGACCAGGGCGTCCAGGACGGCGACCGGGTCGTTGGAGACGTCCACGGTGCACAACAGGCCCTGGTACAGGTGGCGGTAGGGCTCCGAGCGGAGCAGGTCGACGGCCCGCAGGACCAGCGGGTGGCTGGAGCGGCCGTCCGCGAAGCGCCGGTGGCGGTCGTTCGCCGCGCGGTCCCCGTCGAGGGAGACGCCGACCCGGACGCCGTACTCGGCGAAGAGGTCCAGGTAACGGGGCCCGAGCTGGAGCCCGTTGGTGTGGACGCGCAGGTCGAGCTCGGCCGTCCCGGCGAGTGCACGGGTGAACTCCTCGCACACCAGGCGGAGTCGGTCCGGGCCCGCCAGCAGGGGTTCCCCTCCGTGGAGGATCACCGTGACGGAGGGGAGTGCATGGTCACGGGCATGTTCGGCGAGCCGCGACGCGGTCTGGGAAATGACCTCGGGGGAGATCGTCTTCGGCCGGGCTCGCCAGCTCTGATCAGCGTGTTCGTAGACGTAGCAATGATCACAAGCGAGATCGCATCTGCTGTGAACTTTCAGGACGATCTCGCGAAATGCGATCAGGCCGGTCATTCCACCAGTCTAGAGCGCTTGCTCCATTGTCAGAGCGCAGAGTTGAAGATCGGTGCCTGCGCGTGACGGCCGGATTCCGACGGCAGTACCCGGCCGAGGGCCGCGGCGACCGGCGCGCTGTGAATGTCGATCTTGTCGAGGGGGACCCGGCGGTCCTTGACCGCACTGGTCGGCGGGGTTGCGGAAGTGTTCATGGCACCGTCCTCGGGGAGGCCAGATGAAACGGGGAAGAATGACGCCGGCGCGCCGCCGGCATCTGGCTGGGACTTTACTCGCCTGCACCCCATTGGCAACCGAGACATGACGCCTGGTCAAGCGTTCTATAGAAAGAGTGGGGGAATACTCGAGGTGCCGAACGCGGCCGTTCGCCGCCCGGAAGGACCCCGTTCCCCGGGGGCGGCCGGCGGGTGTCCAGGGTCCGTCGGTAGCGTGGACGGATGCCCACGTCAGACGCACTCCCCGTGATCCTGCTCCTCTCCGGAAGCCTGCGCGCCGGCTCCGTCAACGAGGCCGTGCTGCGCACCGCCGAGGCCGTCGCCGCCGCGTCCGCGGCCGCTGGGTCCCCCGCGCCGGTGGCCGCCGTCCGCTACGAAGGCCTCGCGGGGCTCCCGCACTTCAACCCCGACGAGGACACCGACCCGCTGCCGGCCCCGGTGGCCGCGCTGCGGGAGGCGATCGCCGGGGCGGCGGCGCTGCTGGTCTGCGCGCCGGAGTACGCGGGCACCCTGCCGGGCTCGTTCAAGAACCTGCTGGACTGGACGGTGGGCGGCACCGAGATCTCCGACAAGCCCGTGGCCTGGGTGAACGCGGCCGCCCCGGGCCGCGGCGGGGGCGCCGAGGCCATGCTGCGGACGGTGCTCGGCTACACGGGCGCCGCCGTCGTCGACGCCGCCTGCGTACGGATCCCGGTGGACCGGGGGACGGTGGGAGCCGACGGGACGATCGCCGACCCCGCCGTCCGCGAACGCCTCGCCGGGGTCCTCGCCCTGCTCGCCGGTGCGGCGGGAGGGGCGGCCTAGGCGGGCTGCTGCTCGCCCAGGGGAGGGTCGGGGAGCTCGCGCAGCAGCCAGGTGAGGACGTCGGGCAGCGCGCGCAGGGCCGCGAAGTGCGCGGCGTCCGGGTCGATGGTGGTGGTGGCGCCCGGGATGCGCCGGCCCAGCCAGCGCGCGTGGCCCACGGGGGAGAACACGTCGAGCTCCCCGTGCCAGATCAGCACGGGGCAGCGGATGTCGGCGGGGTCGAACCCCCAGGGGCTGCTGGCGGCGAGCATGTCGTCGATCCATCCGAAAGCCGAAGTGCGGACCCCTTCGCGGTAGTTGCGCAGGAGCATCGACCGCAGGCCCGCGTCCGAGACGATCATCCGGTCGCTGGCGGTCAGCTCCCGGCGCAGCTCGTCCAGCAGCCGCCCGGGGTCCCGGGCGATGCCGCTGGCGCGCGGGATCAGCCGGGCCGTGAGCTCCTCGGGGTCGTCGGCGGCGGTGGTGTACTCCCGCACGTTCGAGGCGGCCATCCCCGCGAACCAGTCCAGGTCCTCCGCGTCCCGGGGTGCGAGAGGCACCAGGGCCGCCGTCCGCGTCACCCGTTCCGGCAGCAGCGCGGCGCAGGCCAGGGCCCCGGGGCCGCCGCCGGAGCGGCCGGCCACGGCGAAGGTGTCCACGCCGAGGGCGTCCGCGACCGTCGCCACGTCCTGGGCCACGTCGGCCACGGTGCGCCCCGGATGCCGGTCGGAGCCGCCGTAGCCGGGCCGGTCGTAGGCGATGAGCCGTACCCGCCGCTGGTAGAGGACCATGCCCCGCGGGGCCGGGCCGAGCCTGCTGCCGGGCATGCCGTGGAGCAGGAAGACCGGCTTGCCCTCCGGGTCGCCCCGGTGTTCCGCCATCAGGACGCGTCCGTCAGCGGTGCGCACCTCTTCGCGCACGCGCTCCCTCCCTCACGTCAGGCGCGAGCAGTCAGGGTGATTGTGCTCCCGGGGCGGGCGATGCGATAGGGCGCGAAGGGGGCCTTCAGGAGCCGGAAGGGGCGGGCGCGGCGCCGGGCGTCCCGTCGGGCTCGTCGGGCAGGCCGCTGCCCACCGCCGCCCCCGGCCTGCCGTGGCGGGCGGCCCCGCAGACGAGCGTGACCGCGGCGCCGGCCACCGCCCAGGCGGCCAGGACGAGCATCGGGCCGGCCGCGCCGTTGCCCCGGAAGTACGTGAGGGAGCGGGCGGCGTACGTACCCGCGCCCGGCGGCAGGGCCGGGCCGATCGCCCGCCAGAACGGCGGCAGCAGCGGGTACGGGTAGGCGCCGCCGGCGCTCGGGTTGCCGAGCACCACGACCAGCAGGATGGCCAGGCCGATGCCGACCACGCCCGCCAGCCCCTGGAGGGCCAGCGTGAGCGCGCCGACCGCGAAGACCACCAGGGTGCCGAGCCCCCACAGGGCCGTGACCGGGCCCGGCAGCGCGCCCAGCACCGGGCCCGCGACGACCGCGCCGAGCAGTCCGGCGGCGATCGCGTACAGGAGCAGCGCGCCGAGCCGGATCACGGCGCGGGCGGAGTTCGCGGGCCGGGCGCCGGCGCTGATGGCGAGGATCGCGGCGCACAGGTAGCCGCCCACGCACCAGCCGACGACCAGGTAGAAGGAGCTCAGGCCGCGGCTGTCGCCCCGGCCGGCGGGGGCCACGTCGACGACGACGACCCCGCGGCCCCGGGACTTCTCGGCCAGGCCCACGATCTGCTCCAGGGCCTGGGAGAGGGAGGCCCCGGCGCCGCTCGCGACCAGCAGCCGGTCGTTCGGGCGCGCCGGGTCGACGATCAGCGCGCCGTCCACGTCCCGGTTCCCGACCTGCGCGAGCGCCGTCGCCCCGTCCGCGACCGGCCGCGGGTCGAGCGGCTTTCCGGGCAGGGCGCCGAGCCGCTGCGCGACCTGTGCGGCGACCGGCTCCGCGGGGGCGGCCACCGCGAAGGGGATCTCGCTGGGCTTCGGGTGGTGGAAGGCCCCGATGTACGAGGTGATGAAGGCCAGCTGGAGGGCCAGCACTCCCAGGACCAGCACGGCGGCCCGGACGGTCACGGCGTCCTTGACCTCGGCGAGGAATCCGCCGGACGGCCCCGGAGCGGTGTCGGTGGGCCCGGTGGGCCGGGTGGGCTGGGTCATGCCCCCACGCTCGGCGCGCCGGGGGCCGGACGCAGCAGGGGCGGACCGAATGGATGATCGAACAAGTGTTTCGCACGGATATTCGAATTGCTCTATGGTGGACGAAGGGGGGAGGCAAGAAGGTCGAGGGAAGCAGGAGGGCCGCGGGTGCCCGGGTTCACGCATCTGCACACCGTTTCGGGGTTCTCCGTGCGCTACGGCGCCTCGCACCCGCAGCGGCTGGCGGAACGCGCCGCCGAGCGGGGCATGGACGCCCTCGCCCTGACCGACCGCGACACCCTCGCGGGCGCGGTCCGCTTCGCGAAGGCGGCCGCGGCGGCCGGGATCCGGCCGCTGTTCGGCGTGGACCTGGCGGTTTCCCCCGCGGAGTCGTCGCCCGGCGGGCCGGGCGGCCCCCGGACGGGCGGGGCCGAGGCCTCGTATCGCCGACGCGTACCCGTCAAGGGCGGGGCCTTCGTCGACGAGTCCGCCCCCCGCGCGCTCTTCCTGGCCCGCGACGGGGCCGCCGGCTGGGCGGAGCTCTGCCGCCTGGTCACCGCCGCGCACGCTCCCGCGCCGGCGGAGCGGGGGCCGGGCACCGGGGACGGCGGCCCCTGGCCGGGCGGTGCCCGCTCCGCCGCGTCCGGCGTGGACGGGTGGGGCGGCGGTCCGGCCGCCGCGGGCGGCTTCCAGCCCCCCGCCGGAGGCGGCGGGCTGCCCCTGGCACCCTGGGAGGCGCTCGGCGGCGGCGGGGTGTTCGTCCTGCTCGGGCCCGGGTCCGAGGTGGGGCGGGCGCTGGCCGCCGGACGGCCCGACCGGGCCGCGCGGCTGCTCGCCCCCTGGCGGGAGGTCTACGGGGACGCCCTGCGCCTGGAGGCCGTCGACCACGGCCGCCCCGGGACCGGCCCCGGCTCGCTGCGCCTGGCCGCCCGCACCGTCGGCTTCGCCGCCGAACAGGGCGTCCCCGCCGTGCTGACCAACGCCGTCCGCTACGCCGACCCCGGTCAGGGTCCCGTCGCCGACGTCCTCGACGCCGCGCGCCGCCTCGTCCCCGTCGACCCCCGGGGTCCCCTCGACGGCGGCGAGCGGTGGCTCAAGGACCCCGCCGCCATGGCCGGGGCCGCCGACCGGATCGCCCGGGCGGCCGGCCTGCGTCCCGCCGACGCCCGCCGACTCCTCGCGCGCACCCGCGAGACCGCCGAGGCCTGCGCCGTGGACCCCGAGGACGACCTCGGCCTCGGCTCCGTGCACTTCCCCGAGGCCCGCCTCGTCGGCGCCGCCCACCGCACCGCCCAGCGGGTTCTCACCTCCCGCGCCAGCGCGGGCATGGTGCTGCGCGGCCACGCCGGCGACCGCGCGTACTGGGAGCGGATGCACGAGGAACTCGACGTCATCGCCTACCACGGCTACGCCTCGTACTTCCTGACGGTCGCCCAGGTCGTCGACGACGTACGGGAGATGGGCGTCCGGGTGGCCGCCCGCGGCTCCGGCGCCGGCTCCCTCGTCAACCACCTCCTCGGCATCGCGCACGCCGACCCCGTCGCCCACGGCCTGCTCATGGAACGCTTCCTGTCCAGGCGCCGCCGCGTCCTGCCCGACATCGACATCGACGTGGAGTCCGCCCGCCGCCTGGAGGTCTACCGCCGGATCATCGCCCGCTTCGGCGCCGAGCGCGTCGCCACCGTCGCCATGCCCGAGACCTACCGGGTCCGCCACGCCATCCGCGACGCCGGCGCCGCCCTGGCCATGGACCCGGCCGCCGTCGACCGGCTCGCCAAGGCCTTCCCGCACATCCGGGCCCGCGACGCCCGCGCCGCCCTGGCCGAACTGCCCGAACTGCGCGGCGTGCGCGACGACGTGCGGGGAGAGGAGTACGCCCGGCTGTGGGACCTCGTCGAAGCCCTGGACGCGCTGCCGCGCGGGACCGCCATGCACCCGTGCGGGGTGCTGCTCTCCGACGCCACCCTGCTGGAGCGCACCCCCGTGGTCCCCACCAGCGGCGAGGGCTTCCCCATGTCCCAGTTCGACAAGGAGGACGTGGAGGACCTCGGGCTGCTCAAACTCGACGTACTGGGCGTACGGATGCAGTCCGCGATGGCGCACGCCGTCGCCGAGCTGCGCCGCGCCACGGGGCAGGAGCTCGACCTCGACGACCCCGCCCAGGTCCCGCCGGGCGACCCGGCGACGTACGAGCTGATCCGCTCGGCCGAGACGCTGGGCTGCTTCCAGATCGAGTCCCCCGGCCAGCGCGACCTGGTCGGACGGCTCCAGCCGGCCGCCTTCCACGACCTGGTCGTCGACATCTCCCTCTTCCGGCCCGGCCCGGTCGCCGCCGACATGGTGCGGCCCTTCATCGAGGCCCGGCACGGGCGCGCCCCGGTCCGCTTCCCGCACCCCGACCTGGCCGACGCGCTGCGCGAGACCTACGGGGTGGTGGTCTTCCACGAACAGGTCATCGAGATCGTGCACGTCATGACCGGCTGCGGCCGCGACGAGGCCGACCGGGTGCGGCGCGGGCTCTCCGACCCGCAGTCCCAGGGCCGGATCAAGGCCTGGTTCGCGGCCATGGCCGCCGGACGCGGCTACCCGGCGGAGGTGGTCGCCCGGACCTGGGAGATCGTCGGGGCCTTCGGCAGCTACGGCTTCTGCAAGGCGCACGCGGTGGCCTTCGCCGTGCCCACGTACCAGTCGGCCTGGCTCAAGGCCCACCACCCGGCGGCCTTCTACGCCGGGCTGCTCACCCACGACCCGGGCATGTACCCCAAGCGGCTGCTGCTGGCGGACGCGCGCCGGCGGGGCGTGCCGGTGCTGCCGCTGGACGTGAACCGCTCGGCGGTCACCCATCGCATCGAACCGGTGTCCGACACCTCGGGCCGGCGGGGGCCTGACCGGTGGGGGCTGCGGCTCGCCCTGGCCGACGTCCACGGCATCAGCGAGGCCGAGGCACTGCGCATCGAGGCCGGACAGCCGTACACCTCCCTGCGCGACTTCTGGAGCCGGGCCCACCCGGGGCGCCCCGTGGCCGAACGGCTCGCACAGGTCGGCGCGCTGGACGCCTTCGGCGCGAACCGCCGCGACCTGCTGCTGCACCTGACGGAACTGCACGGCGCCCAGCGTGCCGCCGGGGTGCGGGGAGGATCCCAACTGCCCCTCGACGGAGGCCGGTCCACCGCCCCCGTCGGCCTGCCCGACCTGACCGAGGCCGAACGGCTCAGCGCCGAACTCGGCGTCCTCGGCATGGACGCCTCCCGCCACCTGATGGCCGACCACCACGCCTTCCTCGCCGAGCTGGGCGTGGTCCCGGCGCGCCGCCTGCGGGAGACCGCGCACGGGCGGACCGTGCTCGTCGCGGGCGCCAAGGCGGCCACCCAGACCCCGCCGATCCGCTCCGGGAAACGGGTCGTCTTCACCACCCTGGACGACGGCACCGGACTGGTCGACCTGGCCTTCTTCGACGACAGCCAGGAAGCCTGCGCGCACACCGTCTTCCACTCCTTCCTGCTGCTGGTGCGGGGCGTCGTGCAACGGCGCGGCCCGCAGAGCCTGAGCGTCGTCGGGGCGGCCGCCTGGGACCTGGCCGAACTGGCCCGGCTGCGCGAGGACGAGGGCCTGGAGGCGGTCACGGCGCGCCTGGCACGGCCCCTGCCCGAGGGCCCCGGGGACACCGGCCGCCGCATCCACCTGCCCACCGGCTACGCGATGAACCCGTGGGCCGACCTCCAGCCGCCCGGCGAACGCGCCGCCACCGGCCGCAAGCTCTGGCACTCCAGTCCGGGGAGCGCGGGATGACGACGGCCCCCGGCAGACGCCGCACGACCGGGCCGACCCCGGCCCCCACGCCCTTGCCCGGTGCCGCTTCCGGCCGGGGCGCCGCCTCCGCCACGGCCTCCGGTGCACGGCGTACGCCCCGGCCGGTCCCGGCGGCCGCCCCCGGCACGGACCCCGGCACGGACCCCGGCACGGACCCCGGCACGGACCCCGGCGCCGGCGGCGTCCTGCACGTCCGCTGCGCCCCCGCCCTGCCCGGCGAGGGCTACCGCGAGGTGCTGGAGCTGCTGCGCGAGTTCTCCCCGCTGGTCCAGGCCCTGCCGCCGCGGGCCGCACTGGTCCAGGTGCGCGGCGCCCGGCGCTACTTCGGCGCCGACGCCGCCCGCATCGCCGAAGTGGTCCGGCTGCGCGCCGTGGCCCGGCTGGGCACGGACGTACGGATCGGGGTCGCCGACACCTGGGCGGTGGCGGCCATGGCCTCCGCCCGCATCCAGGGGCCCGGCGGGGTCCTCGCCGTGCCCGCCGGGCGGACGGCCGCCTTCCTCGCCCCCCTGCCCGTGGAGGCCCTGCACGGGCTCGGCCCCCGCCAGGCCGAGGCACTGCGCGGATACGGGCTGCACACCGTCGGAGCGCTCACCCGGGTCCCGCCCGGGGTCCTGGAGCGGATCCTCGGCAAGCGGACCGGCCGCCTCGTCGCGGAACGCGCCCGAGGGGTCGACCCCCGCCCCGTCACCCCCCGCGACCTGCCCTCCTCCGCCGCCGCCCGGACCGGCTTCACCCGCCAGGAGCTGGACGGACCGCACGCCCGGGCCGCCCTGCTCGGCCTGGTGGTCCGGCTCGGCGCACAGCTGCGCGGACGCCGCCAGGCCGCCCGGTCCCTGTGCCTGACCCTCCAGTTCGCCGGAGGCACCCGGTGGGAGCGCTCCCGGCGGCTCGCCGAACCCTCCGCCCACGACGAGGACCTCCGGACCCTCGCGTACCGCCTCATGGACGCGGCGGGCCTGCAACGGGCCCGGCTGACCGGCATGGTGCTGCGCGCCGAGGACCTCGCGGCCGCGGAGGGCGTGACCCGGCAGCTCTCCCTGGACCCGGTCCGCGAGGCCCGCCTGACGGTGGAAGCCGCCATCGACCGCGCCAACGCCCGCTTCGGCCCGGGCACGGTCCGCCCGGCTGCGGTACCGGCCGGCCTCGCCGGCGTCTGAGGCGCGGGGGTCCGGGGGCGGAGCTCCCGCAGCTGACCGGCACATGCCCACGGGCAGGACTTCAGCGGCCCGCCGCGGGGACTGCGGCCAGGGCGGGGACCGGAGGCCAGAGGTCAGGGGTCAGAGGTCGCCCAGCATCAGCCGGGCCGTCTCCGTGCGCAGCGGGGTGGTCTGGGCCTGGATCAGGTGGAACTGGGCCTCGCGGGAGAGCCGGCCCGCGGTGTGCCCGTACTGGATCGCACGGCCGCCGGCGACGGCCACGCAGGCGGCCGCCGCCCGTACGGCCAGGTCCAGGGCCGCGGCCCGCAGGGAGAGCCGGTCCCCGACGCCCTCGCCGGCCGGGAGTCCGTCGCGCAGGGCGTAGGCGTCGGTGCGCAGCCGGGCGGCCTTCTCCGCCAGGCGCAGGCCGAGTTCCCCGTACGGGTCCGAGCGGAGCAGGAAGTCGGCCGTGGCGCGCAGCTGGCCGAAGACGGCCGGCTGGGCGTCGGCGTTCTCCAGGTCGTAGGCCCGGATCCAGTCCGCCCGGGGCAGCACGCCGAGGACCCGGGCGTCGGGTACGAAGACCCCGCGCAGCTCGACGGAGGCCGTGTGCGTCCCGCCCATCGCCCACAGCGGGGCCCCGTCGACGGCGCTCAGCCCCTCCGCGTCCCGGCCGCCGGGTGCGCAGTCGACCAGGGCGAGGACCACCTCGTCGGAGCCGGTGACGGCACCGGCGTACAGGGAGTCGGCCACCCCCCAGCCCGTCACCCACGGCATCCGGCCGGCCAGCCGCCACCCGCCGGGGACCCGCTCCGCCGTGACGGGCGGGCGCGGGCGGCGCAGGAAGGCGAAGCCCGCCGTCGGGCGCCGCTCCCCCCGTACGAGGGCGGGCAGCCAGCTCTCGCGCAGGGCGGCGGCCACCGGGTCGGCGGCCTGGACGAGGGCCTTGGCCAGTGGGACGTGCTGGGTCCACACGAACCAGGTCGACGGGTCCACCGCCGCCAGCACCTCGTGGACCTCCCGGGCCACCTGACGGGGCGTGAGGCCGGAAGAGGGCGCCGGTTCGTATCCGATCAGCCCGTACGCGCCGCAGGAGCCGAGCGCGTCCAGGTGCGTGCGGGGCACCCCCTCGGCCGCGGTCCGCTCCGCCTGCGGCCGCAGCTCCCGCACGGCCGTCTCCGTCACGGCGGCAACCAGCGGGTCGGCCGCCAGCTCGGGCGGGGTGGCCAGGGCGGTACCGGCTCCAGGGGCCTCGTGCATGGCGGTGATCACCTCGGCGGTGGGGGTCCGGACGCGTCCATCCTTCCCGAGCGGTACCGGAGGCACGCTGGACACGCGAGTTTTTACCGCCGCGTAACTTCCCAGTCTTGCTACTCGCCCGTAATTTAGCGGCAGCAGCCCCCTTGTGATCCGGATCACGGGACGGAACCCCCACGCCATTCCCCTTGACCGCGAGGAGATCACACGATGCTGCCCTGGAGACGCCTGCTCCGCCCGCTGGCCGTCCTCACCCTGGCCGCCGCCGCGCTCGTCGCCCCCACCGGCGCAGCGCAGGCGGCGTCCGCCCCCAGCAGCGGCTGGAACAACTGGTCCTGCAAGCCGTCCGCCGCACACCCGCGCCCCGTCGTCCTCGTCCACGGCACCTTCGGCAACTCCGTCGACAACTGGCTCGGGTTCGCCCCGTACCTGGTCCACCGCGGCTACTGCGTCTACTCCCTCGACTACGGCCAGCTGCCCGGCGTGCCCCTCTTCAACGGGCTCGGCCCCATCGCCACGTCGGCCGGCCAGCTCGACGCGTTCGTCGACAGGGTGCTGGCCTCCACCGGAGCCCCCAAGGCCGACCTCGTCGGCCACTCCCAGGGCGGCATGATGCCGCGCTACTACCTGAAGTTCCTGGGCGGCGCCGCCAGGGTCAACGCCCTCGTCGGCCTCGCCCCCGACAACCACGGCACCACCCTGTCCGGACTCACCCAGCTGCTCCCGTACTTCCCCGGAGCCGCCGACCTGATCAGCACGGCGACCCCGGGGCTGGCCGACCAGATCGTCGGTTCCGCCTTCCAGCAGAAGCTGAACGCGGGCGGCGACACCGTCCCCGGCGTCTCCTACACCGTCATCGCGACCAAGTACGACGAGGTGGTCACCCCGTACCGCAGCGCCTTCCTCGACGGGGCGAACGTCCGCAACGTCGTCCTCCAGGACCTGTGCCCCCTGGACCTCTCGGAGCACGTGGCCATCGGCCTGACCGACCGCATCGCCTGGCACGAGGCGGTCAACGCCCTCGACCCGGCGCACGCGGAACGGACCACGTGCGCCTCGGTCTTCGACTGACCCCTACCGCACGCTCCGGCCCGCCCCGGCAGCCCGGCGGCGGGCCACGGCGAACAGCACGGCCGCACCGACGGCCACCACCCCGGCGCCGGCGATCGCGAGCGCCGGGGTGACGCCGTTCCCGCCGGTCTCCGCGAGGTTCCCGCCCTCCTTGCCGCCGGCGGGGGAGGGGACCGGGGCGGAGACCGGTGCGGCGGCGATCGGGGAGGCGGCGCTCCGGCCGTTCGTCTTCGGGTCGTCGTCGCCGTGGCCCCCGTGCTCCACGGTGGACTTCCCCGCGCCGTCGGAGATCTGCTGGTCCGTCGGTGCCTTGGGCGGCTCGGCGGCCGCGGGCCGCGAGGGCTGCGCGGACGCGCTCGGCGCGCCCGCGCCCGGGGTGGCCCCGGTCCCGGTCCCGGCGCCGCTCCCGCCGTCCTTGCCGAAGACCACGTCGGAGCAGGTGTAGAAGGCCTCGGGGCTGTCGGAGCGCTGCCAGATGCTGTAGATGAGGTGGCGCCCGGTCTTCTTCGGCAGCACCCCGCCGAACACGTAGTCCCCGTTCCGCATGCCCGGGTCGGTGACCTTCGCGAAGGGCGCGGGCTCCAGGTCGGACCACTTCAGCGGCTTCGACGGGTCGTAGCCGTCCTTCGTCACGTACAGCTCGAAGGAGCCCTTGTGCGGGGCGGTCCCCTTGTAGCGGAAGGTGTGCGCCCCGGCCGCCATGGGGGTGGCCGGCCAGTCGGCGCGGGCCAGGTCGAGCCCCTTGTACTTGGCGTTGCCCGCCGAGCACAGCTGCCCGTCCGGGATCAGGGACCTGCTCTTGCCGGCGGCGTTCGCGATGTTCACCGCGTTCCAGTCGTAGAGGGGCTGCGTCCCGCCCGCCGCGACGGCCGCCTTGCAGGCCGGCGACTTCGGCGCCTCGGGGCCCTCCGCGTAGCACGCGGCGACCCGGCTGACCGGGTCCGTCATCGACCCGTGGGCCGCCGCCGGAACGGCCGCGTACGCGGCCACCGCGAGCGGGGCGAGGCCGACGGCGGCGATACGGGCGGCGGTGCGGCGGGGTGCGGGCATGGGCGGATCTCCTTCGGGCGCGGGGCAGGGGTGCACCAGCGGAACCGGCCGCTTCGGCGCCGCCCCCGTCGGGGCCCGGCGCCTCCCGCGGCCTCCCTGGCCCGGCCAAGCTAGCCCGGGGGAAAGCCCGTTCGGCCGCCTTCGCGCCCCCGGAGAGGATCCTTAGGGTCCGCTTAAGGAGCCCCTAAGCACCCCCACAGGCAAGCCCGCCCGGCTACCCCAGCAGGGCGGTCAGCCCGTCCGCCGAGCGGGCCTGCTCCTCCAGCGCGTCCAGCGCCCGTACCGCCCGGGCCGCCGCCTCGGGGTCGCTCGCGGCCAGCCCGCTCTCGGCGAACTCGTCCTCGTCCAGCCGCAGGACGGTCTTCCCGTCCGCCGACACCCACAGGTCCAGGTCCAGGTCCTCGACGAGGATCCCGCCCTCGCGGACGACGGCCGGGCGCGTGACGTCGCAGTACCAGCCCTTGAGGACGCCCTCGCCGCTCCGGACCTCCTTGACCGCGTACCAGCGCGTCCGCCAGAAGTGCTCGACGAACACGTCGCCCGGCTCGAAGCGGACGAACCCGAAGTCCCGTACGCCCTCGGCCGCCCAGGGGGCCCGCACCGAGATCCGGTCCCCGTCGTCGGCCAGCTGCACCGCCGGGTAGCCGATCTTGGTACGGCCGCCCTTGGTGAGGGTGATGGTCCAGGTGGTGGTCATCGTGAGGCTCCTCCGAGCTTCTTCGTGTAGCGCGTTTCGGTCGCGCAGATCTCGTATCCGAACCACTCGTTGATGGCGAGCATCGGTCCGTTCCCGGCGTCGTTGCCGGTGAAGGCGTCGGTGTAGCCGGCCGCACGGGCCCGGCGGAGCGAGTCCGTCTTGGCGAGCTTGGCCAGGCCGCGGCCGCGGAAGGCGCGCCGGGTACCGGTCATCGCCGAGGAGTAGCGGGTGCGGCCGTCGGTGCGGGCGGCCGAGAAGGCGGCCACGGCCCCGTCGACGAGGACGACCGAGGTCAGCTCGTGGTCGAGGGTCGGGTCGTGCCAGACGCCGTCCAGCCAGGCCCGGTAGTCGTCGAGCACGGCCGGGACGTCGCCCGGCTCGTCGGCGGTGGCCTCGGCGTCGGCCTCGTACAGCGGCCTGGGGTCGGCGGCGAAGGCGGAGGCGGGGCGCAGCTCCACCCCGGCGGGCAGGGCGCGGGGGAGCGGCGGGAGGGTGTCCGCCGCCAGGTCCAGGCGCAGGAAGTGCGCGGAGCGGCTGGGCCGGTAGCCGTGCCGCTCGGCGAAGGCCCGGTGGGCGGGTTCGTCGAGCACCCAGGCGTACGCGTCCACGGCCCCGCACGCGGCGAGGTGCTCCTCCGCCGCGCGCAGCAGGGCGGTGCCGGCGCCGAGGGACCGGTGGGCGGGGTCGACGTAGGCGTTGACGTACGACTGGCCGGGCTCGGGGCTGTCGTGGGCGAGGCCGACCTGGGCGGTGCCGACGGCCCGCCCGTCGGCGGTCTCGGCGATCAGGAGGCGGTAGCGGGCGCCGGGGTGCGCGGAGCCGAGCTCGAAGGCGACGCCGTCGGGGGTGGTGACCATGAAGGGCAGGGCGGCGCGGCGCACGCGTACGACGGCCCCGCTGTCGGCGGGGTCGTCGGGCCGCACGTCGCGCACGTGAACGGCGGGGAGGGTCATGCGGCCGACGTTACGGGCGGATCCGCCCCCGGCGCCTGCGAATTACAATCGGCGCGTGACCTCGACCAACCCCCTCAGGATCAGGATCGACGGCGCGGCCGGCTCGGCGGCCCCGTACGAACAGCTGCGCGCGCAGATCGCGGACCAGGCCCGGTCGGGCCGGCTTCCGGCGGGCTTCAAACTGCCGACGGTACGGGGGCTCGCGGAGGAGCTGGGCCTGGCCGCGAACACGGTCGCGAAGGCGTACCGGGCGCTGGAGGCCGACGGGGTGATCGAGACGCGGGGCCGCAACGGGACGTTCGTCGCGGCGGCGGAGGGCTCCTCGCGGGAGGCCGCCCTCGCCGCGCAGGCGTTCGCGGAGCGGGCCCACCGGCTGGGCCTCACGGAGGCGGAGGCGGTGGCGGCGGCGACGGCCGCGCTCCGGGCCCGCTACGCCGCCCGTTAGCTCCGCTGCGCGGCGCCCGTTCCCGGGGGCTCCGCCCCCGGACCCCCGCGCCTCGAACGCCGGCGGGGCTGGATTTCGCGCAGCGGCAACGACCCGCACCCGAAGGCCGGACCGAGACCAGGGCCCCGCCCGGCCGCCCGCCGGACGGAGTCCGGCGCAGCGCCGCGAAGCCGGGGAGGCGCCCCGGCGCCGAGCCGCGCGAGCGGCGCGTCAGAGGTACAGCCCCGCCTCCGACTGCGGCTGCGCCGGCAGGACCGCCGCCGGCCCCGTCCCCCGCCGGAGGGCGAAGAGCTCCGCCAGGGTCGCCCCCTCCCGGGACACCCCCTCCTCCGTGCCGAGCCACTCCACCGCCTCCCGGTGCGTCAGCCGCCCGACCTCGATGCGGGCCAGGCACCGCCCCGGCCGGACCACCGCCGGGTGCAGCCGCTCCAGGTCCTCGTTGGTCGTGACCCCGACCAGCACGTTCCGGCCCTGCCCCAGCAGCCCGTCCGTCAGGTTCAGCAGCCGTGACAGCGCCTGTCCCGCCGTGTGCCGGGCCTCCCCGCGGATCAGCTCGTCGCAGTCCTCCAGCAGCAGCAGCCGCCACCGCCCCTTCGCGGTGCCCTCGTCCTCGCCGATCGCGATGTCCATCAGGTAGCCGACGTCGTTGAACAGCCGCTCCGGGTCCAGGACGCAGTCCACCTGGCACCAGTCCCGCCACGACCGCGCCAGCGTCCGCAGCGCCGAGGTCTTCCCGGTCCCCGGCGGCCCGTGCAGCAGCAGCAGCCGTCCCGCGACGTCGTCCGGGGTGACCTTCATCAGCCGGTCCATCGCCGCCGCCACCGGCGCCGTGTAGTTGGGCCGCACCTCCGCCCAGGTGCCGGCGGAGATCTGCCGGGTCGTCCGGTACGGACCCCGGCGCGGGGAGACGTACCAGAAGCCCATCGTGACGTTGTCCGGCTGCGGTTCGGGCTCGTCCTGGGCCCCGTCCGTGGCCTCGCCGAGCACCCGCTGCGCGAGTTCGTCGCTGACGGCGGTGACGGTCACGTCCGCGCCCCGGCTCCAGCGGGAGACCAGTACCGTCCAGCCCTCGCCCTCGGCGAGCGTGGCGCTGCGGTCGGTGTCGCGCGCCGAGCGGAGCACGGTGGCCCGCGGGGGCAGCAGCGTGGCCTCCGCCTTCACCCGCTCGATGGTGACGCTGTGCGCGTACGGCTGCTCGCCGGTGGCGAACCGGCCGAGGAAGAGCGCGTCGACGACGTCCGACGGAGAGTCACTGTCGTCCACGTGGAGCCGGATCGGCAGCGCGTCATGCGGGTCTGCTGGCATGGCGCCCATGATCCGGCACGAACTGTGCTCCCGCACCCGTGTTTCGCCGGATCGGGTGGCCGGGTTCCCCCTTCAAACGCATCGGACGTGAAGATTCCGACGCCAACCCCGCCCCGAAAATTCTTGGCATGAACACTTCCGGCCATCCCCGGCTGCTTGTACCAACGACTGAGGAGCAACCCCCACAAGGAGCCGCACACATGAGCATGAGAATGTCGCGCCTCGCCTCCCTCGCCTCCTCACTGGTCCTCGCCGCGGGCGCCGCCCTGTTCGGCGCCGGACAGGCCTCCGCCCAGGCCGACTTCGGCTACGTCGCCCTCGGCGACTCGTACTCCTCCGGCGTCGGCGCCGGGAACTACGACAGCGCCAGCGGCAACTGCAAGCGCACCAACCGCGCCTACCCGGCCCTGTGGGCCGCCGCCCACTCCCCGCAGACCTTCTCCTTCACCGCCTGTTCGGGTGCCCGGACGGGTGACGTCCTCTCCGGCCAGCTCGGCCCGCTCAACTCCGGCACCGACCTGGTCAGCATCACCATCGGCGGCAACGACGCCGGGTTCTCGGACGTCATGACGACCTGCGTCCTGCAGTCCGAGTCCACCTGTGTCAACCGCGTCAACCAGGCCAAGGCGTACGTCGACTCCACCCTCCCCGGCCAGCTCGACCAGGTCTACGACGCCATCCGCGGCCGTGCGCCCTCCGCCAAGGTGGTCGTGCTCGGCTATCCCCGGTTCTACAAGCTGAACGGCAGCTGCATCGCCGGACTCACCGAGGGCGAGCGCTCCGCCATCAACGGGGCGTCCGACTACCTCAACGCCGCCATCGCCAAGCGCGCCGCCGACCACGGGTTCGCCTTCGCCCCGGTCGCCGGGGCCTTCACCGGCCACGAGATCTGCTCCGGGGACGCGTGGCTGCACAGCGTCAACTGGACCAACATCGGCGAGTCGTACCACCCCACCGCCGCCGGACAGTCCGGCGGCTACCTCCCGGTGTTCAGCGGCAAGGCCTGAGGGACGGCCGCCGGGCTCCCCGCCGGCGCCGACCCGGAGGTCGGCGCCGGCGTCCCGGCGGCCGGGCCCGAGGGGCTCGCGGGAGCGGGCGAGGAGGCCCCGCCCGTCGGGGCCCCCTTCTCGCAGGCCACGGAGAACTCCAGCCAGGCCGAGGTCTTCAGCTGCGGGGCGCGCACCTCCAGCCGCACCGCGTCCTGCACGTCCCCGCCCGCCCGGCCCACGGGCTCGTCGTGGTCGATCTGACGGGTCCGCGCCCCGCCCGCCTCGTACGTGATGCTCTGCCACGGCGTCGCGGACGTCGACCCGTCGAGCCGGGCCCAGCGGTACTCCACCACGGCGGGCGTCACGGCCACCTCGATGGTCGCGGTGAACGCCGGCACACCGGTCGCCGGCGGCGGGCAGCTGCCGGCATACGCGGCGCGCAGGGTGTGCACGTACAGGGTGACGTTCTGCGCGGGCCCCGTGGACGCCGGCGGGGACGGCGGCGGGGACGCGGAAGCCGGCGCGGACGCCGAGGGCCGCTCCGGGCCGGCCGGACTCCCGGCGGGCCCGCCCGCACCGCTCCCGCTCCCGCCCCCGGTGTCGCGCACCAGCAGCCACACCAGCAGCACGAGCACTCCCAGCAGCACCACGACCGCGACGGCCAGCACCGCCCCGGCCCCGCCGTGCCCCGACGGCTGCGCGAAGGCGGGAGCGGGAGCCGGAGCCGCCGGAGCCGGGGCCCCGCCGTACGGCCCTCCGTGGGCACCCTCGTACGGCGCCGCCACCACCGTCGGCGCCCCGGGGTCCCACACCGGCCCGCCCGGGTCCCGGACGGCGCCGCCCGCGCCGACGATCCGCAGCATCCGGGCCGCCTCCGCCGCGGGCAGCCGCGCCGCAGGGTCCTTGCGCAGCAGCCCCTCCAGCACCGGCGCCAGCGGGCCGGCCCGCCGGGGCGGGGGCAACTCCCCGTCCACCACGGCCTCCAGCGTGGCCACCGGGCTGTCCCGCAGGAAGGGCGAGACCCCCTCCACGGCCGCGTACAGCATCACCCCGAGCGACCACAGGTCCGACTCCGGGCCGGGCTCGTGCCCCAACGCCCGTTCCGGGGCCAGGTATTCGGGAGAGCCGACCACCTCGCCCGTCATGGTGATCGGCGAGGAGCCCGACAGGCTCGCGATCCCGAAGTCGCCCAGTACCACCCGCCCGTCATTGGCGACCAGTACGTTGGCGGGTTTCACGTCCCGGTGCAGCACCCCCGCCCCGTGCGCCGAGCGCAGCGCCGCGAGCACCTGCTCGCCGAGGTGCGCGGTCCGCTGCGGGGTCATCGGGCCCTCGCCCTCCAGCACCTCCGCCAGCGAGAGCCCGCGCACCAGCTCCATCACGATCCAGGGCCGGCCGTCCTCGGTGGCCACGTCGTAGACCGTCACGACCCCGCGGTGCGAGACCCGGGCCGCGGCCCAGGCCTCCCGCTCCAGCCGCCGGTACTGCCGCGCGACCTCGGCCGGGTCCAGTCCGGCGGGTGCCCGGACCTCCTTGACCGCGACCTCCCGCGCCAGCACCTCGTCCCGGGCGCGCCACACGACGCCCATGCCGCCGCGGCCCAGTGGCCCGAGCAGCCGGTACCGGCCGGCGATGACACGCCCGGACTCCCCGCCATCGTTCGCACGCACGTGATTCCCCCCTGCGTCACCGGGTGATCACTCCAAGTTAGCGCAGCGGGCCTCCGGTGGCCCCCGTCGTGACGGCACTCCGTGCAGCCCTCACGGAGCGTGTCGCCAAGTGCCGCGCTTCGTACGGAGAGTGACGGTCGACTCCGCTGAGTAATCGTCAACTACCCGTACTCACAGGGGTAATTCACACCACCGGGATACCCGAGGACATTGCGCAGGCGATAGGGTTACCCTGCCCGGGCCGGGTGCCCTCGTACGGGTGGGGAGAGACATGGAACAGATAGCAATGCGCAGCAGGCCGCCCCGCGTGCCTGCCATCACCTGCGGGAGCAGCGCGGTCAGCTCGCGCCTCGACCGCCATCTCGCGGTGCTGGGCGGACCCGCCGCCCCGCGCCACGAAGTGGCCGAGGCGACCCTGCTGATGCGCGAGCTCACCTCGCGCGACCACACCCACGTCCAGCGGAGCCGGAGCGCGCGCGTCGCGCTGTTCGCGCCGCTGCGCAGGCTGCGGCGCACCCTCTTCGGCAGCCGTCGCGCGTAACCGTCCCCAGCGACCGTCCCCGTAGCGCAGCCGGCCCGTCCGGCTGCACCCCGGCCCCGTCCCCTCCATCCGGCGTCCTCCGGCGCGCACCGCGCCGGATCCCCCGGCGCCCAGGCCTCAGGCGACCACACCGTCCCCGCGCAGTTCCGCGATCCGCGCGTCCGTCATCCCCAGGGCGCGCAGCAGGGCGTCGGTGTGCTCGCCGAGCGCGGGCACCGCTCCCATCCGCGCCTCCGCGCCCCCCGGCAGTCCGATCGGCGGCAGCAGCGCCCGCAGCGGGCCCGCCGGCGAATCCACCTCACGCCAGCGGTCCCGCGCGGACAGCTGCGGGTGACCGGCCAGCTGTGCCACCGAGTTGAGCCGCGCACAGGCGATCCCGGCCGCCTCCAGCCGCTCCACGGCCTCCCCGGCCGGCAGCTTGCCCAGCACCCCGGCCACCACCGCGTCGGTGTCCTCCCGCCCCCGGGTGCGGGCCGCGTTGGTCGCGTACCGCGGGTCCTCGGCCAGCTCCGGCCGCTCCAGCACCTCGCGGGCGAGCCGGCGCCACTCGCGGTCGTTCTGCACCGACAGCAGGACCCGGTCCCCGTCCGCCGTCGCGTAGGCGTCGTACGGCGCGATCACGGCGTGCGCCAGGCCCGTCCGTACGGGCTGTTCCCCGCCGTGCATCGTGTGGTGCAGCGGATGTCCCATCCACTCGGCGAGCGACTCCAGCATCGAGATCTCCACCGGCCCGCCGCGCCCGGTGGTCCCGCGCCGCAGCAGGGCCGCGAGCACCCCGGAGAACGCGTACATGGCGGCCGCGATGTCGGCGGCCGGGATGCCCGCCTTCACGGGCCGCTCGGGCGTCCCGGTCACCGAGACCAGCCCCGCCTCGCACTGCACGAGCATGTCGTAGGCGCGCTTGTGGGCGTACGGGCCCCCGTCGCCGTAGCCGGAGATGTCCACGGCCACCAGCCGCGGGTAGCGGGCGCACAGCGCGGCCGCGTCGATCCCCAGGCGGGCGGCGGCCCCCTGCGCCAGGTTCTGGACGAACACGTCGGCTCCCTCCAGCAGGGCGTGCAGCACCTCCAGGCCGCGCGGGTCCTTCAGGTCCAGGCAGAGGGACTCCTTGCCCCGGTTGGCCCAGACGAAGTGCGAGGCCAGGCCGCGGGCGGCGGTGTCGTAGCCGCGCGCGAAGTCGCCGCCGTCGGGCCGCTCCACCTTGATCACCCTGGCGCCGAGATCGGCGAGCTGGCGGGTGGCGAAGGGGGCGGAGACGGCCTGTTCGACGGCGACGACGGTGAGGCCGGCCAAGGGGAGGGGTTCGGTAGCCATGGGCCCCTGCCTACCGGGTGGGGGTGGGGTCTGTCACCCCCCTCCCGTGGCCCTCCCGTGCGCGTGCTCAGCCCTGGCCGCGGGCGAACCGGCGCGTGGCGAGCGGCGCGAACAGGGCCAGGAGCAGCAGCGACCACACCACCGCCCCCGCCACCGGGTGCGCCGCGGGCCAGGCCGCGCCCGGCGCGGCCGTGCCGCCCGCGTTCCCGCACAGCGCCCGCACGGCGGTGGCGACGGAGCTGATCGGGTTCCACTCCGCGACCGTCCTCAGCCAGCCGGGCAGGCCCGCCGTCGGCAGGTAGGCGCTGGACAGCATGGGCAGCACGAACGTGGCGCTGCCCAGCTGGCCGGCGGCCTCCTCGCTGCGGCTCACCAGCCCCAGGTACGTGCCCGCCCAGGCGGAGGCGAAGCGGAACAGCAGCAGGACGCCGAGCGCCCCCAGCGCGCCGGGCAGCCCGTTCTCCACCCGCCAGCCCATCGCCAGTCCCACCAGCATCAGCGGGACCATCGACACCGCCGTGGTGAGGAGGTCGGCGGCCGTCTGTCCCAGCGGGACGGCGCCCCGGCTCATCGGCAGGGTGCGGAAACGGTCCATCACCCCGCGGTGGGCGTCCTGCGCGGCGGTGAACATGCCGGTCATCAGGCCGTTCGCGGCGGTGGCGGCGAGCAGCCCGGGCACCAGGAACTCCCGGTACTCGGCGCCGGGCATGGCGAGCGCGCTGCCGAAGACGTAGCCGAAGAACAGCAGCATCGTCACCGGCATGGTCTGCATCAGGACCAGCAGGGCCGGGGCGTGCCGGGCCTTCTGCAGCTGGCGGGCGAGGACGGCGCCGCCGTCCGGGAGCAGGGTGGTCATGCCGCGTTCTCCTTGTCGGCCGCGGGAGCGGCGGAGGGGATCCGGGTGAGGCGCAGGAACACCTCGTCGAGGGTGGGCGGGCGCAGGCTCGCGTCGGTCACCGGGATCCCGGCGGCGTCGAGCTCGCGGATGATCCGGGGCAGGGTGAGCGCGGGGTCCAGGACGGTCACGCCGACGGTCAGGCGCTCCTCGTCCAGGGCGGGCCGGCCGCGGGTGAGCCGGTCGAGGACCACGGCCGCGCCGGCGAGGGCGGGCGGCTCGGCGACGGCGACCTCGGCGCGGGCGCCGATCCGGGACTTGAGGGCGGCGGGCGTGCCGGTGGCGACGGCCCGGCCGCGGTCGACGAGCACGATGTCGTCCGCGAGCCGGTCGGCCTCCTCCAGGTACTGGGTGGTGAGCAGCACGGTGGTGCCCTCGTCGGCCAGGGCCCGCACCGCCGTCCAGATCTGCTCGCGGGCCGCCGGATCCAGGCCGGTGGTGGGCTCGTCGAGGAACAGCACGCGGGGGCGGGTGATCAGCCCGGCGGCCAGGTCCAGCCGCCGCCGCATGCCGCCCGACCAGGTCGAGACGACCCGGTCGGCGGCCTCGGTGAGCCCGAAGCGCTCCAGCAGCCCGTCGGCGCGCTCGCGCCCGGCGCGCCCGCGCAGTCCGGCGAGGCGGGCGAAGAGCCGGAGGTTCTCCCGGCCCGTCAGGTCCCCGTCGACGGAGGCGTACTGGCCGGTGACCCCGATGCGGCGGCGCACGGCGCCCGGGTCGCGGGCGACGTCGTGGCCCGCGACCCGGGCGCGCCCGGCGGTGGGCGGGGTGAGCGTGGTGAGGATCCGTACGGCGGTGGTCTTGCCCGCGCCGTTGGGGCCCAGCAGTCCGCAGACGGTGCCCTCCGGGACGGCCAGGTCCAGCCCGCTCAGGGCCCGGACCTCGCCGTAGGACTTCTCCAGACCTTCACTAAGTACAGCGTACGTAGTCGTCATGCGCCGCACCCTACCTCACTCCGTACGGTGTACGTAACTAAGATGGGGGCAAGGGTCGCGAGACGACGAGGTGATGTGACCGATGGCAGCCGGCGGGCGTCCCGCTGAACCCGAAGTGATCTGGGCCCGCCCGCAGCGGGCCGGCCGCGGGCCCCGGCCCGCGCACAGCCGTGACTCGATCGCGGCCGAGGCGGTCCGGATCGCCGACGCCGAGGGGGTCGAGGCGGTCTCCATGCGGCGCGTGGCCGCCGGGATCGGGGCCGGGACGATGTCCCTGTACAACTACGTCCCGCGCAAGGAGGACCTGTACGAGCTGATGGTCGACGCCGTCAGCGCCGAGTACGAGCTGACCCCGCCGACCGGCGACTGGCGGGCCGACCTGCTCGCCCTGGCCCGCCAGGGCCGGGCCCTGATGCACCGCCACCCGTGGCTGCCCCGGCTGCTGAGCCCGGTCTACGGCTTCAGCCCGCACGCCCTGCGCTACCTCGAGCACAGCCTGGCCTGCCTGGAGCCGCTGGAGGTGTCCGGGGGCGAGAAGCTGGAGCTGGTCGCCGCGGTCAACGGCAGCGTGGCCACCTTCGTGGCGGGGGAGCTGGCCATGGCGGAACGGGCCCGCTCACTGCCCTGGAGCGAGAGCGCCGAGCAGAGCGTCCGCACGGCCTGGCTCGGCTCCCGGCTGGCGACGGGGGAGTACCCGCACCTGACGGCCGTCCTCACGGCGGGAGGCCCGGTCCCGGGGGCCGGCCTGGACATGGACGCCGTCTTCGACCGCTCGCTGACCCGCCTGCTGGGGGCGTGGGGGGCATAGGGCGCGGGCGGGGGCCCGCCGGGCCTGCCCGCCCGGTCGGCGTGTGAGGCGCGGGGGTCCGGGGGCGCAGCCCCCGGGGGCACCTCCCGGCGGTGGCCGGAGGGAGGGCGCCGCAGGCCGTCGCACGGCACCCGCGGCCCGTCCTCAGAGGAGCGCGAACTGCCCGCCCGGGCCCTCCTCCTGGTGGTCCAGCACCGACGCCGGACGGCGCGACCAGCGCGGCGGCGGCAGCACCCCGGCGGCCGCCAGCTCGGCGGCGGGGAGCAGCGGGCCGGGCGCGAACGCCGCCCGCTCCGGCGCCAGATCGGCCAGCAGCGCCAGGGTCGTCACCAGCGCGAGCAGCTCCGACGTCCAGGCCTGCGGCCACTCGGCCGGCCCGAACCCCTCCAGGCCCCGCACCCCCGGATCCCGGTGCGCGGTGCGGGCGGCGAACCAGGACTCCAGTACCCGCACGCCCTGCGCCTCGTACTCCCAGGCCCCCGCCGGGACGGGGGAGACGGCCCCGTCCCCGACCGACAGCGTCTCGGTCTCCGCGTCGTACGCGAGCTCCCGCGGCCAGGCCGTCACCGCCGCCCGGACGTACGGGCGCCGCCCGCCCGGCAGCCGGGGCGGCTCCCCGCCGCGGGCCCCGCGCAGCTGGGCGGCGAGCAGCCGGTGGCCCAGTTCCAGCCCGGCCCGCCAGCGCTCGGGGTCGGCGGGGAGCGGGACCTCGTACCCCAGGGGTCCGGGGCGCCCGGCGGCGAGGATCCAGCACAGCACGTCCTCCGGGGCGGCCCAGCCGCCGTGGCGTGCGCCCAGCAGGGCGGGCAGGCCCGGCGCGAGGTTCGGTTCGGCGCCGCCCGGGCGCCGGTGCAGCGGGCGGATCCGGCCGAGCCGGCCGGCCGGGAGGTGGGCGGTGACCAGCGGGCCGGGGGCCTCCAGCAGGAACAGCTGCTGCGCGTCCAGGACCCGCCACAGCTCGGGGCGGGCCGCGTCGATCAGCCGCTGGTCCGGCAGCAGCCACTGCTCGTCGAAGGGTGCGCGGAGCACCCGTACGGGGTCCGGGAAGGGGCCGGGGTCGTCCGCGAAGCGGGCGGTGGCCGAGCGCTGCCCCGGCAGGGCGGCCGCGCCGGCCGAGGGCGTACGGATCCGGCTCGGGCGGAACAGCGCCTCGCGCTCCGGCCCTTCGGCCCCGGTCAGGGCCGTCCAGCGGGCGCGCAGCGTCGCCGGATCGGGGGCCGCGACCCAGGCGCGGCCCAGGCGCAGGCCGCTCACGGACCAGGGCATCAGATCGTCCAGCAGCGGTACGTCGTCGCTCACCCGGCCGATGGTAGCGACGGGCCGCCGGGGCCGGGCCGTGTCCTGGCCGAAGGGTTACGCTCCTTGTGTACGCGTCCGTCACGTACGTACGCATCCGTACCGACCGAGGAGTCGGCCATGAGTCAGTACGACGAGTATTCGACCCCCTCGCAGGCCGAGGGCGAGCGGCTCGACGAGGACATGGACGAGAAGCAGAAGGAACAGCGCCACCACCCCCAGACGATGCGCACCACCCCGTCGCAGGCCGAGGGGGAGCGCCTCACCGAGGAGAACGAGCAGCAGAAGTAGCGCGCGCCCCCGGGGCGCCGCTCAGGGCGCGTCGACGGTGACCGTGAAGGAGAACCGGTCGCCCCGGTAGCGGATCCGGGCCACGTCGGCCACCCGCCCGTCCTCCCCGTACGTCACGCCCGTGTAGTGCAGGATCGGGCTCAGCAGCGGCACCTGGAGCAGTTCGGCCGTCTCCGGGTCGGCCAGGCGGGCCTCGACGGTGTCCGTGATCCGGCTGATCCGCACGCCGACGACGTCGCGCAGCACCTTGGTCATCGGCCAGCGCTCCAGGTCGGCGAGGTCCACCGCCTCGGCGAGCTCGGGGCGCACCGCGTTCTCCGCCCAGTTCGTGGGCTCCCCGCTCTGGCCGTCGCGCCGCAGACGGCGGTACGTGACCACCTCCGCCAGGTCCGGGAAGTGCTCCAGCAGCTCCCCGGACACCGGCGTCCGCTCATGGCCGAGAACCGTCGTCCGCTCGCCCGACTGCTGGGCCACGATCGCGTCGACCGACCCGAGCAGCCGCACCGGGGCGCTGCGGCGGGCGCCCGGCTCGATGAAGGTTCCGCGCCGCCGGTGCCGGCTGATGAGGCCCTCGCCCTCCAGCTCCTTGAGCGCCTGGCGCATCGTCAGCACGCTCACCCCGTAGTGCTCGGCGAGCTGTTCCTCGGTCGGCAGGCGCAGCGAGGCGTCCGGGGTGCGGCCGAGTATCGAGGCGCGCAGCGACTGTGACACCTGGTACCAGAGCGGCAGCTTCCGGTTCAGTACCAGGGAGTCGGGTGCGAACGCGGTCACGGGTGGTTCTCCGTACGGGCTGGCTCCGCAGCCGGGGCGGCCGGCGGAGCGGTGCGGGGGCAGGGCGAATACTAGGCGCGGAAGTGGCGCTCCAGACCCGCCCAGACGTCGTCGTATCCGCGCTGGAGGTGGTCCGCGCCGGCCGCCTGGGCGGTGGCGGTGATCGGCCAGCGGGTCTCGAACATGAAGGCCAGGCCGTCGTCGATCTTCTGCGGCTTGAGTTCGGCGGCGCTGGCCCGGTCGAAGGTCTCCCGGTCGGGTCCGTGCGCGGACATCATGTTGTGCAGCGAGCCGCCGCCGGGGACGAAGCCCTCGGCCTTGGCGTCGTAGGCCCCCTCGATCAGGCCCATGTACTCGCTCATCACGTTCCGGTGGAAGTACGGAGGGCGGAAGGTGTCCTCGCCCACCAGCCAGCGCGGGGCGAACACCACGAAGTCCACGCCCGCCAGGCCCGGGGTGTCGGAGGGCGAGGTCAGGACCGTGAAGATGGACGGGTCGGGGTGGTCGTGGCTGATGGACCCGATGACGTTGAACTTCCGCAGGTCGTAGACGTACGGGACGTGCGTGCCGTGCCAGGCGACCACGTCGAGCGGGGAGTGGTCGTAGGTCGCGGCCCAGAGGTTGCCGCAGAACTTGTTGACCACCTCGGTCGGGCGCTCGCTGTCCTCGTACGCGGCCGCCGGCGCCCGGAAGTCGCGGGCGGCGGCCAGGCCGTTGGCGCCGATCGGCCCCAGGTCCGGCAGCTCGAAGGGCTGGCCGTAGTTCTCGCAGACGTAGCCGCGGGCGTCGCCGTCCAGCAGCTCGACGCGGAAGCGGACGCCGCGCGGGATCAGCGCCACCTCGCCGGGCCCGGCGCTCAGCAGGCCCAGCTCGGTGCGCAGCAGCAGGCCGCCGCGCTCGGGGACGATCAGCAGCTCGCCGTCCGAGTCGCTGAACACGCGGTCGGTCATGTCCGCGTTGGCGCAGTAGAGGTGGACGGCCATGCCGGTGCGCTGGGTGGCGTCGCCGTTGCCGCCGAGGGTCCACAGGCCGGCCAGGAAGTCGGTGCCGGGGGCCGGGTCGGGCAGCGGGTTCCAGCGCAGCCGGTTGGGGTCCGCGACGGTCTCGGTGAAGGGCCCGGTGCGCAGGGCGCCGTTGTCGACGCGGGTGAAGGCCGGGTGTGCGGCGGAGGGGCGGATGCGGTAGAGCCAGGAGCGGCGGTTGTGGCGGCGCGGCTCGGTGAAGGCGCTGCCGCTGAGCTGCTCGGCGTAGAGGCCGAGGGGGGCGCGCTGGGGGGAGTTGCGGCCGTCCGGGAGAGCGCCGGGCACGGCCTCCGAGCTGTGCTCGTTGCCGAAGCCGGTGAGGTACTCCAGCGCCTGCGCCGTCTTCCTGGCCTGCTCACTCATGGGCTGCTCCCGCTCCGTCGAAGGAATCCTATGGTCGACAGTAGGATTCCGCGCGCCGCACGTCAACGCCGTCTTTCCGGCCAGGGCCCGGCCGGGGATCGCCCGGGGCCCGGCCGGGGGATCGTCCGGGGCCCGGCCGGGGGATCGTCCGGGGCGCGCCGGGGGCGGGAGGCGGCCGTGTGCCCGGCGGCCTGCGGGGCCGCACAACGATCCGGTCACCGCCCGCCGGGATCGTGCACGGGGGGATCCGAAAAGGTGAACATTGCTCTACTCTCTCGCGCATGTCGTGGACCCGCAGGTTCCCTGCCGTGCCGGCGGCGCTCCTCGCCGCCCTCCTCGCGCTCCTGTCCCTCCTCGCCGCCGCGCCCGCAGCACGCGCGCACGAGGAGCGCCCCGTCGCTCTCCCCGACGGCTCCGGATCCGTACCGCGCTACCGCGCCGCAGAGCCCGACCTGCTGGTCTGCAAGACCGACCGGGCCGACTTCGAACGCCGCATCGCCGGCTTCCCCGAACAGCTCAGACAGCGCAACCTCACCCTCTACGAGCGCTGCGCGACGAGCGGGTACCGCCACCTCCAGGAGGCCGTGGACGCCGTCGACCGGCCCGGGATGAACATCGCGCTCCTCCCCGGCCTCTACGAGGAGGAGCCCTCCCTCCCCAAGCCCGCGGGGGAGTGCGCGCACCTGAAGGCCCCCAACTCCGCGCTCGGCTACCAGATCCTGTCGTACGAGCAGCAGGAGCAGTGCCGCCACAACCAGAACCTCGTCGCGATCCTCGGCAAGAAGGACCTCCAGATCGAGGGGACCGGGGCCGCCCGCACGGACGTCGTCATCGACGCCAAGTACCAGAAGCTGAACGCCATCCGCGCCGACAAGTCCGACGGCGTCTACTTCCGCAACTTCACCGCGCAGCGCACCACCTTCAACTCCCTGTACGTGCTCGCGGCCGACGGCTTCGCCATCGACGACGTACTGACCCGCTGGAACGACGAGTACGGCTTCCTGACCTTCGCCAGCGACCACGGGCTCTACAAGAACTGCGAGTCCTACGGCAACGGCGACTCCGGCATCTACCCCGGCAGCGCGTCCGACATCAACGACGGCCGCGGCTACGACGTGCCCCGCTACTCCATCGAGATCACCGGCTGCCGCAGCCACCACAACATGGTCGGCTACTCCGGCACCGCCGGGGACTCGGTCTGGGTGCACGACAACGAGTTCGACCAGAACATGGGCGGCGCGTCGATGGACAGCGCCTTCCCCGGCCACCCCGGCCTCCCGCAGAACCACGCCCGCTTCGAGCGCAACCTGATCCACGACAACAACGCCGACTACTACCACTACGTCGCGGACGGCACCTGCGCCAAGCCGCCCGTCGAGCGCGGCTACGAGCAGGGCGTGGTGTGTCCGCAGATCTCCATGCCGCCCGGCACCGGCATCATCACCGCCGGCGGCAACTGGAACGTCTACGAGGACAACTGGGTCTACGGGCACCGGCGCGCAGGGTTCTTCCTCAGCGCCGTGCCGGCCTTCATCCGCGGTGAGGAGAAGTGGTCCAAGCAGACCGACACCTCCCACCACAACCGGTACGCGGGCAACGTCCTGGGCAAGGACCGGTCCGGCGCCTCCCGCCCCAACGGCAGCGACGTGTGGTGGGACGGCCAGGGCCGCGGGAACTGCTGGCAGGACGGCCCCGACGGCTCCACCCCGGGCACCCTCCCGCAGTGCGGGAAGGAACGCGGCCAGGTCAGCGGCTCCTCGGCCCGGCTCGTGGGCGAACCGGTCAAGCTGACCCAGCTGCTGGTCTGCGCCGACTACAACGTCCAGGCCCGCAAGCTCCCCGCCGGCTGCGACTGGTACGGCGCCCGGGGCCTGGAGCGGGTGGAGACCCAGATCGCCCTGGCGGTGGCGGCGGTCCTGCTGCTGGTCGGCGGGGTCCTGTGGGGGCGCCGCCTGCGCCGCTCGCGGCTGGGCACGGCGGCCGCCGTGGCGGGCCTGGCGGGCCTGGCCCTGGACGTCGCCGGCTCCACGACGTCCCTGACCCACACCCCCGTCCCGGCCCTGGCCCTGCTCCTCCTCGGCCTGTGGTGGACCGGCACCGGCCTGGCCCTGCGCCCCGCACGCCCCTGGCTGGCCCGCCTCACCCTGCTCCTGGGCGCCCTGACCCTGCTCGACGCCTTCGACAAGGCCGTCCTGATGATCCCCTGGATCCCGCTGAGCCCCGCCTGGATACGGGCCCTGGTGGCGGTGGTGTGGGTGCTGTGGGCCGTCGTGGCCTCCGCCCGCCCCGCCGGCCCGGCCGCCCCGGCCCGCCCCGCCGGCCCCGGCGGCGGCCCGGCCGGTGACCGCATCCCCGTCCCGGCAGGCCCCGCCCCGGCCCGCGACACCGCGGCCCCCCGCCCCGGCCCGACCCCCGGAGACCCGCAGTGACCGACCCCGCCGAGCCCCGCATCCCGTGCCACACCTGCCGGGCCGCCGCCCGCCGGGCCCGCCCGCGCCGCCGCCCCGCCCGCACGGCCGCGCTGGCCGCCCTGCTCCTGGTGCTCGTGGGCGGCGCCGCCACCGGCTGCGGCGGCCGGGCCACCACCCACCACAAACCCGGCACCACCCACCAGCAGGCCTCCGGTGAGGCCGGCACCCTGCTCGACGCCCAGGACGGCAGCGGGCACCGCCTGCGCGAGGTCCCCGCCCAGGGCGCACCGGAGGTACGGCTCACCGCCCGCCCCGACTCCGAGGACGGGTGGAACCTCCAGCTGGCCGTGACCGGCTTCCGCTTCACCCCCGACAGCACCGGCGGCGCCGCCCTCCCCGGCGCCGGCCACGCCCACCTGGAACTCGACGGCCACAAGCTGGCCCGCGTGTACGGCCCCTGGTTCCACCTGCCCGCGGCGCAGGTGCCCCAGGGCCCGCACACCCTGACCGTCCGCCTCTACGCGGACGACCACACCGCCTGGGCCGTCGCCGGCAAGCCGGTCGAGTCGGCGGTGCAGCTGACCGCGGGCCCCCCGGGCCAGGACGCCCACGGCCACCCCGCACCCGCCCCGACCGGCTCCCCGGCGCCCCCGCAGGCCCCCGAGGCCGACCGGACCGTCACCCTCACCGTCCGCGGCGGCAAGGTGTCCCCGCCCACCGGCCGCACCGAGCTCAAGCGCGGCGAGCGGATAGCCCTGCGCGTCACCAGCGACCGCGCCGACACCCTGCACGTCCACGGCTACGACAAGGAACTCGCCCTGCCGGCGGGCCAGGAGGCCACCCTGGTCCTGACGGCCGACCGCACGGGCCTCTTCGAGGTCGAGACCCACGAGTCCGGACTCGTCCTGACCCAACTCCTCGTCCGATGACCCCGGGCCACACGGCAGGGACGGCCCTCCCGACGGCGCTCCCGCACGGGGCCGGCCGGGGCCCCGGCCCCGGCTGGGCGGAGGCCCTGACGGCCGGTCCCGTTCCGGCCGGGCCCCTCCCGGCCGGGCCCCTCCCGGCCGGGCCCCTCCCGGCTGGGTCCCTCCCGGCCGGGCCTGACCCGGCTGGGTCCCTCGCGGCCGCGTCCGGTGCGGGCGGTCCGGGTGCGGCCGGTCCGGGCGTGCTGCCGGGGCCGGGCCCCGGGGGCGGCCAGGGCGTGGTCCTCCACCCGGCCGACCCCTCGACCCTCCTCGCGCACGGGATCGGCTCCCAGCACGACCTGCCGATCTCCCCCTTCTACGCCTTCGCCGGCGCCTTCGCCGCGCTCTTCGTCTCCTTCCTCGCACTCGGGCTGCTCTGGTCCGCCTCCCGCTTCCGCGGCGACCGCTCCGGACTCGCCCTGCCCGCCGGGCTCCAGCGGGCGGCCGACGCGCCGGCCACCCGCACCGCCCTGCGCGGGCTGGGTCTCGCCGCAGCCCTCGCCGTGCTCCTCCACCTCCTCCTCGGTCCCGACGACCCCGCCCGCAACCCCGCTCCGGGCGCCGTCTACGTCCTGCTGTGGGTCGGACTCGTGCCCGCCTCCCTCCTCCTCGGCCCCGTCTGGCGCCTGCTCAACCCGCTCCGCACCCTGCACCGCCTCCTCAGCCGGGCCCGCCACCGCCCGCCGGGAGCCGGCCGCCCCCTGCCGCCCGGACTCGGCCAATGGCCCGCCGCCGCCGGACTGTTCGCCTTCACCTGGCTCGAACTGGTCTCACCGGATCCCGCATCCACCACCTCCCTCCTGACCGCCCTCACCTGCTACGCCGCCGTGCACCTGCTGCTCGCCGCCCGCTTCGGCGAGGGCTGGTTCACCGGCGCCGACGCCTTCGAGGCCTACTCCGACCTCCTGTCCCGGCTCTCCCCCCTGGGCCGCCGCGACGACGGCCGCCTCGTCCTGCGCAACCCCTTCCACGGACTCGACGCGACGCCCGAGCGGCCCGGACTCGTCGCCACCGTCTGCGTCCTGCTCGGCTCCACCGCCTACGACGGCTTCTCCGACAACCCCTCCTGGATCAACGCCACTCAGACCTCCCCCCTCGGCCGCACCGCCGCGGCCACGCTCGGACTGCTCGCCTCCATCGCCCTCGTCGCCACCCTGTACTGCCTGTGCGCAGGAGCCACCCGCCTCGTCAGCGGCCCGCACCCCCGCCCGCTGACCGCCTTCGCGCACTCACTCGTGCCGATCGCCCTCGGCTATCTCATCGCCCACTACTTCTCCCTCCTCGTCACCGAAGGACCACGCACAGTAAGCATGGCACTGGGCACTGACAACGCCTCCGAGCCCAGTCCCCCCTTGGGTCCCGGCGGCCTCGCCGCCCTCCAGGTCGTCGCCGTCGTCGCCGGGCACGTACTCGGTGTGATCGCCGCCCACGACCGCTCCGTACGCCTCTTCCCGCCCGCCAGGGCCGTCGCCGGACAACTGCCCCTGCTGGCGCTGATGATCACGTACACGATCGGCGGGCTCACCCTCCTCTTGAACTGAGCGCCGCCAGGAAGGGCATGATGGATCCCGTGCCTCCCGCCCACCCCCTGCGCCGGACCCCCGTCCAGCAGCGCAGCGCCGACCGTCTCGCCCGGATCCTCGACGCCTGCGCCGAACTCCTCGACGAGACCGGGTACGAGAACCTCAGCACCCGCGCCGTCGCCCTGCGCGCCGGCGTCCCCATCGGCTCGGTCTACCGCTTCTTCGGCAACAAGCGGGCGATGGCCGCCGCCCTGGCCCGGCGCAACCTCGACCGCTACGCCGAGGGCGTCACCGCGCGGCTCGCCCTGCTCCCCGCCGCCCACTGGCGGCCCGTCGTCGACGCCGTGCTCGACGAGTACCTGGCCATGAAACGCACCGTCCCCGGCTTCGCCCTGGTCGACTTCGGGGTGCCCGCCCCGCCCGCGGAGGGCCCCGCCGCCGACCCCAACCACCAGGTCGCGGCCCGCCTCACCGGACTCCTGTGCGCCCACCTCGGGCTCACCCCCGACCCGGCCCTCGAACGGGCTGTCCTGGTGGCCGTCGAGGCGACCGACGCCCTCGTCCAGCTGGCCTTCCGGTCCGACCCGGCCGGGGACCCCGGGATCATCGACGAGACCCGGGCGATGATGCACGCCTACCTGGCCCGCGTCCTGGACTGACCCGGCCGCCCCGCCCGGCGGGGCCGAACGGGCTGCCGCAACCCCCTCCCCACCCTCCCTACCGGTCGGTATGCTCGGGGCGCCCGCGGGCCCGCGCCGCGCCCCGCCGGTTCCGCCGGTCCGCGTCGCCGCCTGCCGCACCCAGGAGGGTCCATGCCCCGCACCGCCCCGCGTATCTGCCCCCTCTGCGAGGCCACCTGCGGCCTCACCCTCACCATCGAGGGCACCACCGTCACCGGCGCCCGCGGCGACCGCGACGACGTCTTCAGCCGCGGCTTCGTCTGCCCCAAGGGAGCGGCCTTCGGCGCCCTGGACGCCGACCCCGACCGGCTGCGCACCCCCCTCGTCCGGCGCGGCGGACAGCTGCGGGAAGCGAGCTGGGAGGAGGCGTTCGAGGCCGTCGCCGCTGCCGTCCCCGCCCTCGTCCGGGAGCACGGCGCCCAGTCCGTGGGCGTCGTCCTCGGCAACCCCAACGTCCACACCATGGCCGGCGCCCTCTACCCGCCGATGCTCCTCGGCGCCCTGGGCACCCGCAACCTCTTCACCGCCAGCACCCTCGACCAGATGCCCAAGCACGTCTCCAGCGGGCTCCTGTTCGGCGACCCCTTCGCCATCCCGGTGCCCGACCTGGACCGCACGGACTTCCTCCTGCTGATCGGCGCCAACCCCGTCGAGTCCAACGGCTCCCTGTGCACCGCCCCCGACTTCCCCGGCCGGCTCAAGGCCCTGCGGTCCAGGGGCGGCACCCTCGTCGTCGTCGACCCGCGCCGCACCCGCACCGCCCGGCTCGCCGACCGGCACCTCGCGCCGCGCCCCGGCAGCGACGCCCTGTTGCTGGCGGCGCTCGCGCACACCCTCCTGGAGGAGAAGCTCGCCGAGCCGGGCCCGCTCGCGCAGCACACCGAAGGACTCGGGGAACTCGCCGACGCCCTCGCCCGTTTCACTCCCGAGGCCGTCGCCCCCGCCTGCGACCTGCCGGCCGGGGAGATCCGCACCCTCGCCCGGGAGCTCGCGGCCTCGCCGACCGCCGCCGTCTACGGGCGGATCGGCAGCTGCACCGTGGAGTACGGGACGCTCGCGAGCTGGCTCGTCGACGTGCTGAACGTCCTCACCGGCAACCTCGACCGCCCCGGCGGGGCCCTCTTCCCGCTCCCCGCCACCGGCCCGCGGCCCCGTCCCGCCGGGCCCGGCAGGGGGTTCGCGCTCGGCCGCTGGCACAGCAGGGTCAGCGGGCACCCCGAGGTCAAGAGCGAGCTGCCCACCGCCGCCCTGGCCGAGGAGATCGAAACGCCGGGGGAGGGGCGCGTCCGCGCCCTGATCGCCATCGCCGCCAACCCCGTGCTGTCCGCCCCCGACGGCCGGCGGCTCGACGCGGCCCTGGCCGGGCTCGACTTCATGGTGAGCGTCGACCCCTACCTGAACGAGACCTCCCGCCACGCCCACGTCGTCCTGCCCCCGCCGCCGCCCTCCCAGAGCGCGCACCACGACTTCGCCTTCAACGGGTTCGCCGTCCGCAACCAGGTCCGCTACACCCGGCCCGCCGTCCCCCTGGAGAGGGACCGGCTCGACGAGTGCGAGATCCTCGCCCGCCTCGTCCTCGCCGTCTCCGGCACGCACGGCTCCGCCGAGCCCTCCGCCGTCGACGACATGGCGATCCGGGCCGCCCTCGCGAAGGAGACCGCCGACCGGCACTCCCCCCTGCACGGAAGCGACCCGGAACGCCTCGCGGGACTGCTCACGGGCGAGAACGGGCCCGAGCGCAGACTCGACCTGATGCTCCGACTCGGCCCGTACGGCGACCTGTTCGGCGCCGCCGGCCCCGAGGCGGCGGAGGGCGGGCTCAGCCTGGAACGGCTCCTCGCGCACCCGCACGGCATCGACCTGGGCCCGCTGCGGCCCCGGCTCCCCGGCCTGCTGAGGACCCGCAGCGGCAGGATCGAGCTGCTGCCGGCCCCGATCGCGGCCGAGCTCCCCCGGCTGCGCGCGGCGCTCGCCGAACGCCCCGCCGCCCTGGTGCTCGTGGGCCGCCGCCACCTGCGGTCCAACAACAGCTGGCTGCACAACGTCCCGGCCCTCGTCGGAGGTTCCAACCGCTGCACCCTCCAGGTCCACCCCCGGGACGCCGACCGCCTGGGCCTCGCCGACGGCGGCCGGGCCCGGGTCACCGCCGACGGCGGCAGCGTGGACGTCCCGGTGGAGGTCACCGACGCCGTCCGCACCGGCGTGGTCAGCCTCCCGCACGGCTGGGGCCACGACCGCGGCGGCACCCGGCTCGCGGTGGCCGGCGCCGAGCCGGGGGTCAACGTCAACCAGCTCCTCGACGGCAGCCGCCTCGACCCGCTGTCGGGCACCGCGGTGCTCAACGGCTTCCCCGTCACCCTGACACCCCTGCCCTGAGCTGGGGTTTTGCTCGTATTGCTCACGCTCGGACGTCTTGTTGGCCCCAGGAGGCGGCACCTACCTTCCCTGCATGCTGACCTTCCTCGGCTTCGCCATGATCGCGACGTTCCTGGTCCTGATCATGCTGAAGAAAATGTCGCCCATCGCGGCGCTCGTCCTCATCCCCGCGCTCTTCTGCGTGTTCGCCGGCAAGGGCGCGCACCTGGGGGACTACGTCATCGACGGGGTCGGCAAGCTCGCGCCGACCGCGGCCATGCTGATGTTCGCCATCGTCTACTTCGGTCTGATGATCGACGTCGGCCTCTTCGACCCGGTCGTCCGGGCCATCCTGCGGTTCTGCAAGGCCGACCCCATGCGGGTGGTGGTCGGCACGGCCGTCCTCGCGGCGGTCGTCTCCCTCGACGGCGACGGGTCGACCACCTTCATGATCACCGTCTCGGCCATGTACCCGCTCTACAAGCGGCTCGGCCTCAGCCTGGTGGTCATGACCGGTGTCGCCGCGACCGCCAACGGCGTCATGAACACCCTGCCCTGGGGCGGCCCCACCGCCCGCGCCGCCACCGCGCTCAAGCTCGACGCGGCGGACATCTTCGTCCCGATGATCCCGGCCCTGGCCGTCGGCCTGGTCTTCGTGTTCGTCCTGGCCTACGCACTGGGTCTGCGCGAGCGCCGCCGCGTCGGCTCCCTGGCCCTGCCCGGGGACCCGGCCGCGGAGGAGTCCGACGTCGAGGCCGGGGCGGGGTCCGGGACCCTGGTCGCGGCCGGATCCGGGGCGAAGGCCGCAGCCGGCGGCTCCCGCACCGGCGGTGGCAGCGGCGCCGGTACGGACACGGCCCCCGCGCCCGCCCCCGAGGCCGGCGGCTCCGCCCCCGCCCCCTCGCCCGAGGACATCCAGGGCCTGGACCCGCGCCGGCCGACCCTGCGCCCGCGCCTCTACTGGTTCAACGCGGCCCTCACCGCCGCCCTGCTCACCGCGATGATCATGGAGCTGCTGCCCATCCCGGTGCTCTTCCTCCTCGGCGCCGCGCTCGCCCTGACGGTGAACTTCCCGCACATGCCCGACCAGAAGGCCCGGATCGCCGCCCACGCCGACAACGTCCTCAACGTCGCCGGGATGGTCTTCGCCGCCGCCGTGTTCACCGGCGTCCTCTCCGGCACCGGCATGGTCAAGCACATGGCCGACTGGCTGGTCGGCGCGATCCCCGACGGCATGGGGCCGCACATGGCCCTGGTCACCGGCCTGCTGAGCCTGCCCCTCACCTACTTCATGTCGAACGACGGCTTCTACTTCGGCGTCCTGCCGGTCCTGGCCGAGGCGGGCGCCGCCCACGGGGTCGCCCCGCTCGAGATCGCCCGCGCCGCCCTGGTCGGCCAGGCCCTGCACATGTCCAGCCCGCTGGTTCCGGCCGTCTACGTCCTGGTCGGCATGGCCGGGGTCGAGTTCGGCGACCACACCCGGTTCACCGTGAAATGGGCGGCCCTGACCTCCCTCGTCGTCCTGGGCGCGGGGATGCTTTTCGGCATCATCTGACCCGCGCGACCCCTGGCCGTCCGAAAACTACCGCCGCTAGTTTGTAGGGTGGTCGCGACGTCAGGTCCGCGCGTCTACGCGCTCGTGCGTGCTCGGGAGGAATGCGATGAAGGCCCACGACGGGATGTACATCGGCGGGGAGTGGCGGCCCGCCGCCGGATCCGGCCGCATCGAGGTCGTCAACCCGGCCGACGAGCAGATCATCGCCGGCGTCCCCGCCGGCAGCGCCGAGGACGTGGACGCGGCCGTACGGGCCGCCCGCGCGGCCTTCCCGGGCTGGGCGGCCACCCCCGCGGCCGAGCGGGCCGCGCTGATCGGGGCCCTGCGGGACGTGCTCGTCGCCCGCAAGGCCGAGTTCGCGGAGACCATCACCGCCGAACTCGGCTCCCCGATCGGCTTCGCGGAGGCCGTCCACGTCGGCGCGCCCGTCGCGGTCGCCTCCTCGTACGCGGAGCTGGCCGCCTCGTACGCCTTCGAGGAGCGGCTCGGCAACTCCACCGTGTTCCTGGAGCCGGTCGGGGTGGTCGGGGCGATCACGCCCTGGAACTATCCCCTGCACCAGGTCGTTGCCAAGGTGGCACCCGCTCTCGCCGCCGGCTGCACCATCGTCCTCAAGCCGGCCGAGGACACCCCGCTGACCGCACAGCTCTTCGCCGAGGCCGTGCACGAGGCGGGCATCCCGGCCGGGGTCTTCAACCTCGTCACCGGTACCGGCCCGGTCGCCGGCCAGGCGCTCGCCGAGCACGAGGGGGTCGACCTCGTCTCCTTCACCGGCTCGACCGCCGTCGGCCGGAAGATCGGCGCCATCGCCGGCGCCGCCGTCAAGCGCGTCGCCCTCGAACTCGGCGGCAAGTCGGCGAACGTCATCCTGCCCGGGGCCGACCTGGCCAAGGCCGTCGCGGCGGGCGTCGGACACGTCATGAACAACACCGGCCAGAGCTGCAACGCGCTCACCCGCATGCTCGTCCACCGGGACCAGTACGAGGAAGCCGTCGCCCTCGCGGCCGCCACCGTCGCCAAGTACCCCTCGGGCGACCCCCGCGACCCGGGCACCCGCCTCGGGCCGGTCGTCAACGCCACCCAGCGCGACCGGGTGCGCGGGTACATCGGCAAGGGCGTCGAGGAAGGCGCGCGCCTGGTCGCGGGCGGCCTCGACGCGCCCCACGAGCACGGGTACTTCGTCGCCCCGACCGTCTTCGCCGACGTCACCCCCGACATGACCATCGCCCAGGAGGAGATCTTCGGCCCCGTGCTGGCGATCCTCTCCTACGAGGACGAGGACGAGGCCCTGCGGATCGCCAACAGCACCGTCTACGGCCTGGGCGGCGCGGTGTGGGCCGCGGACGCCGATACGGCGGTGGCGTTCGCCCGCCGGATGGACACCGGGCAGGTGGACATCAACGGCGGCCGCTTCAACGTGCTCGCGCCCTTCGGCGGCTACAAGCAGTCGGGTGTCGGCCGCGAGCTGGGCCCGCACGGCCTGGGGGAGTACCTCCAGACCAAGTCCCTGCAGTTCTGAGCACGTCCCGGGCCGGGTCCGAACCCCGGCGACCGAGCCCCCGCACACACGAGACGGAGACGACGACCATGGTCCGCGCCGCCATCCTGCCCGCCGTCGGAGCCCCGCTGGAGATACGGGAGATCGTGCTGCCCGATCCCGGACCCGGACAGGTCCGGGTCCGGCTCGCCGCGGCCGGCGTCTGCCACTCCGACCTCTCCCTCGCCGACGGCACCATGCGGGTGCCCGTTCCCGCGGTCCTCGGCCACGAGGGCGCGGGGACGGTCCTCGCCGTCGGGGAGGGCGTGACCCATGTCGCCCCGGGCGACGGGGTGGTGCTCAACTGGGCTCCGTCCTGCGGGGAATGCCACCACTGCGGGATCGGCGAGGTCTGGCTCTGCGCCAAGGCCCTGTCCGGGGTCGGGGCGGTCCACGCCCATGACGCCCGGGGCGTGGAACTGCACCCCGGGCTGAACGTCGCCGCGTTCGCCGAGGAGACCGTCGTCGCGGCGAACTGCGTGCTGCCCGCGCCCGCCGGGATCCCGCTCCAGGAGGCCGCGCTGCTGGGCTGCGCGGTGCTGACCGGCTACGGGGCCGTGCACCACAGCGCGCAGGTCCGGCCGGGGGAGTCGGTGGCGGTGTTCGGCGTCGGCGGGGTCGGGCTCGCGGCCCTCCAGGCGGCGCGGATCGCCGGGGCGGGGCCGGTCGTGGCGGTCGACGTCTCCCCGGCCAAGGAGGAGCTGGCGCGGGCCGCCGGGGCCACCGCGTTCGTGCTCGCCTCCGAGACCACCGCGAAGGAGGTCCGCGCGCTGACCGGCGGGCGGGGGGCCGACGTCGCCGTGGAGTGCGTGGGGCGGGCGGAGACCATCCGGGCGGCCTGGGACTCGACCCGGCGGGGCGGGCGGACGACGGTCGTCGGCATCGGCGGGAAGGAGCAGCGGGTTTCCTTCCACGCGCTGGAGATCTTCCACTTCGCGCGGACGCTCAGCGGGTGCGTGTACGGGAACAGCGACCCGGCGCGGGACCTACCGGTGATCGCCGAGCACGTGCGGGCCGGGCGGCTCGACCTCGGGGCGATGGTCACCGACCGGATCGGGCTGGAGGGGATTCCGGCCGCGTTCGAGGCGATGGTCGCGGGCAAGGGCGGCCGGTCGCTGGTCGTGTTCTAGCCGGCGAGGGCGCAGCCGCGCGAGGGTGCGGGCACAGGCGTGGGCTCAGGCGTCGGTGCGGGCGGTGGGCGCCGACGTCGGCGCAGGGCGCGGGCGCAGGGCGCGGGCGTCGCCGCAGCGCAGGCTCAGGCGTGGGTGCGGGTGGTGGGCGCCGACACGGGCGTCGCCGCAGCGCAGGCTCAGGCGTGGGTGCGGGCGTTGGCGCAGGCGCATGCGCCGGCGCAGCGTGGGCGTGGGCCCGGGCGTGGGTGGGTGGCCGGGCCTCGTCAGGGGGCCGGTGGGGCGGGGCGAAGGGCCTCGTACTGGAGGGCCAGGCCGTCCAGGAGGGCCGTGAGGCCCGTCTCGAACGCGCCCTCGTCCACCTCGCGCCTGCGGTCCGCCAGGAGGTGGGCCTGGCCCAGGTGCGGGTAGTCCGCCGGGTCGTACGCCGTCTCGTCGTCCACGAAGCCCCCGGCGAAGGAGGCCACCGCCGAGCCCAGGATGAAGTACCGCATCAGGGCGCCGATCCGGGTCGCGTGGGCCGGGGGCCAGCCCGCCGCCGTCATGGCGCCGAACACCGCGTCCGCCAGGCGGAGCCCCGCCGGGCGGCGGCCCGGGCCCCGGGCCAGTACCGGCACGATGTTCGGGTGGTCGGCCAGGGCGTCCCGGTAGGAGTGGGCCCAGGCGTGCAGCGCCCCCCGCCAGTCCGGTTCCCCCGCCGCCTCCCCGTCCGCGCCGGCGCCGGCGCCGTCGAACATCGACAGGTCGACCCGGGCGCTCACCGCGTCCGCCACCGCCTCCAGGATCTCGTCCTTCGTCCGGAAGTGGTTGTAGAGGGACGGGCCGCTCACCCCGAGCGCGGCCGCCAGCCGCCGCGTCGAGACCGCCTCCAGCCCCTCCGCGTCCACCAGCTCCCCCGCCGCCTCGACGATGCGGTCTCTGCTGAGGAGGGGCTTGCGCGGTCTGGCCATGCGCCACATAGTAGGCCCTGCCCCGCCATAAACTAGCGCTGCTAGTTAAACCCTGCCCACGCCCCGGAGGGATCCTGTGAACCTGGAGCTCAGCGAGGAGCAGGAGGCCGTGCGCCGCCTCGCCCGCGCGTTCACCGACCGTGAGGTGTCCCCGTACGCCGCCGCGTGGGACCGCGCCGAGAGCGTGGACCGGTCGATCGTGAAGAAGCTCGGTGACCTCGGCTTCCTCGGCCTGACCGTCCCGGAGGAGTACGGCGGCTCCGGCGGCGACCACCTCTCCTACGTGCTGGTCACCGAGGAGCTCGGTCGCGGGGACTCCGCCGTGCGCGGCATCGTCTCCGTCTCCCTCGGGCTCGTCGCCAAGACCGTCGCCGCCTGGGGGACCGAGGAGCAGAAGCGCACCTGGCTGCCCCGCCTCTGCTCCGGCGCGGCGCTCGGCTGCTTCGGCCTGACCGAACCCGGCACCGGCTCCGACGCGGCCGCCCTCACCACCCGCGCCGTCCGCGAGGGGGACTCGTACGCCATCAGCGGCAGCAAGATGTTCATCACCAACGGCACCTGGGCCGACGTGGTCCTGCTGTTCGCCCGGACCGACCCCGCCACGCCCGGCCACCGCGGGATCTCCGCCTTCCTCGTCCCCGCCGACACCCCCGGCCTGACCCGCCGGGAGGTACACGGCAAGCTCGGCCTGCGCGGCCAGGCCACCGCCGAGCTGACCCTCGACGGCGTCCGCGTCCCCGCCTCCGCGATGCTCGGGCCCGAGGGCAAGGGCTTCTCCGTCGCCATGTCGGCCCTCGCCAAGGGCCGGATGTCGGTCGCCGCCGGCTGCGTCGGCATCGCCCAGGCGGCCCTGGACGCGGCCGTCTCGTACGCGGCGCAGCGCGAGCAGTTCGGCAAGCCGATCGCCCACCACCAGCTGGTCCAGGAACTGATCGCCGACATCTCCGTCGACGTGGACGCGGCCCGGCTGCTCACCTGGCGGGTCGCCGACCTGGTCGACCGGGGACGCCCCTTCGCCACCGAGGCCTCCACCGCCAAGCTCTTCGCCTCCGAGGCCGCCGTGCGCGCCGCCTCCAACGCCCTGCAGGTACACGGCGGCTACGGCTACATCGACGAGTACCCGGCCGGGAAGCTGCTGCGCGACGCCCGCGTCATGACCCTCTACGAGGGCACCAGCCAGATCCAGAAGCTGCTCATCGGCCGGGCCCGCACCGGGGTCTCCGCCTTCTGAGCGCAGGGCCCGCACAGGGTTCCTAAGCGCTTGCTCACCCTCCGGTAAGCTGTTCCATTCCTACAGGGCGGAGAGGTGAGCGATGGACAGCGCGGCGGAGACCACCGACGGCTACCAGGCGTGGTCGGAGGTCACCCCGGACGCCGCGCGGCGCCTGCTCGTGGCCGCCGTCGAGGCCTTCGCGGAGCGCGGCTACCACGCGACCACCACCCGCGACATCGCGGGACGCGCCGGCATGAGCCCCGCGGCCCTCTACATCCACTACAAGACCAAGGAAGAGCTCCTCCACCGGATCAGCCGCATCGGCCACGACAAGGCCCTGGAGATCCTGGAGACCGCCGCCTCCGGCCCGGGGGCGGCGGCCGAGCGGCTCGACGCCGCCGTACGGTCCTTCGTGCGCTGGCACGCCGCGCACCACACCACCGCGCGGGTGGTCCAGTACGAGCTCGACGCCCTCGCCCCGGAGCACCGCTCCGAGATCGTCGCCCTGCGCCGCCTCAGCGACGCCGCCGTGCGGCGCATCCTCACGGAGGGCGTGCGGGCGGGGGAGTTCGACGTCCCCGACGTCCCGGGCACCACCCTCGCCGTGCTGTCCCTGTGCATCGACGTGGCCCGCTGGTTCAACGCCGACGGACGGCGCACGCCCGACGAGGTCGGCGCCCTCTACGCCGACCTCGTCCTGCGGATGGTGGGCGCGCGCCCGGCCGGCGGGCCCGCTCAGAAGTAGTAGCGGGACAGCGACTCCGCCACGCACACCGGCTTCTCGCCGCCCTCGCGCCCGACCGTCACGGTCGCCGCGACCTGCACGCCGCCGCCCGCCTCCGTGACCTCGGTGATCACGGCGGTGGCGCGCAGCCGCGAGCCGACCGGTACCGGCGCCGGGAAACGCACCTTGCCCAGGCCGTAGTTGATGCCCATTCGCATGCCCTCGACCCGCATGACCTGCGGCACCAGGCTGGGCAGCAGGGACAGCGTCAGATAGCCGTGCGCGATGGTGGAGCCGAAGGGTCCGGCGGCGGCCCGTTCCGGGTCCACGTGGATCCACTGGTGGTCGCCGGTCGCGTCCGCGAAGAGGTCGATCCGCTTCTGGTCCACCTCCAGCCACCCGCTCGGCCCGAGCGGTTCGCCGATCGCGGCGTGCAGCTCCTCGGCGGACGTGAAGATCCTCGGTTCGGCCATGCCCTGCCCCTGTCTTCCACTGGATCCGGCCCTGCAAGCTGTGAATAAGCGCTTGCTCAGCATGCTGGGGCCCCGCGCCCCTGTCAACGGACCTGCGACTACCCTCGGACACGTGCCGCAGATTCCCGAGAAAGTCCACGAACTCACCGTCGGCCAGCTGTCCGCGCGCAGCGGGGCGGCCGTCTCCGCCCTGCACTTCTACGAGACCAAGGGCCTGATCAGCAGCCGCCGCACCCCCGGCAACCAGCGGCGCTACACCCGCGAGACGCTGCGCCGGGTGGCGTTCGTGCGCGCCGCCCAGCGCGTCGGGATCCCCCTCGCCCACATCCGCGACGCGCTGTCCGAGCTGCCCGAGGAGCGGACCCCCACCCGGGAGGACTGGGCCCGGCTGTCCGAGAACTGGCGCACCGAGCTCGACCGGCGGATCAGCCAACTCAGCCGCCTGCGCGACCACTTGTCGGACTGCATCGGCTGCGGCTGCCTCTCGCTGAAGAACTGCGCGCTGTCCAACCCGGACGACGCCTTCGGCGAGAACCTCACCGGCTCCCGGCTGTCGTCCTAGCGCCCCGCCACAACCGCACGGCGGCCGAGACGAGTTCGGCGTTCGAGCGCGCCGGCCGGCCGTCGGGCAGGACCAGCACCTCCGCCGCGCCGATCCGCACGCCGGCGCCGCACCGCGCGGCCAGCCGCATCACGGGCCAGGCCGCGTCCTCCCGCCCGTACAGCACGACCGGCACCGGCGGCAGCCGGCGCAGCCCGGCCACCAGCGCCGGGTCGTCCTCCGCCAGCTCGACGACCAGCCGGACCCTCCCGTGCACCGGCGGGCTCCACGCCAGGAAGCGCGCCAGCGGCTCCGCCCCGGCCGCGCCGCCCAGCGGGACCACGGCGTCCACCGCCACCCCGCGCTCCAGCAGGGCCCGCCCCAGCTCCCGTGCGCCCGCGTCCGCGAACGGCACCGCCGCGCGGTCCGGCAGCACGCTCCAGGAACGCACCCGCTCCAGCCGCCCCGCCGGATCCGGCTCGGCCGCCACACCCGCCGGCACCGACAGCGGTACGCGGACCCCCGCGCCGCGCAACTCCGTCAGCAGCGGCCCGACCACCCGGGGCGAGAGGCTCTCCCGCCCGCACGGGGTCCTGGGATGCACCAGCACCTCGGCGGCACCGGCCGCGACCGCGGCCAGCGCCGACTCCGCCAGATCCGCCGGGGACAACGGCACCGCGCCCCCGTCGCCGGCGCCGCGCGAGCCGTTCAGCGCGGCCTGCACCGCGGGACCCCGCCCGTCCCCGACCGCGTCGGGGCCGTCACCGGCGGCGCGGTCCCCGTCCGGCCGGTCGCCCCCGCCCGCCCCGCGGCCGGGTCCCGCCCCGCTCCCGGGCCCCGCCCCGCTCCCGGGTTCCGCCCCGCTCATGCCGCGTCCGCCGATGCCGGATGCACCACCGCCGCGTCCGCCAGCGCCGGCCGCGGCACCACGATCCCGCAGCCCCCGCACACCGGCCCGTCCCATGCCCAGGCCCCGCCCCACGCCGCCGGCCCCGACAGCGCGGGAGACCAGCGCAGTTCGCGTTCGCCGCAGACCGGGCACGCCGTCCCCGGCTCCGACTCCAAAGCCCGCACCAGCCGTCTCAGCACCTCGCCGAGCGTCCCCTCCGGCCGTACGCCCGGATCGGCGCACCGCACCACGGCGTCCCCGCTGCCGCCCCAGGCCCACTCCGGCTGCCGCACCCCGTCGTGCTTCTCGCGTCTGCGCCGCTCCGCGAACTGCTTCTCGTACTCCAGCCAGACCGCCCGCGCGTCCTCCAGCTCCTCCAGCGCCGCGACCAGCCGCAGCGGATCCGCGCCCCGGTCCTCCGGGGCGATCCCGTGCCGGTCGCACAGGTGCCACCACGTCGCCCGGTGCCCGTAGGGCGCGAACCGCTCCAGGCAGCGGCGCAGCGAATGGCGCCGCAGGGCCCGGTCGTTGCGCGCGTCACGCACCTGGTAGGCCAGACTCCGAAAACCCGCCACCGTACCTTCACCTCCGCCGTACCCCCGCCTGTCTTCACCCGTCCCGCCCCGCGCTACCGCGTAGAACGAAGCAGCCCGCCCCGATGTGCCCAACATGCCCGAGGGGGTGCGGGCGCATGCGGGGGCGGTCGAGGCGTGCGGGTGGCACATGGCCGGAAGTCAGCGCCCCATGCGCCCCGCGCCGACCACGATCCGGGCCAGCTCCTCGTGGCAGATGTCGCTGTGCGCCCCCGACGGGGGGCCGCCGCGGCGGACCACGGAACCCGCGTCCACGCTGACGCAGCCGGACCCCGGAAGCCCCCCGCTCAGGGCCCTGTCCAGGGCCATCCGCAGGGTGCCGGGCACCGCCTGCACCCCGTCGTGCCCGATCGCGCCCCACCGTTCGTCGAAGCCGAGCAGACCGGCCGAATCCCCCGCCGTCCGGGAGGCCAGCGGATAGAACACACCGAGCGCCGAGTCGTGGGAGGAATGGCAGGCCACCACCGGTCCGTCCACCCGGCGCTGGAGCCCGCGCAGGACTCCGCCGCGCCCCGGGTCGTGGGGGAGCCGGTCGCTGAACGCGTAGTGGGAGAAGGCCCCCTGGAGCAGCGTCAGCGACTTCACGTGGCGCGCCCCCTCGGGCACGGCGCGCAGGGAGAACGACACCACCCGCGCCCCGAAGCTGTGGCCGATGAGGTGGAAGCGCAGGGCGGGCCGGCGTGCCGCGAGGTCCGTCAGCACCGGTCCCAGCCCGTGCTCGCCGACCACCCCGGCCCGTCTCTTCATCTCGTAGTACGTCGCCTGGCGCAGCAGCTCCTTGGCGCCGCCCCACAGGGCGCGCAGCCCGTCGCCCGGCCCGAAGTCCGCGCGGGCCCCGTCCGGCGCGGGGCCCGCCGGGTCCTCCCCCGGGGCCGCGCCCGCCTCGGCCAGGGCGGCGGTCAGGGCGCGGCACACCGCCACCGCGTCCAGGGAGAAGACGTCCGGCACACCGGGGGGCGCGACCGCCGGCGGACCCGCCGGCCCCGCGCCCACGAGCTCCCGCACCAGCGCCGCGAACTCGGTGAACGCGGCCCCAGCGTCGGGCCGTTCCTCCAGCAGCGCGGCGATCCGGTCCAGTTCCGGGCCGCGTCCGGGCCAGAACCCGTCCAGTGCCCCGCGGGTCGCCGCGTCCAGGGCGGGGCCGGCGGGGGCACCCGCGAGCGCGCCGTGCGGATCGAAGTCCGGTATCGGCTCGTCGGAGAACCGCATCGAGGGCCACACCACGCCCACGTAGCCCAGCCGCACCCCCGACCCCACCAGTCCGGGGAAGGGGGCGAAGAAGCTGTCGTACAGCCGGGTCGCCGTGGAGCGGTCGCTGTTCCACCCGTGGGCGAAGACCAGCAGGTCGGTCGCCTCCATCCGGGCCACCGCGGCCCGCGTGGCCGGGTCCACGTCCCCCTGGGCGTCGAAGGTCAGCTCCTGGTACGGCCCGACCCCGATCCCCGCTCCGCCGTCCGCCATGACGCACCCCTTCCGCCGAGCCCTGCTCCGGGTCGGTCGCAGCATCCCGCCGCGGGGCCGCGACGGCCAGACCCGCGACGGCACCGGTCCGCTCGGGACCCGTGGCGGCACCGGGCGGCACCCGGAAGCACCGGTCCGGGTCCGGTCACGGGTAGAGCAGGTACTCCTCCCGCACCGCTGCGAACCGCGCCAGCCCCGCCGCCCAGTCGCCCGCGACCTCCTCCACCCCCGCCCCCGCGTCCACCAGCGTCCGCACCCGGTCCGACCCGGTCAGCCGGTCGATCCAGCGGTCCGCCCGCCAGCCGAACCCGCTCCACGCCCGCCGAGCCGTGACCAGCAGTCCGATCCCCGCCCGCACCGGATCGAAGGCCTCCCGGTCGTGCACGACCAGCCGGATCCCGCCGCACACCCTCCCCGCGTGCTTGGAGGAGGCCGGGGTGAACCAGGCCTCCCGGAACCACACCCCCGCCAGCCCCAGCCCGTTCGCCGCCTCCGCCCACCGCCGGTCGACGCCCTCCGCGCCGACCAGCTCGAAGGGGGTGGTCGTGCCCCGGCCCTCGGACAGGTTGGTGCCCTCGAACAGGCAGGTGCCGGCGTAGACGAGCGCCGTGTCCGGGGTGGGCACGTTGGGGCTCGGCGGCACCCACGGCAGCCCGGTCTCCCCGAAGAACGAGCCCCGCCGCCAGCCCGTCATCGGCACCGTCCGCAGCCGGGGCCCGGCGCCGCCGAGGAACTCCCCGTGGAACAGCCGGGCCAGCTCGGCCACCGTCATCCCGTGCGCGAGCGCGATCGGCTCGCGGCCCACGAAGCTCGCGTACGGCCGTTCCAGTACGGGCCCGGCGGCCCGGAGCCCGCCGACCGGGTTGGGCCGGTCCAGGACCACGACCTCCTTGCCGGCCGTCGCGGCCGCGCGCATGCAGTCGTAGAGGGTCCAGACGTAGGTGTAGAAGCGCGCCCCGACGTCCTGGACGTCGAAGACCAGCGTGTCGATCCCCGCCGCGGTGAAGAGGTCCGCGAGCCGCCGCCCGCTCCTGCCGTACGTGTCGTACACGGGCAGCCCCGTCGCCGGATCGCGGGCGGCCCCCTCGGAGCCGCCCGCCTGCGCGGTGCCCCGGAAGCCGTGCTCCGGCCCGAACACCGCCACCAGGTCCACCCGTGCGTCGGCGTGCATCACGTCGACCAGGTGGCGGGCGTCGGCGGTGATCCCGGTGGGGTTGGTGACCACCCCGACCCGCCGGCCGGCGAGCTCCGCGTACCCGCCGGCGGCCAGCCGTTCGAAGCCGGTGCGGACCCGGCCGGACGGCCGGGGGCCGGCGGGCGTCCCCGCCCCGACCGCACCCGCGGCCCCTGCGGCCCCCGCCAGTCCCATCAGTCCGCGTCGTGACAGCGCCATCCCGCCATGCTGGGGCGCGTACCCCTTCCGCCTCGACATACCGACTGGTTAGTCTGCCCGGGATCCGGTGCCCCGCGGGCCCGGCGGCCGGCGGCGAAAGGTGATCCCCGTGAGCGCGTACCAGGACCAGCGAGTCGTCGTCACCGGCGCGGGGGGCGGCATCGGCGCGGCCCTCGCCCACCGCTTCGCCGCCGAGGGGGCCACCGTCGTCGTCAACGACCTCGACCCGGCCCGGGCCTCCGCCGTGGCCGCCGCCATCGGCGACCGCGCCCTCGCCGTGCCGGGCGACGCCTCCGCGATCGTCGGGGAGGCCCGTGAGGCGCTCGGCGGGCGGGTGGACGTGTACTGCGCCAACGCCGGACTCGCCTCGGGCGGCGACGCCTTCGCCGAGGAGGCCGTCTGGGAGGCGGCCTGGGACGTCAACGTCATGGCCCACGTGCGCGCCGCCCGGGCGCTGCTGCCCGACTGGCTGGAGCGGGGCGGCGGGCGCTTCGTGTCCACGGTCTCCGCCGCCGGACTGCTCACGATGATCGGGGCGGCGCCGTACAGTGTCACCAAGCACGGTGCCCTCGCCTTCGCGGAATGGCTCTCGCTGACCTACCGCCACCGGGGCGTGCAGGTCCATGCCATCTGCCCGCAGGGCGTGCGCACCGACATGCTGACCGCCGCGGGCTCGGCGGGCGAGCTCGTCCTGGCGCCGACCGCGATCGAGCCGGAAGCGGTCGCGGACGCCCTGTTCGACGGCATGGAGAAGGGCCGGTTCTTGATCCTCCCGCACCCCGAGGTGGCGGACTACTACGCCGGGCGCGCCGGCGACCCGGAGCGGTGGCTGGGCGCCATGAACCACCTCCAGCGGAAGTGGGAGTCCTCGTGACGGACCGCTCCTCCGCCGGCGGATCCCCGTACGCCGCCCGGCCGTGGCTGCGCCGGCTGAGCGCCGCCCAGCTGGCGCCGGTGGCGCCGCCGGCCAGCGTGCTGGACGCCTTCCGCGACGCCGTGGCGCGGGCGCCGGAGCGGGTCGCGCTCGCGTACTTCGACGGGCGGGTCGGGTACGCCGAGGCCGACGCGCTCTCCGACTCGCTGGCCGGGTACCTCGCGGGGCGGGGGGTCCGGCGGGGCGACCGGGTCGCGGTGATGCTGCAGAACACCCCGCACTTCGTGCTGGCCGTGCTGGCCGTCTGGAAGGCGGGGGCGGTGGTCGTCCCGGTCAACCCGATGTACAAGTCCGCCGAGACGCGGCACGTGCTGGACGACTCCGCGGCGGTCGCGCTGGTGTGCGAGGACGGGGCGTGGGCCGGGTACCTGGGAGGGGCCGTCCGGGGGACCGCCGTCCGGACCGTCCTGACGGCCCGCCCCGCGGACTTCCAGACCCGGAACGACCCGCGGGTCCTCCCGGCCCCGGCCGCATCCCCGGCGGAGCAGGAGCAGGAGCCGGAGCAGGAGCCGGAGCCGCAGGTCCGCGCCGACCTGCTCGCCGTGGCCCGGCAGGGCCACCCCGCACCGGCCGACCCCGGGCTCGGCGCCGGTGACACCGCGCTCATCAGCTACACCTCCGGCACGTCAGGAACCCCCAAGGGCGCCATGAACCCGCACGGGGCGATCACCTACAACGCCGTCCGCCAGGTCACCGGGCACCCCGTCCCCGAGGGGGCCGGGTACTTCGTGCTCGCGCCGCTGTTCCACATCACCGGACTGGTCTGCGAGCTCGCCGCCTGCCTCGTCAACGCCGGCACCCTCGTCCTCACCCGCCGCTTCGACGCCGGGACCGTCCTCGACGCCTTCCTGGAGCACCGCCCCGCCTACACCATCGGGCCCGCCACCGCCTTCACCGCGCTGGCCGCTCACCCCGCCGCCACCCGCGAGCACTTCGCCCCGTTCCAGGTGGTCTCCTCCGGCGGCGCCCCGGTCCCGCCCGCCCTCGTCGCACGCCTCCGCGCGGACTTCGGGTTCTACCTGCGCAACGGCTACGGCCTCACCGAGTGCACCGCCCCCTGCGCCTCCGTCCCCGCGCACCGCGAGGCCCCCGTCGACCCCGGCAGCGGGACCCTGTCCGTCGGGGTGCCGGGCGCGCAGACCCTCGTACGGATCCTCGACGAGCACGGCGCCGAGCTGCCGCTCGGGGAGACCGGCGAGATAGCCGTCCGCGGGCCGCAGGTCGTGCCCGGCTACTGGGGGCTGCCCGAGGAGACCGCCAGGGCCTTCCCGGACGGCGAACTGCGCACCGGGGACGTCGGGTTCATGGACGCCGACGGCTGGCTCTACGTCGTCGACCGCAAGAAGGACATGATCAGCGCCTCGGGGTTCAAGGTCTGGCCGCGCGAGGTCGAGGACGTGCTCCACACCCATCCCGCCGTCCGGGACGCGGCCGTGGTCGGGGTCCCCGACGCCTACCGCGGGGAGACCGTCAAGGCGTACGTGAGCCTGCGCCCCGGAGCCCGCGCCGAGCCGGCCGAACTCGCCGCGTACTGCGCCGAGCGCCTCGCCGCCTACAAGTACCCGCGCCGGGTCGAGATCCTGCCTGTTCTTCCCCAGACCACCAGTGGCAAGATCCTGCGACGAGAACTGCGCGAGCGCGGCTGAAAACAGTCGGAGGATCAGGAGAGGAAGGCGAGCACCATGGCCGCCACGAACACCGCGGGGCCCCGGGACGGCGACCGCGACACCCCGGTGCCGCAGCGGCTCCTGGCCGTCGCCACCAGGCTGTTCGCCGAGCGCGGTTACGACCGCACCTCCGTCCAGGAGATCGTCGAGGCGGCCGGGGTCACCAAGGGCGCCCTCTACCACTACTTCGGCTCCAAGGACGACCTGCTCCACGAGGTGTACGCGCGCATGCTGCGCCTCCAGCAGCAGCGCCTCGACGCCGTGGCCGGATCCGACGCCCCCGTCGAGGAGCGGCTGCGGGCCGCGGCCGCGGACGTCGTCGTCACCACGATCGAGAACCTCGACGACGCGATGATCTTCTTCCGGTCGATGCACCAGCTCAGCCCGGAGAAGTACAAGCAGGTCCGCGCCGAACGCCGGCGCTACCACGAGCGGTTCCGCGCGCTGGTCGAGGAGGGCATGCGCGCCGGGGTGTTCTCCACGGCCACCCCCGCCGACCTGGTGGTGGACTACTACTTCGGCTCCGTGCACCACCTCTCCACCTGGTACCGGGCCGACGGCCCGCTCACCCCGCACCAGGTGGCCGACCACCTCGCCGACCTGCTGCTCCGCTCCCTGCGTCCCTAGGCCGCGGCGGCCGGGGCGGAGGGGGCCAGCGCGGGGTAGTCGTTGTAGCCCTCGGGGCCGTGCACGTGCATCAGGAACTCCGGGCGGAGATCGTTGAGCGGCGCGCCCGTGCGCAGGCGTTCCACCAGGTCGGGGTTGGCGATGAAGCCCCGCCCCAGGGCCACCAGGTCGGCGCCCGCCGCCAGCAGCCGTTCGCCCCGCGCCGCGCCCCCGTCGGCGGCGACCTCCTCGCGGGAGAGCCTCGGGTTGGCGATCAGCGTGCCCGGCCAGGCCGCGCGGAGCCCCGCGAAGCCGGGCCGCTCCTGGTCGGCGTACTCCACGTGCAGGTAGACCGGCTCCAGCTCCGCGAGGGCCGCGAGGAGCAGCGGGTAGAGCTCCTCGGCGTCGGGCTCCTGCACACCGTTCACCTCCACCCCGGGGGAGATCCGCACGCCGACCCGCTCCGGGCCGACGGCCTCGGTGACGGCCCGGACCACCTCGACCGCGAACCGGATCCGCCCCTCGGCCGACCCGCCCCAGGCGTCGGTGCGCAGGTTGGTGTTGGGCGCCAGGAACTGGTGGAGGAGGAGGCCGTTCGCCGCGTGCACCTCCACGCCCTCGAAACCGGCCGCCACGGCGGTGCGGGCGGCCCGGGCGAAGTCGGCGACGGTGGACCGGATGTCCTCCTCGGTCATCGCGCGCGGCGTGACCGGGTCCTGGAGCCCGGCGGAGGTGTGCAGGGGCTCGGGGAGCGGGACGGCGGACGGTGCCAGCGGGACGTGTCCGCTGGTGTCGGGGTGGCCGATCCGGCCGCCGTGCTGGAGCTGGAGGAACATCCGCCCGCCGGCGGCCCGCACGGCCCCGGTGACCCGGCGCCACCCGGCCGCCTGCGCCGCGGTGTGGATGCCGGGGATGTGCGGGTAGGTCTGGCCGACGGCGTTCGGGGTGGTGGCCTCGGCGATGATCAGCCCGGCCGAGGCGCGCTGCGCGTAGTGGGTGGCCATGAGCTCCCCCGGCACCCCGTCGGCCCCCGCGCGGTTGCGGGTGAGCGGGGCCATCACCAGGCGGTTCGGGAGGTCGAGGGAGCCCAGTCGGGCGGCGGAGAAGAGGCGGGATCCGGCGGCGAGGGTCTGTCGTGTCTGCGTCATGGCGGTACCGTAGAACCTGACACCTGTGTCAGATTCAAGGCCGCAACGGCCCGGCCCCCGACGACCTCCCGAGGTGACCATGCGGATCGGTGAACTGGCGGCGCGCACCGGGGTCGGTGAGCGCTCGCTGCGCTACTACGAGCAGCAGGGCCTCCTCGCGTCCGACCGGACGCCCGGCGGACACCGGGAGTTCCCCGAGCGGGCCGTCGACCGGGTGATCCGCATCCAGGAGCTGTACGCGGCGGGGCTGCACAGCTCCAAGATCGCGCAGATCCTGCCCTGCATGCGGGACGAGGACGGCGGCCCGTCGGTGCGGGCCACCCCCGCCCTGGTCGCCGAGCTGGCCGGCGAACGGGACCGGATCGACCGGATGATCGGCGACCTCGTCCGCTCCCGTGAGGTGCTGGACGAGGTCATCGAGGCCGCCTCCGGCCGGACGCCGTGGACGCCGCCCGGGCCGCGTCTCCCGGATCAGGCCGGGCCCGCGGCGCCTGGCACCGCGCCGGACGCCGCGGGCTGATCGGGCCTGACCCGCAAGAGACGGCCTAGCGGTAGCGCTTCAGCTCGCGGTGGGCCAGGGAGCGCTGGTGGACCTCGTCCGGGCCGTCCGCCAGCCGCAGGGTGCGCGCCGCCGCCCACAGCTCGGCCAGCGGGAAGTCCTGGCTGACCCCGCCCGCGCCGTGCAGCTGCACCGCCTGGTCCAGGATCCCCACCACCGCGCGCGGGGTGGCGATCTTGATGGCCTGGATCTCGGTGTGCGCGCCGCGGTTGCCGACCGTGTCCATCAGCCAGGCCGTCTTCAGCACCAGCAGCCGCAGCTGTTCGATGGTGACCCGGGCGTCCGCGATCCAGTTCTGCACGACCCCCTGCGCGGCCAGCTCCTTCCCGAAGGCCGTGCGCCCCACCGCGCGCCGGCACATCAGCTCGACGGCCCGCTCCGCCATGCCGATCAGCCGCATGCAGTGGTGGATCCGGCCCGGGCCGAGCCGGGCCTGGGCGATGGCGAAGCCGGCGCCCTCCTCGCCGATCAGGTTCTCCGCCGGCACCCGGGCCCCGTCGAAGACCACCTCGGCGTGCCCGCCGTGGTCGTGGTCCGCGTACCCGTACACCGTCATCGCCCGGCGCACCTCCACGCCCGGGGTGTCGCGCGGGACCAGGACCATCGACTGCTGGCGGCGCGGATCGGCGCCGTCCGGATCGGTCTTGCCCATCACGATGAAGACCTTGCAGTCCGGGTTCATCGCCCCGGAGATGTACCACTTGCGCCCGGTGACCACGTACGCGTCGCCGTCGCGCTCGATGCGGGTCTCGACGTTCGTCGCGTCCGAGGAGGCCACCTCGGGCTCGGTCATCGCGAACGCGGAGCGGATCTCCCCGTCCAGCAGCGGCTCCAGCCACTGCTTCTTCTGCCGCTCGCTGCCGAACTGGGCGAGCAGCTCCATGTTCCCGGTGTCCGGGGCCGCGCAGTTGGTGGCCATCGGCGCCAGGTGCGGGCTGCGGCCGGTGATCTCGGCGAGCGGGGCGTACTGGAGGTTGGTCAGCCCGGCCCCGTACTCCGGGTCGGGCAGGAAGAGGTTCCACAGCCCCTGGCGGCGCGCCTCGGCCTTCAGCTCGCCGAAGACGGCCGGGGCGTCCCAGGGCGAGGCCAGCCGCGCGCGCTGCCCGGCGGCGACGGCTTCCGCCGGGTGGACGTACTCCTCCATGAACGCGAGCAGCCGCCCGCGGAGTTCCTCGGTCCGGGTGTCGAATGCGAAGTCCATCTGCGCGGCTCCTCAGCCTTCCTGGAGGGTGGTCAGACCGTGTGCGATGAAGACCGGGACCAGCTCGCCGATCCGGTCGAAGCCCGCGCCGACGGTCTGGCCGAGCGTGTAGCGGTAGTGGATGCCCTCGAGGATCACCGCGAGCTTGAACCAGGCGAAGGCCGTGTACCAGGCGATCGCCCCGGTGTCGCGCCCCGAGCGGGCGGCGTACCGCCCGATCAGCTCGGCGGGCGCCGGGTGCCCGGGCGCGCGGCTCGTCGTACTGACGGGGGAGTCCTCCAGGCCCAGGTCCGAGCTGTACATCACCAGCAAACCGAGGTCGGTCAGCGGATCGCCCAGCGTGGACATCTCCCAGTCCAGCACCGCGCGGATCGTGTCGTCCGGCCCGCCGATCAGTACGTTGTCCAGCCGGAAGTCCCCGTGCACCACGGTCGGGGCGGGGGAGCCGGGCAGCGCCCGGCCCAGGGCCTCGTGCAGGGCGTCGATCCCGGCGAGCTCCCGGCCGCGCGAGGCCGCGAGCTGCTTGCCCCAGCGGCGCAGCTGCCGGTCGAGGAAGCCCTCCGGCCGGCCGAAGTCGCCGAGGCCCACGGCCTGCGGCTCCACCGCGTGCAGGTCGACGAGGGTGTCCACCAGGCCGAGCACCGCCCGCCGGGTGCGCTCCGGGCCGAGCTCCGCGAGCTGGGCGGCCGTCCGGTAGGGCACTCCGTCCACGTGCTCCATGACGTAGAACGGCGCCCCCAGCACCTCCTCGTCCTCGCACAGCAGCAGCGGTTCGGGCACCGGCACGGCCGTCCCGTGCAGGGCGGCGATCACGCGGTGCTCGCGCCGCATGTCGTGCGCGGTGGCCAGGACGTGGCCGAGGGGCGGGCGGCGCACCACCCAGCGGGCCCGGCCGTCGGTGACCGCGTACGTGAGGTTCGACCGGCCCCCCTCGATCAGCCGGCCGGTCAGCGGCCCGGACACGAGCCCGGGGCGCGCGGCGTCGAGGTGGTCGCGCAGCCGCTCCAGATCGAGGCCTCGGGGGTCGGCTGGGGTCATGGGCGCGCCTCCGTACGAAGTCGGGTCGACGGGTGTCCCGAGCCATCATGCCGACCAGTCGGTATGCCGTCCATAGGGCGGGCCGGAAGAACCCTTCCGGCCCGGGTCGTCAGGCGTGGCACAGGATGGGCGTGCCCCCGTTCATCACCGTCATGTCCCGCAGCACCGCCATGATGTCCAGCGGGGCGCCCTCCGGCTCCCCGGCCAGCTCCGCGTACGCCCGGTGCAGGTTCGCCACCAGCCGCTCGCTCTCCCGCCAGGCCGCGAACTCCCCGAGGTCGGCGCCGCGCGCGGTCTCCAGCGGGGTCTGCCCCCGGTCCCGGCCGTCGCGCGCCAGCTCCCCCACGTACCGCAGGTAGCGCTCGGTGGCCGCGTACGCCGCCGGGCCGGTCAGGGGCCCGTGCCCCGGGACGACCGTCTCCGCGTCCAGCGAGCGCAGCAGCTCCAGTGCCCGCAGCGAGCCGGCCAGTGAGCCCATCGCCAGGAACGGGGTGCCGCCGGCGAAGACCAGGTCCCCGGTGAACACCACCCCCTGCGCGGGCAGCCACACGACCGAGTCGCCGGTGGTGTGCGCCACGCCCGGGTGCAGGACCCGCACCTCGGTCTCCCCGACGTGCAGCGTCAGCCGGTCGTTGTACGTGAGGTCCGGCGGGGTGATCTCTATCGCGCCGAAGTCGGTCGCGGGCCAGATGAGCTCCAGCTGGTGCCCGGCGGCGAGCTGCTCGGCCCGCGCGTTGTCGTGGCCCACGATCAGGGCCGGCGCGAAGGCGGCGTTGCCGTAGGTGTGGTCGCCGTGGTGGTGGGTGTTGACCACCGTGCGGGGCAGCGGCGACCCGGCCGCCAGGACCGCCTCGCGCAGGGCCAGCGCCCGCCGCTCCGTGGCGGCCGTGTCGACCAGCAGGGTCTGCCCGCCGTCGCTGACCCAGCCGGCGTTGTTCAGGCACCAGCCGCCGTCCGGCTGGACGTAGGCGTACACCCCGGCCGCGGGCTGGACTGCGTACGGCTTCTCGACGGTCATGGGTGCTCTCCCCGGGTCGGTGTGACAGGTGGTCGGCATCCTGCCAGCCGGTCCGGGCCCGGCGCGGGGCGGGGTTCGGGAGGCGTCAGACGATCACGGTCATCGCGAACACGGCCAGCGCCACCGTGCAGGCCACCGCCCCCGCCGCCACCCCGTGCGACAGCACCGGCGGCCGGGCGGCCGCGAGCTGCCGGATCCGCCGGTGCGCCACCCACAGGAACGCCACCCAGATCAGCGCGATCAGGGACGCACCGGTGACCTCCAGCGGCGACCCGGTCCCGTGCAGCGCCTGCCGCAGTGCGAGCACGGCGGTGACCGAGCAGGCCAGGGTGGTGCGCCGCCATGCCAGCCGGGTCCGCTCCGGCTGGAGCCCGGCGTCCCGGGCGGCCGTACCGGGCCGGGTCACGGCCGGTCCGTCCAGCCCATCAGCACGACCACCACCATCGCCACCGCGACCAGCCCCACCCCCAGGCTCAGCAGCACCGGGAACGGCGACAGCGGCAGGTCCTCGCCCCGCCGCATCGCCCGCTCGCACCGCACCCAGTGGTGCACCGCCCGCAGCGCGCAGGCGGCCCCCACCCCCAGCAGGGCGAGCGACATCCCGACCCGCACCCCCCAGCGCAGGTCGGGCAGGAACTGGTCCACCGCGAACCCGCCGCCCACCAGGGCCAGCGCGGTCCGGATCCAGGCCAGGAAGGTCCGCTCGTTGGCCAGGGAGAAGCGGTAGTCCGGGGTCTCGCCTTCGCCGCGCAGCCGCTGCGGTGCGAACCAGAGGCGCACGTCCTTGACGAAGTCGATCACCTGTCCAATTTACGTCCCCTTCACGCGCGGGGCGCGGGCGGCCGGGACGTGTCCTCCCGGAAGGCGCGCAGCCGCCGGTACGCCTCCAGCCCGTCCGGCACCCACGGCCACCCCCCGTCCGAGACCCGCCGCTCCAGCTCCCCGGGCGGCAGCCAGGCGTGCCAGCCGACCTCGGACTCCTGGGGGGCCACCGGCAGCGCGCACCGCACCTCGTGCACGTACGACCACCAGGCTCCGCCGGGACCCTCGTAGAGGAACTTGAACAGCGGCGCAGGCTGCTCCAGCCCGCTCACCCCCAGCTCCTCCTCGGCCTCCCGCAGCGCGGCCCCGGGGTAGTCCTCCCCGGCTCCCAGCACCCCGCCCACGAACATGTCGTAGTGCGCCGGGAACACCAGTTTCGAGGCGGTCCGGCGGTGCACGAAGACCCGCCCGAGCTCGTCCGTGACCTGCACGAACACGCACCGGTGGAGGAGTCCCCGGGCGTACACCTCGCCCCGCGGGGCCCGCCCGGTCACCCGGTCGTCGCGGTCCACCACGTCCAGTACTTCATCTGCGGCACCCACCCGTCCATCCAACCACCGCTGTTGACGGGTTACCGCTCCGTAGCCAAGGATCTGCCCCACCACCGACCGGAGGACGGGCAGACGCATGGGCTACGACGCCGACGTGATCGTGATCGGAGCGGGCCTCGCGGGCCTCGCCGCCACCGCCGAGCTCGTCGACGCGGGACGCAGGGTGATCCTCCTCGACCAGGAGCCCGAGCAGTCGATCGGCGGCCAGGCGCACTGGTCCTTCGGCGGGCTGTTCTTCGTGGACTCGCCCGAACAGCGCCGGATGCGGATCCGGGACAACCGCGCCCTCGCCCTCCAGGACTGGCTGGGAACCGCCGGCTTCGACCGGGAGGAGGACGCCTGGCCGCGCCGCTGGGCCGAGGCCTACGTCGACTTCGCGGCCGGCGAGAAGCGGCCGTGGCTGCACGCCCAGGGGGTGCGCTTCTTCCCCGTCGTCGGCTGGGCGGAGCGCGGCGGCTACGACGCCAACGGCCACGGCAACTCCGTCCCCCGCTTCCACATCACCTGGGGCACCGGACCCGGCCTGGTCGAGCCCTTCGAGCGGCGGGTCCGCGCCGGGGCCGCCCGCGGCCTGGTGAGCCTGCGCTTCCGCCACCGGGTCACCGGCCTGGCGTCGACCGCCGGCGCGGTGGACACCGTCACCGGCGAGGTCCTGGCGCCCTCGGACGCCGTACGGGGCACCGCCAGCGGCCGCGAGAGCACCGGCTCCTTCAGCCTGCGGGCCCAGGCGGTGATCGTCACCACCGGGGGCATCGGAGGCAACCACGACCTGGTGCGCGCCCAGTGGCCGGCCCGCCTGGGCACCCCGCCCGCCCGGATGCTCTCCGGGGTCCCGGCCCACGTGGACGGGCTGATGCTCGGGATCGCGGAGAAGGCGGGGGCCAGCCACATCAACAAGGACCGGATGTGGCACTACACCGAGGGCATCGGGAACTGGGACCCGATCTGGGCCCGCCACGGCATCCGCATCCTGCCGGGCCCGTCCTCCCTGTGGCTGGACGCCACGGGCCGGCGGCTGCCCGTACCCCTCTTCCCCGGCTTCGACACGCTCGGCACGCTCGACCACATCATGCGCACCGGGCACGACCACACCTGGTTCGTGCTCAACCAGCGCATCATCGGCAAGGAGTTCGGCCTCTCCGGCTCCGAGCAGAACCCCGACCTGACGGGCCGCTCCGTCCGCGAGGTGGTCAACCGCGCCCGGCAGGCCGTACCCGGGCCGGTCAAGGCCTTCATGGACCGCGGCGCCGACTTCGTCGTCGAACGAGACCTGCCGGCCCTGGTCCGCGGGATGAACGAGGTCACCGGCCTGGACCTGCTCGACGAGGCCACCGTCCGCCGCGAGATCACCGCCCGCGACCGGGAGATCGCCAACCCCTTCACCAAGGACCTCCAGGTCACGGCCATCCACGGGGCCCGCCGGTACCTCGGCGACCGGCTGATCCGCACCGCCGCCCCGCACCGGATCCTGGACCCGAAGGCCGGCCCGCTGATCGCCGTCCGCCTCTCGGTCCTGACCCGCAAGTCCCTCGGCGGCCTGGAGACCGACCTGTCCTCCCGCGTCCTGACCCCCTCCGGCGAACCGCTGCCCGGGGTGTACGCGGCGGGCGAGGCGGCGGGCTTCGGCGGCGGGGGCGTCCACGGCTACCGCGCCCTGGAGGGCACCTTCCTGGGCGGCTGTCTCTTCTCGGGCCGGGCCGCGGGCCGCGCGGCGGCCCGCGCGGTGTCCTGATCCCCGGCCGCGCGGGGCTGGTTTCAGCCCCGCGGGCGTTCGAGGCGACGGGCGCCGGGCGCCCGTGGAGGGGCCGGGGGCGGAGTCCCGGGAACCGGGGGCCCTCCCGGCGACGGACGGGGGAGGAAGGGCGGGCGCAGGGGGATCGTCCCGCGCGACACCGCCGCCACCAGGCGGTCAGGGCCCGTCACGGCGCCACCCTGTGCACCGGCCCCACCCCCCACACCCGTATTTCGAACCGCCGCATGCGCCCCAACTTGCCCGCTTCGCACACCAGTTGATTCCGGCCACGCGGCGGTCCGGACCTTGACTCGGAGCTGTGCGTACCGGTTTGCTGTGAGTGATCATCCGGACTGACCACCGGAGCGATCGGGCCGCGCCCCGCACGCCGCGCGCACCATCACCACCGGCACCGCCCGCACCGCATGCACGCACGCGCACGTCCGCACCCGCACCTCCGTACGCCGTCCACCCGTACCCCCGTACGCCGTCCACCCCGTACGTCGTCCACCCGCGCCCGCGCCCTGGAGGGAACTCGCGGATGTCCCCGCCGCCGCCCCTCGGCCGCGCCCGCAAGCGGGACGCCCAGCTCTTCGACCCGGCCCTCTGCGACACCGAGCTCGTCGCCGTGCGCGGCCAGTTCACCCAGGGCCGGTGGGCCAGGGCGCGCAGCCTGCTGGCGGCCACCGGCGACGACTGGGACCGCCGCGGCCACCGCGTCACCGTCCTCGCCGAGACCCCCTCCGCCCTCGCCTGGGCCCGCGAGTGGCTCCTCGCCGAACCCGGCAGCGCCGACGCCGCCACCCTCCTCGCCTGCGCCGCCGTCCACGCCGCCCTGCGCGGCAAGGGCACCCCCCGGGCCGCCGACGAGGCCTGCCGCCGCGCCGCCGCCCTGCTCCCGGCCGACCCCACCCCCTGGCTCGGCCTGCTCATGCTCTCCCGCGCCTTCGGCCCCGACGAGGACTTCAGCCGCCATTTCGACCAGGTCCGGGCCCGCCACCGCGAGCACCACCACGCCCACCACCTCATGGTCGCCCGGCTCGCCGAACGCGACCCCGCCGCCGGCCGCGACCCGCTCCACGAGGTCTACGACTTCGCCGCCTGGGCCGCCGAGGAGGCCCCTGCCGACTCCCCGCTCGCCGTGCTCCCCGTCATCGCCCACGCCGAGCGCTACCGCGTCCTCGCCGCCGCCCGGGGCCGCTCCGCCCCCGAGGACGCCGTCGAGCACTGGACCGGCCGCCGCGCCCGCCAGGTGCTGCGCTCCGCCTTCGACTGGTGGCTGGAGTGGGAGCGCGAGGACCACCCGCGCAACCGGGTCGACCTCAACTTCCTCGCCCACGCCAAGCTCTGCGAAGGGCGCCCCGCCGAAGCCGCCGCCCTCTTCCACCGCATCGGCGCCCACGCCACCCGCGCCCCCTGGTCCTATCCGGACCGCGACCCCACCAAGGCCTTCCTCGCCGCGCGCAGCGCCGCGCTCGGCACGGCCTGACCCCCGCCCCCGACCAGTCGCCCCCGAAAGGACCCTGCCATGCCGACGGGCAGATCCACCGTGACGGCCGCCGCCACCGAGGCCGAGATCCGCACCTTCAAGGGCCAGGACCGCGCCCTGCGCGCGGGCCGCCTCGGCACCGCCGGGCTGCTGCTCTCCGTCCTGGCCGCCAGTGCCCCCCTGATGGTCGTCGCCGGGGTCATGCCCACGATCTTCGGGGTCATGGGCATCGTCGGCCAGCCGCTGCTCTTCGTGATCCTCGGCGTCGTCCTGGCCCTCTTCGGCATCGGCTACGCCGAGATGAGCCGCCACGTCCACAACGCCGGCGCCTTCTACGCCTACATAGCCCGAGGCCTCGGGCCCACCGCCGGAGCCTGCGCCTCGCTCGTCGCCCTCGTCGCCTACAGCGCCATGCAGGTCGGCGTCTACGGCATCCTCGGCTTCGAGATCTCCGGACTCCTCTCCACCTACCTGCACACCGGGATCGCCTGGTGGATCCCCGCCCTGCTCGCCGTCGCCGCCACCGGCGCCCTCGGCTGGCTGAAGATCGACCTCAACGCCAAGGTGCTCGGCGTCCTGCTGCTCATCGAGTGCGCCCTCGTCGTCGTCTTCGACCTCGCCGCCCTCGGCAAGCCCGGCCCCGAAGGCCTCTCCCTGAGCGCCTTCGACCCCGCCGGCCTCGGCGGCGCCGGCCTGGGCACCGCCCTGTGCTTCTGCATCGCCGCCTTCGTCGGCTTCGAGCAGTCCCCGGTCTACGCCGAAGAGACCAGCAAGCCGCACATCGTCGTCTCCCGGGTGATGTTCCTCGCCGTCGGCTTCGTCGCGCTCTTCTTCGCCCTCAGCGCCTGGGCCCTCAGCGTCGCCACCGGGCCTGCACAGATCACCAGGGCGGCCGCCGACGCCGGCCCCGCCCTGCTCTTCGACCTCACCCGCAGCCGCCTCGGCGCCGGCTTCACCGACGTCCTGCACGTGCTCTTCGTCACCGGCATGCTCGCCGCCATGCTCAGCTTCCACAACGTCGTCGCCCGCTACGCCTTCGCCATGGGCCGCGAGGGCCTGCTCCCCGCCCGCTTCGGCCGCACCAACCCCGGCACCGGAGCCCCCGCCACCGGATCCCTGCTCCAGACCGTGGTCGCCGCCCTCGTCGTCCTCGCCTTCGCCCTCACCGACGGCTCCCCGGCCGGTGACCCCACCGCCCCCGTCCTGCACCTGTTCACCTGGATGGGCAGCGTCGGCGCCCTCGGCGTGACCGTCCTGATGGCCGCGTCCTCCTTCGCCGTCATCGCCTTCTTCGTCCGCCGGGGTGCCGCCGGCGCCCAGATCTGGAGGCTCGTCGCGGCGGGCCTGGCCGGCCTGGCCCTGGTCGGCATCGCCGTCTACACCGTCAAGGACTTCGCCGTCCTGGTCGGCGCCGAGAAGGGCTCCGCGCTCAGCTGGGCGCTGCCCGCGATCATCGGCGCGGCCGCGGTGGCCGGGCTGGTCCACGGGCTGGTGCTCAAGGCCCGCCGGCCCGAGGCACACGCCCGGATCGGGCTGGGCAACGAGGCCTTCCGCCTCGACCAGGCCGCCGAGGCCGATCCGGGCGCCTGACGGCGCCGAGCCTCATATCCGTACCCTCCCGAAGCCCCCGGAGACCGTTTCCATGGTCACCGGGGGCTTCCGCGTTCGGTGGCCGATTTTTGCGGTTGCGGAGGCTCGTGGTCTCCTATGGCGACAAAATCACCGGAACCGCGATACGGGGGGACACCACCCAGCTCCCCCGCGCGCGGCCCCCGGACCTGCCTGTCCGACCCACGAAGGCGAAGTCGTATATGAGTGACCGCACCTTGACCGAGGCCCCCGCCGAGGCGTCCTCCCGCCATGTCGACGCAGGTGACGAGGGGTACAGCAAGGACCTCAAGTCCCGCCACATCAACATGATCGCGATCGGCGGGGCGATAGGCACCGGCCTGTTCCTCGGTGCCGGCGGCCGCCTCGCCGGTGCCGGCCCGTCCCTCGCCATCGCCTACGCGGTGTGCGGCGTCTTCGCCTTCTTCGTCGTCCGGGCCCTCGGCGAGCTCGTCCTCTACCGCCCCTCCTCCGGCGCCTTCGTCTCGTACGCGCGCGAGTTCATGGGGGAGAAGGGCGCCTACACGGCGGGCTGGCTGTACTTCCTCAACTGGTCGACCACCACCGTGGCCGACATCACCGCCGCCGCGACCTACGCGCACTTCTGGTCGATGTTCACCGACATCCCCCAGTGGGTGCTCGCCTTCATCGCCCTGGCCGTGGTCCTCACCGCGAACCTGATCTCGGTGAAGTACTTCGGCGAGATGGAGTTCTGGTTCTCCCTGGTCAAGGTCGCCGCCCTGGCGATCTTCCTGATCGTCGGCATCTACCTCGTCGCCACCAGCCACGACATCGGCGGCAACACCCCGGGCCTGGCCAACATCACCGACCACGGCGGCATCTTCCCGTCCGGCGTGCTCCCGATGCTCCTGGTCATCCAGGGCGTGGTCTTCGCGTACGCCTCCGTCGAGCTCTGCGGCGTCGCCGCCGGCGAGACCGAGAACCCCGAGAAGATCATGCCGAAGGCGATCAACTCGATCATGTGGCGCGTGGGCCTCTTCTACGTCGGCTCCGTGGTCCTGCTCGCCCTGCTGCTCCCGTACACGGAGTACTCGGGCGACCAGAGCCCCTTCGTCACGGTCTTCGACAAGCTGGGCGTGCCCGGTGCCGCGGGCATCATGAACCTGGTCGTCCTGACGGCTGCCCTGTCCAGCCTGAACTCCGGCCTCTACTCCACCGGCCGGATCCTGCGCTCGATGGCGCTCTCCGGCTCCGCCCCGAAGTTCACCGGCGTCATGAACAAGGGCAAGGTCCCCTACGGCGGCGTCCTGTTCACCGCCGCCTTCGGCGTCGCCGGCGTCGGTCTGAACTACTGGATGCCCGGCGAGGCCTTCGAGATCGTCCTCAACCTGGCCTCCATCGGCATCCTCGGCACCTGGGCCATGGTCATGATCTGCTCGCTGTTCTTCTGGCGCCGCGCGCAGGACGGCCTCGTCGAGCGCCCCGGGTACAAGCTGCCCTGGGCGCCGTACACGCAGATCGTCACCCTGGTCTTCCTGGTGGCCGTCCTGGTGCTGATGTGGTGCGACGGGGGTGTCGGCCGCACCACGGTGATGATTCTCCCGGGCATCGCCGCGGCCCTGGTCGGCGGCTGGTTCCTGGTCCGCCGCCGGGTGAACGAGATCGCCGCCGCGCGCGACTGACGTCCTCCACGGGCCCCAGGGGCCCCCGGGACGGGCTCCGGCCCGCCCGGGGGCCCTTCGCCGTTCCCCGGGGAAACGAAGAAAGACCCCGCCGAAGCGGGGTCCTTCTCACCGTGTGTCCGAGGGGGGACTTGAACCCCCACGCCCGATAAAGGGCACTAGCACCTCAAGCTAGCGCGTCTGCCATTCCGCCACCCGGACCGGGTGTGTGCGTCCCGGCCTCGCGGCCGTTCCGACGTGGAAAACATTACCAAACAGTCCGGGGTCCCCGATCACACCCCCTCCGGCCGGTGGACGGCCCTTGGGGAGAGCGCCCCCGGGCGGGAGGATGGGAGCCAGCCGGTACGTGATCTACGGGAGGAAACAGCGTGAGCGCATCGGGCGCGGGCAAGACCGTCTCGGGCCAGGACGAGGTCGTCGACCTCTGCCGGGACCTCATCCGGATCGACACCAGCAACTACGGGGACCACTCGGGCCCCGGCGAGCGCAAGGCGGCCGAGTGGGTCGCCGAGAAGCTCGCCGAGGTCGGGCTGGAGCCCCAGATCTTCGAATCGCACAAGGGCCGCGCCTCGACCGTGGCGCGCATCGAGGGCGAGGACCCCTCGCGGCCGGCGCTGCTGATCCACGGGCACACCGACGTGGTCCCCGCCAACGCCGCCGACTGGACGTACGACCCCTTCTCGGGCGAGATCGCCGACGGCTGCGTCTGGGGCCGCGGCGCGGTCGACATGAAGGACATGGACGCGATGACGCTGGCCGTCGTCCGCGACCGCATGCGCAGCGGGCGCAAGCCCCCCCGCGACATCGTGCTCGCGTTCCTCGCGGACGAGGAGGCGGGCGGCACGTACGGCGCCCGGCACCTCGTGGACAAGCACCCGGGGCTCTTCGAGGGCGTCACCGAGGCCATCGGCGAGGTGGGCGGCTTCTCCTTCACCGTGAACGAGAACCTCCGCCTCTACCTGGTCGAGACCGCCCAGAAGGGCATGCACTGGATGCGGCTCACGGTGGAGGGCACCGCGGGCCACGGCTCCATGACCAACAACGACAACGCGATCACGGAGCTGTGCGAGGCCGTCGGACGCCTCGGCCGCCACACCTGGCCGGTCCGCGTCACCAAGACCGTCCGGTCCTTCCTCGACGAACTCTCGGACGCGCTCGGAACCCCGCTCGACCCCGAGGACATGGACGCCACCCTCGCCAAGCTCGGCGGGATCGCCAAGATGGTCGGGGCGACGCTGCGCAACTCGGCCGCCCCGACGATGCTCGGCGCCGGCTACAAGGTCAACGTCATCCCCGGCCAGGCCACCGCGCACGTGGACGGCCGTTTCCTGCCGGGCTACGAGGACGAGTTCTTCGCGGACCTCGACCGGATCCTCGGCCCGCGCGTGAAGCGGGAGGACGTGCACGCGGACAAGGCCCTGGAGACGGACTTCGACGGCCGGCTCGTGGACGCCATGCAGGGCGCCCTCAGGGCCGAGGACCCGATCGCGCGCGCCGTCCCGTACATGCTCTCCGGCGGCACGGACGCCAAGTCCTTCGACGACCTCGGCATCCGCTGCTTCGGCTTCGCGCCGCTCCAGCTGCCGCCGGAGCTGGACTTCGCGGGCATGTTCCACGGCGTGGACGAGCGGGTCCCGGTCGACGGCCTCAAGTTCGGCGTACGGGTGCTCGACCGCTTCATCGACAACGCCTAACTCCGGGGAATCGGGAAGGTGTGCGCATTCCACTGAGAAGAGTGAATGCGCTCATACGCTCGTAGCCCCGGTGATCCCTCCTCGTTACAGGTGGTGCGGTCCGCGGCTGGGACCGCATTGCCTACTAGGAGGAACAATGCTCAAGAAGGTTGTCGCCGCTGCGGCTGCCACCGGTGGTCTCGTTCTCGCGGGTGCCGGTCTCGCCGCCGCCGACGCGGGCGCCCAGGGTGCGGCCATCGGCTCCCCCGGTGTCCTGTCCGGCAACGTCGTCCAGGTTCCCGTGCACGTGCCGGTCAACGTCTGCGGCAACACCGTGAACGTGATCGCGCTGCTGAACCCGGCCTTCGGCAACACCTGCGTCAACGCCTGACGCTTCTGAAAGTTCTGGCCCCGGAGCGCAATCCAGCGCTCCGGGGCCGCCGGGCATCAGGGCCCGGATCCAGACGGGCCGGCGTGGCAGGCGGGGGAGCCCGTACAGCCTGTGCGCCGCGCGAACGCACACACCAGGGGACGAGAACAGATGCGACGACCGGTACAGGTCACGAGGAAGACGCTGATCACGATGGCGGCGGCGGGGGGCGTCCTCGCACTCGGCGGCGGCTACGCCCAGGCGGACTCCGGTGCCTCCGGGCACGCCGCGAACTCCCCGGGCCTCCTGTCCGGGAACAACGTGCAGGCGCCGGTGGACGTGCCGGTGAACGCCTGCGGCAACAGCGTGACGGTGGTGGGCGGTCTGAACCCCGCCTTCGGGAACCGCTGCGCCAACGCTTCGGCCGGGCCGCAGCACCCGGGCCACCCCGGACACCCGGGCACCCCGGGCCACCCCGGCAACCCCGGTGGGGGCGACGAGGACTGCGACGACGACGAGCCGGACCACCCCGGGCACCCCGGCGGCGGCACCCCGGGCAACCCCGGCACTCCGGGCGGGCACACCCCGGGGGGCGGGAACCCCGGCACTCCGGGCGGGCACACCCCGGGCGGCGGGAACCCCGGCACCCCCGGCGGGCACACGCCCGGGAACCCGGGGACGGGCACCCCGGGCGGCGGGAACCCCGGCACGCCGGGCGGTCAGACACCGGGCACCCCGGGCGGGCACACCCCGGGCACCCCGGGCGGCCCCGGCACGGGCACGGGCACGCCCGGCACCGGTACCCCGGGTACCGCCGGCTCCGGCACGAGCGGCACCACCACCCCGGCCGGCCGCTCCACCGGTACGCCGGGCGCGGGGCTCGCCGAGACCGGCGCCGGCGGTGCCATGACGGCCGGACTCCCGCTGGCGGGCGGACTGCTGCTGGCCGGCACCGTGCTCTACCGGCGCGCGCGCAACGCCGCCTGACGCACCCCCACCGCGCGGGCCCCGGCCACCGGGGCCCGCGCGGCCGCGTTCACGGCCCGCGGCCCGAGCCGCCGGCCGCGTCCGCCGGCGCCGCGGTCACCAGGTCGCTCTGACCTGGCGGATGATCCGGCGGCGCAGCCGCGCGCGGCGGCTGCCGTCCCGGTACAGGGTCAGGCGGTCGAGCTCCCAATGCCCGTACTCCGCATGGTCGGTCAGCAGGCGGGTCGCCTCCTTGCGGGGGGTCCCGCGGGGCACGTACACGTCGACGAATTCGTATTCCGGCATCGCATCTATTGTGCGGGCACCGGCCCGCTACGGATAGCGTCTGCACTATGTCTGATGCCGCTCTGCCCACTGTTGCCGAGGTACGCGCCGCCGCCGAGGCGGTCAAGGCCGCTCTCGACCGTCACCTCGCCGCGGTCGAGAGCAGGATCGGGGACGAGGACCCGGCCGTCTACGCCGCGTTCAACGAACTCGCCGCCGCCGCCGAGGAGTACGACGAACTCCTCTACGACCGCTACGACGAGGTGACCCCCTTCGAGATCCCCACCCCCGAGACCGGGGCCCGCTACACCGGACCCGCCGAGCCCGCCGCGTTCAGCGTGCTCATCCGCCGCGACTACGCCGTCGTCGAACCGGCCCGGCTGATCGCCCAGGCCGAGCGCGTCGCCGCGCACGACCGCGACGCCGAACTCATCGACGACGGCGGCACGGGCGGGGCGCTCGGGGTGCTCTTCGGGGAGTACGAGGCCGACGAGATCGCCTCCCGGTCCAAGGAGTTCGGCCTGGAGGAGGGCGACTCCACCCTCTGGATCGCCGCGTTGGAGGAAGCCGCGGAACCGGGGGACTGGCTCGGCTCGCCCTTCGGGCAGACCGATCCGCAGGACGTCCTGCACCGGTTCGACGTGAGCTCCGTCTTCGACGAGGACGGGGACTACTTCGAGGACGACGACGCCGACGGAGAGGAGCGCCCCGCCGCTCCGTCCGGGCTGACCCCGGCCTGAGGACGCGCCAGCCGCCCGTGCCCGCACGGGGCGCGGGCGGCTGGCGCGTCCCCTTCCCCTACGCCTGCTCGTGCTGGGCGGCCGCCAGGGCCCGCAGCAGGCCCGTCAGACGGGTCGTGCGCGGCTTGGGCGGCACCTGGGCCACCGCGTGCGCCAGCGCCTGCTCGACGCCGTGCACCACGGACAGGTGCCGTTCGGCCCGCCCGAACGCCGTGTACACCCAGTCCCGGGACAGGGCCTGCGCCGCGTCCCCCGGCAGTACGACGACCACCGCCGGCCAGCGCGAGCCGACGGCCTGGTGCGCCGTCACCGCCCAGCCGTGCCGCACCCGCGACTCCACCCGGTCCTTCGGTACGACGATCCGCGCGCCGGCCGCGTCCAGGTGCAGCCCCTCGGCGTCGGCCGACACCACCCGGGCCGGCAGGGCCCTTCCGGGCGCGGGTACGTGGACCACCCGGTCGCCCGGGTCGAAGCCGCCGAAGCGGCCCGGTCCGGGGTTGAGGCGCTCCTTGAGGGCCGCGTTCAGCGCCCGGGTCCCCGCCGGGCCGCCGTGGCCCGGGGTGACGACCTGCACGGCCTCCGCGGGCACGCCGAAGGCGCGCGGCACCGAGTCGGCCACCAGCTGCACGGTGCGGTGCACGGCCTCGCCCGCGTCCCGCACCGGCACGATCACCACCTCCTTGCCGGGGGCGTCCACCTGGTTCAGCTCCCCGACGCCGATCCCCGAGACCAGCTCGCCGATCGGGCCGGGGTCCGGGGTCCGGGACACGACGTGGGGGAAGGCGCGGGCCGCCAGCACGTCGGCGAAGACCCGGCCGGGACCCGCCGAGCCGAGCACCCCGGGATCCCCGGAGAGCACCAGCCGGGCCCCGTCCGGCACCGACTCCACCAGGGCCGCGGCCGTCTCCACGTCCAGCTGCGGGGCGTCCAGGACGACGAGCAGGTCCAGCTCGAAGCGGCCGTCGGCGTCCCGGCCGGGAGCCCCGGTCCCCGCGAGCAGCTCCGCCACGGCGACGGCGCCCGGCGCGGGGGAGTGCGCGGCCAGTACGGCGCGCAGGCCCAGGCCGCGGGCGGCCTCCAGCAGCGCCAGCGGTTCGGCGCGGGCCGCCTCGCCGCCCGTGTGGGTGACCAGGCCGGCCGCGGCGACCGCCCGGACCAGCTCGGCGCCGGGCCCGGAGGCCGCCCGGGACCAGTCGGCGGGGCCCGTGAAGGTGGCCGCCAGCCGGGCCAGGCCGTCGGCCAGGCTCTCCTCGGCCAGGGCGTGCTCCTCCAGGCCGACGAGCACGCGGACGGGCTGCTCCTCGTCCTCGGCGACGGGCTCGCCCAGCGGTTCGTGGAACACCAGCACCGCGCCGTCGCCGATCGCCGCCTCCAGGGCCGCGCCGGGGGCCGGCACCCCGTACTGGGCCAGGGCCTTCTCCAGCACCGGGGCCTCCAGGGCGGTGTGGCCCCGCTCGGCCGCCTGGGCCAGCAGCCAGTCCAGCAGGGCCGCGCCGCGGCGCTCGTCGCCGGGGCCGGCCGCGGGGCCCAGCAGGGCCTGCGCGAAACCGTCCGCCTGCGTCGGGCGCACCCCGGGGACGGCCAGCAGCCGCCAGGGGTCCTCGGACAGCCGCTCGGCCGCGCCCTCCCCGAGGGCCTCGGCGGCCGGTCCGGCCAGGGCCTCCGGGGCACCGCCGCGCGCCAGGACGGCCCGCACCGCCCCGACGTCCCCGACGGGGCGCTCGGCGGCCCGGGGGCGGGGCGCCGGCGGGGGAGCGGGGGCGGCCCGGCGCGGGGCGGACGGAGCCTCGTCGAAGGTGAGCGCGGGCGCCTTGGCCCCGCTCTCCACGGCCCGTACGGCGGCCAGCAGGTCGGCGGCCGTGCCGCTGAGCTTGCCGCCGGCGTCGACGGGGTGCTCCCGCTCGGCCCTGCGGCGCGCGATCCGCTCCCGCTCGACCCGCTGCGCGGCGAGCTCGGCCTGCGCCTCGCTGACCGAGGGCGCCGCGTCCTCGCCCCCGGCGTCCCCTGAACCCGAAGCCACCACTCCGGCCCCGCCGTCCCCGACTCCGGCCCCGCCGTCCCCGGCTTCGTCGGCCGGGCCGCCTTCGGTGCCCGCCCCGGCCTCGCCGGCTTCGGCCTCGGTCCCGGCTTCGGCGGGCGTGCCGCCCTCGGTGCCCGGCCCGTCCGCGCCGTCCGTGCCGTCGTGGGGCTCCGGCCCGGTCTCGCCGGGCATGCCGTCCCGGGCCTCGTCCTCGCTCGCGTCGGACACGTCGTTCTCAGGCTCGGTCCCGGCTTCGGCGGGCGTGCCGCCCTCGGTGCCCGGCCCGTCCGCGCCGTCCGTGCCGTCGTGGGGCTCCGGCCCGGTCTCGCCGGGCA
>NZ_JBFBDP010000024.1:0-15508 GCF_040701585.1 Streptomyces sp. NPDC093801 | reverse complement strand
TGCCGTCCCGGGCCTCGTCCTCGCTCGCGTCGGACACGCCCTCCTCGGGCTCCGGCCCGGCATCGCCGGCCGCGCCGTCGTGGGGGTACGCCCCGGGCCCGCCGGGCGTGTCGTCCTCCGGCTTCGCCGCGGGTTCGCCGGGCGTCGGCTCCGGGGCCCGGTGCGGTGCGGGTTCGCCGGGCTCGGCGGGGGTGGCCGGGGCCTCGTCGGCCGCGGGGTGGTGCGGTTCGCCGGGCGGGGTGGGGGCGGCGGTGCCGGGCACGGACTGGTCCGGCTCCGGCCCGGCCGCGGGCTCGGCGGCTGCCGGGTCGGCGGGGGCGGCTTCGGGGTCCGTGCTCACAACGTGCTCCAGTCCTGGTCGGGGTAGCGGTGCACGGGCGCGGACACGTCGTCCAGCGCCCGGCGGATCTCCTCCGGAAGACTAAGGGCCTCCACCGACAGCGCCGCCCCGAGCTGCGCCGACGTCCGCGCGCCGACGATGGGCGCGGCGACCCCGGGACGGTCGCGGACCCAGGCCAGGGCCACCTGGAGCGGGGTCACGGCCAGGCCCTGGGCGGCCGTGACGACCGCGTCCACGATCCGGCCCGCCGCCTCGTCGAGGTACGGCTCCACGAAGGCCGCCAGGGAGGCCGACGCACCCCGGGAGTCCGCCGGGGTCCCGTCGCGGTACTTGGCGGTGAGCACCCCCCGGCCCAGCGGGGAGCAGGGGAGCAGGCCGACGCCCAGGTCCAGGGCCGCCGGGAGCACCTCCCGTTCGACGCCCCGCTGGAGCAGGGAGTACTCCATCTGGGTCGAGGCCAGCCGGGTCCGCACCCCCGGGGCGGCCAGCTGCCAGGTCGCGGCCTTCGCCAGCTGCCAGCCGCTGAAGTTCGACACCCCCGCGTACCGGGCGCGCCCGCTGGAGACGGCCAGGTCCAGCGCCTGGAGGGTCTCGTCGAGCGGGGTCTGCGGATCGAAGGCGTGGACCTGCCACAGGTCCACGTGGTCGGTGCCCAGGCGGTCCAGGGAGTCGTCCAGCGCAGCCAGCAGGTGCCCGCGCGAGCCGTCGAAGCGCCGCTCCGGGTCGGGGACGCTGCCCGCCTTCGTCGCGATGACCAGGTCCCGGCGCGGGACGAGGGAGCCCACCAGCCGCCCCAGGAGGTACTCCGACTCCCCGCCCCCGTACACGTCGGCCGTGTCGACGAGCGTGCCGCCCGCCTCCCAGAACGTCTTCAACTGCTCGGCGGCGGCTTCCTCGCCGGTGTCGCGGCCCCAGGTCAGGGTGCCGAGGCCGATCCGGGAGACGCGCAGTCCGGTGCGGCCGAGATGCCTCTGCTCCATGACCGCTGAGACTACTGGGGCACTGCCGCGAGGCCGTCGGGCGCGCTAGAGTCCCTGCGCAGACCTACGTTACTGAGCGGTAAACCGGCACTTCGTAAGGGGACGACACATGCGGCTCGGCATCAATCTCGGCTACTGGGGTGCGGGCATGGACGCCGACAACCTCGCCGTCGCCCAGGAGGCCGACCGCCTCGGCTACGACGTCTGCTGGGCGGCCGAGGCCTACGGCTCCGACGCGGCGACCGTACTGGCCTGGGTCGCCGCCCAGACCGAGCGGATCGACGTCGGCTCGGCCATCTTCCAGATCCCGGCCCGCCAGCCCGCGATGACGGCCATGACCGCCGCCACCCTCGACTCCCTCACCAAGGGCCGCTTCCGCCTCGGCCTCGGCGTCTCCGGACCCCAGGTCTCCGAGGGCTGGTACGGCGTCAAGTTCGACAAGCCGCTCGCCCGGACGCGCGAGTACGTGGAGATCGTCCGCAAGGCCATGAGCCGCGAGCGCCTCAGCTACGAGGGCGAGCACTGGACCCTCCCGCTGCCCGGCGGCCCCGGCAAGCCGCTCAAGCTGACCGTGCACCCCGAGCGCCCGCACATCCCGCTCTACGTCGCCGCCATCGGGCCCAAGAACCTGGAGCAGACCGGCGAGATCGCCGACGGCGCCCTGCTGATCTTCCCGGCCGCCGAGCACCTGGAGGAGACGGCCCTGCGCCACATCCGCGCGGGCCGTGCGAAGGCCGGGCTGACCATGGACGGCTTCGACGTCTGCCCGACCGTGCCGCTGGCCGTCGGCGACGACGTGACGGGCCTCGCGGACATGTTCCGCCCCTACACCGCCCTGTACGTCGGCGGCATGGGCAGCCCCAAGCAGAACTTCTACAACCAGCTCGCCCAGCGGATGGGGTACGAGAAGGAGGCCGCCGAGATCCAGGCCAAGTACCTGGGCGGCGACAAGGACGGCGCGGCCGCCGCCGTCCCGCACTCGCTGATCGACTCCACCACCCTGCTCGGCTCCGTGGAGCGCATCGCCGACGGGATGCGGGCCTACGCGGACGCCGGGGTCACCACCCTCACCCTCGCCCCGGCCGGATTCACCCTGGACGAGCGGCTCACCGCCCTGCGGGCCGGCACCGAGGCGCTGGAGCTGGCCGGACTGGCCTGACGCGCGCGGGACCCGCAGGGCCCGGAAGGGCTCAGCGGCCGTGGTGGGGGCTCGGGGGGTCTTCCCCGCCACGGCCGACACAGCGAACAACGCGCGGCCCGCCCGCGGGGTTACGCCCCGCGGCCCGGGTCGCGGTTTCGTTCATTCGGGCGAGTCCCGCGACCCCTCGGTTGCCCGCCCGTCCCCTCGGCATTTGACTCGTTCCATGCTCTCTGCGCGCAGCCTGTTCCAGGAGATCGTCGACCACGACGACTCCTTCCAGCTGTTCTGCTCCATCGCCGCCAGCGGGGAATCGCAGGGCGGCTGGGAGAACGCCAGGATCGCCGCCCTCGTCCCCGGCACCCTGCGCGACCTCGCCCCCAAGATCACCCGCCACGGCGCCGACGAGGACAAGCACGGCCGCATCTTCCGCGCCCTGCTGCGCAAGCGCGGCCTGCCCGCCGTCCCCGTCCCGCCGGAGACCGACTACACGATGCTCCTCGAACGCCGCGGCATCGGCCTCGCCCACGACAAGCTGCGCCGCGAGGAGCCGCTGAGCGAGCAGGACGTCCTCGTCTACCTCGCCCACAGCCGGGTCACCGAGCAGCGGGCCGCCGAACAGATGGCGATGCTCCTGCGCCACTTCGGCGACCACCCCGAGATCGGCAAGGCCGTCAGGGTCATCAGCCACGACGAGGACAACCACCTCGCCTACTGCAACGAGGAGCTGCTGCGCCTCGCCCGCCACGGGCACGGCCGGGCCGTGCAGCGGGTGCTGCGCGCCAGCGCCCTCGCCGAGATCGCCGTCTACCGGGACGTCAGCCGGGCCGTCATGGACCACATGGGCCGGCTGCTGCACTGGCCCGCGCCCAAGCGGGCCGCGCTCTCCGCCGGGATCGGGGCCGTGTACGCGTACGAGCGCTTCAGCGGCTGGCACCGCATGATCGGGCTGCGCCCGCCCGGGCGCCCGGACCCCCTGGGCGGCCGGCCCGTCCCCGCCCCCGCGTAGGAGCACCCCGCCCGGGAGCCGGCGGCCCTCACAGCCAGCCGCGCCGCTTGAACATCCGGTGCAGGCCCAGGCACAGGCCCACCATGAGCACCAGCACCGCGGGATAGCCCCACCACTCCCCGAGCTCCGGCATGTGCGTGAAGTTCATCCCGTAGATCCCCGCCACCATCGTCGGCACGGCCGCCATGGCCGCCCAGGCGGAGATCTTGCGCATGTCGTCGTTCTGCCGGACGCCCATCTGCGCCAGGTGCGCGGCCAGCGCGTCCGACAGCAGCCGGTCCAGCCCCTCGATGTACTCGTTCGCCTTCGTCAGGTGGTCGGCGACGTCCCGGAAGAACGGCCGGGCGTGGTCGTGCACGAAGGGCACGTTACCGAAGGCGAGCCGGTCCATCGGCTGGAGCAGCGGGCTCGTCGCCCGCCGGAACTCCAGCACCTGCCGCTTGAACCCGTAGATCCGGGCGGCGGTGTTCTTGGTGTCCGCGGTCTGCGGGGCGAACACCTCCGCCTCCAGCTCCTCCAGGTCCGCCTGGAGCTCGGCCGCCACCTCGATGTAGTGGTCCACCACCGCGTCGGACACCGCGTACAGCACCGCCGTGGGCCCGTGCCGCAGCACCTCCGGCTCGTGCTCCAGCCGCCGGCGCACGGCCGCCAGCGCGGCCCCCTCGCCGTGCCGGACGGTCACCACGAACGAGTCGCCGATGAACAGCATCAGCTCCCCCGCGGTCACCACGTCCGTGTCGTCGTCGTACAGGACCGGCTTGAGGACGACGAACAGGGAGTCGTCGTACACCTCCAGCTTCGGCCGCTGGTGCGCGGTCAGCGCGTCCTCCACCGCCAGCCTGTGCAGCCCGAACTCACGGCTGACGTGGGAGAACTCCTTCTCCGTCGGCTCGTACATGCCGATCCACAGGAAGGCGTCGCCGGCCGAGCGCGCCAGGGCCAGGGCCTCCGAGAGGTCCCCCGGGGCCTCGGAGCGCCTGCCTTCCCGGTACATCGCGCAGTCCACAATCACGCCGGGCATTCTTCCCCCACCGCGGCCCGCCCGCACGCCGACGCCACCGCTTAGGCTGCTCCCATGGCCACGCTGATCCTCGTACGACACGGGCGGTCCACCGCCAACACCGCAGGCTTGCTCGCCGGCTGGACCCCCGGGGTCGCCCTCGACGAGCGCGGCGCCGGACAGGCGGCCGCGCTGCCCGGACGGCTCGACGGGGTGCCGCTCGCGGCCGCCGTGTGCAGCCCGCTCCAGCGCTGCCGCGAGACCCTGGCCCCGCTGCTGGCCGCCCGCCCCGGCCTGCCCCTGCACACCGACGAGCGGATCGGCGAGTGCCACTACGGCGACTGGTCGGGCCGGAAGCTGTCCGAACTCGCCGACGAACCCCTCATGAAGATCGTCCAGCAGCACCCCTCGGCCGCCTCCTTCCCCGGCGGAGAGTCCATGCGCGCCATGCAGAACCGCGCCGTGGACGCCGTGCGCGAGTGGAACGCGCGGATCGAGGAGGAGCACGGCCCCGACGCCGTCTTCCTCATGTGCTCCCACGGCGACATCATCAAGTCCGTCGTCGCCGACGCCCTCGGCATGCACCTCGACCTCTTCCAGCGGATCCACGTCGACCCCTGCTCGGTCACCGCCATCCGCTACACCCCCACCAGGCCCTTCCTGCTGCGCCTCGGGGACACCGGCGACCTGGCCCCCCTGATCCCGGCCGCGGCCCCGCCCGCGGAGAACGCGGCGGAGGGCGGCGGCAACGCCGTCGTGGGAGGCGGCGCGGGCGCGGCCTGATCGGACGGCGCAGTAGGGTGGCAGGGCCAACACAAGTGCGCAGCCCTGCCCCCGCCCCAGACTTGGAGACCGGTCGTGCCCCGTCAGGTGTTCCTTTACGACCCGCCGGACCGCTTCGTGGCGGGCACCGTCGGTCTGCCTGGACGTCGCACCTTCTTCCTCCAGGCCTCCCAGGGCCCCCGCGTCACCAGTGTCTCCCTGGAGAAGACCCAGGTCGCGGCGCTCGCCGAGCGCATGGACGAACTGCTGGACGAGGTCGTCCGGCGGACCGGCGGCAACGCCCCCGTCCCGGCCGTCGCCTCCACCGAGGCGGCCGACACCGCCCCGCTCGACGTCCCCGTCGAGGAGGAGTTCCGCGTCGGCACGATGGCCCTCGCCTGGGACGGCGAACAGCAGCGCATGATCGTCGAGGCCCAGGCGCTCGTCGAGCTCGAAGCCGACTCCGAGGAGGACCTCGCCGAGGCCGAGGAGCGGCTGCTCCAGGACGAGGAGAACGGCCCGCCCATGCTGCGCGTCCGGCTCTCCGGCGCGCAGGCCCGGGCCTTCGCCAAACGGGCCCTGGACGTGGTCAACGCCGGCCGCCCGCCGTGCCCGCTGTGCAGCCTGCCCCTGGACCCCGAGGGGCACGTCTGCCCCCGCCAGAACGGGTACCGGCGCCAGGTGTGAGCGCCGTGACCCCGATCGAGGAGCTGCTCACCCGCGGTGAGCTCACCGTCCGCGGCCGGATCGCCGAGGCGTCCAACGCCGTACTGCTGTGCACCGTCGCCCACGAGGGCCGCACCGCGGAGTGCGTCTACAAGCCGGTCAAGGGCGAGCGGCCGCTGTGGGACTTCCCCGACGGCAACCTCGCCCGGCGCGAACGCGCCGCCTACCTCGTCTCCGAGGCCACCGGCTGGGGGCTCGTGCCCACGACCGTGCTGCGCGACGGCCCCTACGGAGAAGGCATGGTGCAGCACTGGATCGACGCCGGAGAACAGCCGGAGCCGGGGCTGCTCGCGCTCGTGGACGGCGAGGAGGCCGGGGAGGGCTGGAAGGCGGTCGCCCTCGCCGAGGTCGGGGAGGGCCGTACGGCCCTGCTCGTCCACGCCGACGACCCCAGGCTGCGCCGGCTCGCCGTCCTCGACGCCGTGATCAACAACGGCGACCGCAAGGGCGGCCACCTGCTGCCCGCCCCCGACGGCAGGCTCTACGGCATCGACCACGGTGTGACCTTCCACTCGGAGGACAAGCTGCGCACCCTGCTCTGGGGCTGGGCGGGGGAGCCCCTGACCGGCGAGGCGCGGTCGGTGCTGGCCTCCCTGGAGGCCCAGCTGGCCGAGGACGGCCCGCTCGCCACCCGGCTGGGCGAACTGATCACCCCCGCCGAGCTGGCAGCCGTACGGGGCCGCGTGGCCCTGCTGCTGCGCAGCGGGACGCACCCGAAGCCGTCCGGGCAGTGGCCGGCGATCCCCTGGCCGCCCGTCTGAGCAGGGCGGGCGCCCGACGGGGGCGAACGCACAGTTCCAGCCGGAGCGCAAGGGTGTCGATCAAGCCAACAGTGCGGCTCCCATTCGTTTCCGGAACAGTCGTCCGGTTAGGCTCGAAGCATGCATGCCTGGCCCGCTTCTGAGGTCCCCGCCCTGCCCGGCAAGGGCCGCGACCTCCAGATCCACGACACCGCGACCCAGGGGACGGTCACCCTCGACCCCGGTCCCGTCGCCCGCCTCTACGTCTGCGGCATCACGCCGTACGACGCGACCCACATCGGTCACGCGGCGACCTACAACGCGTTCGACCTCGTGCAGCGCGTGTGGCTCGACAACAAGCGCCAGGTCCACTACGTCCAGAACGTCACGGACGTGGACGATCCGCTGCTGGAGCGGGCGCTGCGCGACGGACACGACTGGACCGAGCTGGCGGAGCGCGAGACGGCCCTCTTCCGCGAGGACATGACCGCCCTTCGGATGCTGCCCCCGCAGCACTACATCGGCGCCGTCGAGGCCATACCCGGCATCGTGCCGCTGGTCGAGCGGCTGCGCGACGCGGGTGCCGCCTACGAGCTCGACGGCGACATCTACTTCTCGGTGGAGTCCGACCCGCACTTCGGCGGGGTCTCCCACCTCGACGCGCAGGCGATGCGGCTGCTGTCCGCGGAGCGCGGCGGCGACCCGGACCGCCCGGGCAAGAAGAACCCCCTGGACCCGATGCTGTGGATGGCCGCCCGCCCGGGCGACCCGAGCTGGGACGGCGCCTCGCTGGGGCGCGGCCGTCCGGGCTGGCACATCGAGTGCGTGGCCATCGCCCTGGAACACCTGGGCATGGGCTTCGACATCCAGGGCGGCGGCTCCGACCTCGCCTTCCCGCACCACGAGATGGGCGCCTCGCACGCGCACGCGCTGACGGGCGAGTTCCCGATGGCCAAGGCGTACGTCCACGCGGGCATGGTCGCCCTGCACGGCGAGAAGATGTCGAAGTCCAAGGGCAACCTGGTCTTCGTCTCCGCCCTGCGGCGCGCCGGGGTCGACCCGGCGGCCATCCGCCTGGCGCTGCTCTCGCACCACTACCGGGCGGACTGGGAGTGGACGGACGCGGTCCTCGCGGAGGCGGAGGCCCGTCTGGCCCGCTGGCGCGCGGCCGTCTCCCGCCCGGACGGGGTCCCGGCGGACGGCCTGGTGGAGGAGGTCCGCGAGGCCCTCGCCCGCGACCTGGACGCCCCTGCGGCCCTCGCGGCGGTGGACCGCTGGGTCGAGCGGCAGCTCGCCTCCGACGAGACGGACGAGACGGCCCCCGGCCTGGTCTCCCGTACGGTCGACGCCCTCCTGGGCGTGGCCCTGTAACCCCGGGTCGGGGTGGGGCCGGTGGCGCCGCTGCGCGGAGCCGCCTCCCCGCCCCGCCCCTTCTCCGTTTCCGCCTCGAACGCCGGCGGGGCTGATCGTCCAGCCCCGCCGGCGTTCGCGGCGCGTTCTCCGGGGCGGAGCCCCGGAGAACGGGTGAAGGGCGGGTCGGGGACCGGCCCCGCGCAGCGGCAGCCGGCCCCCGACCCGCCCTTCCGGACCGCTAGGCCTCGGGGGAGTCGTCCCCGGAGTCTCCCGGCTCCTCCGGCGGGGACGCCGGGGGCTCCTCCCCGGAGGGGTCCGGCTTGCGCTTCGGAGCGCGCGGCCCCCCGGAGGTGTCCCGCAGGTAGGACCCGTCGCCGGGGTCGGGGGACGCCGAGGGGTCCCGCCGCCGCAGGTACCGCTCGAACTCCCGGGCGATCGCGTCCCCCGACGCCTCCGGCAGGTCGGCCGTGTCCCGCGCCTCCTCCAGCGTCTGGACGTACTCCGCCACCTCGCTGTCCTCGGCGGCCAGTTGGTCCACGCCCAGCTGCCACGCCCGCGCGTCCTCCGGCAGCTCCCCGAGGGGGATCCGGATGTCGATCAGGTCCTCCAGCCGGTTCAGCAGCGCCAGCGTCGCCTTGGGGTTCGGCGGCTGCGACACGTAGTGCGGCACCGCCGCCCACAGCGACACCGCCGGGACGCCCGCGTGCGTACAGGCCTCCTGGAGCACGCCCACGATGCCCGTCGGGCCCTCGTACTTGGTCTCCTCCAGGTCCATGGTCCGCGCCAGGTCCGGATCGGACGTCACCCCGCTGACCGGCACCGGCCGGGTGTGCGGGGTGTCGCCGAGGAGTGCGCCCAGGATGACGACCATCTCCACGCCCAGTTCGTGCGCGAAGCCGAGCAGCTCGTTGCAGAACGACCGCCACCGCATGGACGGTTCGATGCCCCGCACCAGCACCAGGTCGCGCGGCTTCGCGCCGCCGATCCGGACCACCGACAGCCGGGTCGTCGGCCAGGTGATCTTCCTGACCCCGTGCTCCAGGAACACCGTCGGCCGGTTGACCTGGAAGTCGTAGTAGTCCTCGGCGTCGAGCGCCGCGAAGACCTCGCCCTTCCACTCCCGGTCCAGGTGCGCCACCGCACCGGAGGCGGCGTCACCCGCGTCGTTCCAGCCCTCGAACGCGGCCACCATGACCGGGTCGATCAGCTCGGGCACGCCCTCAAGCTCGATCACCCAGGTCTCCTTCCGAAGTTCCTTGTGTACGTGGGAAAGCCTAAGCCTTGTGGGGTCGGCCGCCACAGCCCACGACAGAGGGGCGGTTCCCCTCGGAACCGCCCCTCTTCCCCACCTGCCTACGAGCTATGCCTTGCGGGCCAGCATCTCCTCGACGCGGGCGCGCACGGACGCGTCGTCCAGGCCGCGGACGGTCACCGTCGTACGGCGGCGCAGCACGTCGTCCGCGGTCTCGGCCCACTCGTGGTCACGGGCGTAGGCGACCTGCGCCCAGATCTCCGGGCCGTCCGGGTGGATGCGCTCGGCCAGCGCCGGGTCCTCGTTCGCCAGGCGGGCGATGTCGAAGGCCAGCGAGTCGTAGTGCGAGGCCAGGTGGCGGGCGGTCAGCGGGTCCATCCGGGCGCCGGGCTCGCGGTCCACCAGCAGGCGGTGCGCGACGGCGTTCGGGTTGGCGACACCGGGCAGCGGGACGCGGCGCACGAGGGACTTCACCGGCTCCATGTCGTCGGTCAGCGGGCTGCCCGGGAGCTTGGCGAGCTTGTCCATGACCACGCGGCCGATGTGGCGGTACGTGGTCCACTTGCCGCCGGCCACCGACAGCATGCCGCCCGCGCCCTCGGAGACCACCGTCTCGCGCTTGGCCTTCTCGACGCCGCCGGGGCCGCCCGGCAGCACGCGCAGGCCGGCGAAGGCGTACGTCATCAGGGAACGGTCGAGGTCGGCGTCCTTCACGGAGAAGGCGGCCTCGTCGAGGATCTGCTGGATGTCGGCCTCGGTGGCGCGCACGTCCGCCGGGTCGCCCTCGTACACCTCGTCCGTGGTGCCGAGCAGGAGCTGGTCCTCCCACGGCAGGGCGAAGGTGATGCGGTACTTGTCGATCGGGGTGGCCATGGCGGCCTTCCACGGCGACTTGCGCTTCATGACGATGTGCGCGCCCTTGGAGAGGCGGATCGACGGCAGCGCGTGCTTGTCTTCCATGCGCCGCAGGTGGTCCACCCACGGGCCGGTGGCGTTGAGCACGACGCGGGCGTCGACGCCGAACTCGGTGCCGTCGAGGCGGTCCTTGAGCTCGGCACCCGAGACCCGGCCGCGCGTCATGCGCAGGCCGGTGACCTCGGCGTGGTTGAGGACGACCGCACCCGACTCGACGGCCGCGCGGACCGTCATGACGGCGACGCGGGAGTCGTTCATCTGGTGGTCGTAGTAGACCGCGACGGCCTTGAGGTTGTCGGTCTTCAGGCCGGGGTTGTCGGCGACGGCACGGGCCGGGGATATGACCTTGCCCATGCCGTCGCCGAAGGCCGAGAGGGCGGAGTAGGCGAAGACGCCCGCGCCCAGCTTGGCCGCACCCACCGGGCCGCCCTTGTAGACCGGCAGGTAGAACGTGAGCGGGTTGACCAGGTGCGGGGCCACGTCCTTGGCCAGCACCCGCCGCTCGTGGTGGTTCTCGGCCACCAGCTTGACCGCGCCGGTCTGCAGGTAGCGCAGACCGCCGTGGACCAGCTTCGAGGAGGCGGAGGAGGTGGCGCCGGCGAAGTCGCCGGCGTCCACCATGGCCACCCGCAGACCCGACTGCGCGGCGTGCCAGGCCACCGAGGTGCCCAGGATTCCACCGCCGATGACCAGCAGGTCGTACGTGGCCTTGGCCAGCTGCTCACGGGTCTCGGCGCGGCTCGGGTTCGAGCCGGCGGTCGGGTGCGTGCCCAGTGCGGGGACGCTCTGCAGGGTGCTCATGTCTCTTCAGCTCCTCGTCATTTCGACAGCTGGTGCGGTCAGCCGGCGTTCTCTTCGTCGATCCAGCCCATGGACCGCTCGACGGCCTTGAGCCAGTTCTTGTACTCGCGGTCCCGCTGCTCGGCGGGCATCCGCGGGGTCCACTCCGCCGCGCGGCGCCAGTTGGCGCGCAGGGCGTCGGTGTCCGGCCAGAAGCCGACGGCCAGGCCGGCGGCGTAGGCGGCGCCGAGGCAGGTGGTCTCGGCGACCATCGGACGGACCACGGGGGCGTCCAGGAAGTCCGAGAGCGTCTGCATCAGCAGGTTGTTGGAGGTCATACCACCGTCGACCTTGAGGGCCGCCAGCTCGACGCCGGAGTCCTTGGTCATGGCGTCGGTGATCTCGCGGGTCTGCCAGGCGGTGGCCTCCAGGACGGCACGGGCGATGTGCGCCTTGGTGACGTACCGGGTGAGGCCGGCGATCACACCGCGGGCGTCGGAGCGCCAGTACGGGGCGAACAGGCCCGAGAAGGCCGGCACGAAGTAGGCGCCGCCGTTGTCCTCGACGGAGGAGGCCAGGGTCTCGATCTCGGCCGCGGACTTGATCAGGCCCATCTGGTCGCGCATCCACTGGACGAGCGAGCCGGTGACGGCGATGGAGCCCTCCAGGGCGTAGACCGGCTTCTGGTCGCCGATCTGGTAGCCGACCGTGGTCAGCAGGCCGCTGTAGGAGTTGATGATCTTGTCGCCGGTGTTCATCAGCATGAACGTGCCGGTGCCGTACGTGGACTTGGCCTCGCCCTCGGCGAAGCAGGTCTGGCCGAAGAGGGCGGCCTGCTGGTCACCGAGCGCCGAGGCGACGGGGACACCGGCGAGGACGCCGTCCTTGACGTGGCCGTAGACCTCGGCGGAGGACTTGATCTCGGGGAGCACGTTGAGCGGGACGCCCATCGACTCGGCGATCTTCTCGTCCCACGCCAGGGTGTGCAGGTTCATCAGCATGGTGCGCGAGGCGTTGGTGACGTCGGTGACGTGCACGCCGCCCTGGGCGCCGCCGGTGAGGTTCCAGATGACCCAGGAGTCCATGGTGCCGAAGAGGATGTCCCCGGCCTCGGCGCGCTCGCGCAGGCCCTCGACGTTGTCGAGCAGCCAGCGGACCTTCGGGCCGGCGAAGTAGCTCGCCAGCGGCAGGCCGGTCTCGCGGCGGAAGCGGTCCTGGCCGACGTTGCGGCCGAGCTCCTTGCACAGGGCGTCGGTGCGGGTGTCCTGCCAGACCAGCGCGTTGTGCACCGGCTCGCCGGTGTGGCGGTCCCACAGGACGGTGGTCTCGCGCTGGTTGGTGATGCCGACGGCCTTGACGTCGGCGGCGGTGATCTCGGCCTTGGCGATGGCGCCGGCGACGACCTCCTGGACGTTGGTCCAGATCTCGGCGGCGTCGTGCTCGACCCAGCCCGGCTTCGGGAAGATCTGCTCGTGTTCCTTCTGGTCGACGGCGACGATGCGGCCGTCGCGGTCGAAGACGATGCAGCGGGAAGAGGTGGTGCCCTGGTCGATCGCGGCGATGAAGGGGCCGGTGCTGCTGGTCATGGTGGCTGCTCCTGGCAGGTCTGTTGAGTAGGCGGAATCAGGAGGGCGGTGCGGATCTTACGAACGCGGCCGAAGCTGATCAGGCGAACGCGATGTTGTACAGACCGCCGGCGAGCGCGGCACCGACGAGCGGGCCGACCACCGGGATCCAGGAGTAACCCCAGTCCGAGCCGCCCTTGCTGGGCAGCGGGAGCAGGGCGTGGACTATGCGGGGACCGAGGTCGCGGACCGGGTTGATGGCGTAGCCGGTCGGGCCGCCCAGCGAGAGGCCGATGCCGACGACCACGAAGGAGGTGATGAGGACGCCGATGACGCCGAGGCCCTTGCCCTCGTCCTGGAGCCCCTGGGTGAGGATCGCGATGACGAGGACGAAGGTGCCGATGATCTCCGTGGCGAGGTTCTGGACCACGTTGCGGATCTCGGGGCCGGTCGAGAAGATGCCGAGCACCGGGCCGGCGACGTCGTGCGGGTGCGGGTCCTCGGGACCGAGCTTGGCGTCCTTGATGTTCTCCGGGTCCGCCAGGTGCGCGCGGAACTGGCCGTAGTACGTGATCCACATCAGGACCGCGCCGAGCATGGCGCCGAGCAGCTGGCCCGCGAGGTAGACGGGGACGTCGCCCCACTCGCCGGTCTTGACGGCTATGCCGACGGTGACCGCCGGGTTGAGGTGCGCACCGGAGAGCGGCGCGGAGACGTAGGCGGCGATCAGGACGGCGAAGCCCCACCCGAAGGTGATCGCGAGCCAGCCCGCGCCGCGGGCCTTGGAGCTCTTGAGCGTGAGGGCGGCGCACACGCCGCCGCCGAGCAGAGTGAGCAGGGCGGTACCGATGGTCTCGCCGATGAAGATGTCGGAGCTGGACACCCGCGACTCCTTTGTCTTACGTCCAGGGGTGGGCGGACACCGGGTCCCTCCGGTGGGTCCGCACACTCGGTGAGTGCTTCACCGGTCCATGGCCTCGCCCTAGCCTAACGCGTATTGCCGGTAGGTGTTCGACAATGCCGACCGATGAACGGCAGTTTTCCGCCTGGATTCAGAACGCGTCAAGGCCTGACCAGGTCAAAGAACCGGATCGTTACCACTCGGTACGATCGCCCAAATCAAGCCAATGGCCGGGCCGGAAACGACGAGGTCCACCCGAATGGCGCGGGACGCGGCCATGGGGTGGACCAGATGGATCAGGTCAAGCTCAGAACCGGCCTGCTCCGAGGTCGCGCGAAACCGACCGCGCGCAGTCGCGCACGGAGGCCACCAGGGCCGGACGGGGCTCGCCGGACTCCCCGCAGACCCGCTCCACGGCGCCCGCGACGGCCACCGCGCCGACCGGCATCCGGCGCCGGTCGTGGATCGGCGCCGCCACCGAGGCGATGCCCTCCCAGGTCTCCTCGACGTCGGCCGCCCAGCCGCGCGCCCGGGTCAGGTCGAGGATCTCCTCGAAGCCCACCGCGTCGGTCACCGTACGGGGCGTGAACGCCTCGCGCTCCGCGTCCAGGGCCTCCGTGTGCGCCACGGGGTCGTAGGCCGACAGCACCTTGCCCAGGGCGGTGGAGTGCAGCGGCTGCATGGCCCCCACCTCCAGCACCTGACGGCTGTCGTCCGGCCGGAACACGTGGTGCATGATCAGCACCCCGCTCTGGTGGAGCACGCCCACGTACACGCTCTCGCCGCTGGCCCGGGCCAGGTCGTCCGTCCACACCAGCGCGCGGGCGCGCAGCTCGTGGACGTCCAGGTAGCTGTTGCCCAGCCGCAGCAGCTCCGCGCCCAGCTGGTAGCGGCCGGAGGCGGGGTCCTGCTCCACGAAGCCCTCGGCCTGGAGCGTGCGCAGGATCCCGTGCGCCGTGCCCTTGGCCAGGCCCAGGGCGGACGCCACGTCCGAGAGTCCCAGCCGGCGCTCCCCGCCGGCCAGGAGCCGCAGCATCGCAGCGGCTCGTTCGAGCGACTGGATGTTCCGTGCCATCGCGCAGCCTCCTGCTGACGTAGTTCGACAATGCTGAACACTATCGGTCGATGTCGACCTCGTGCATGGTTGGGGGTTTTCCGGTGTGCCGCCGGCCAGCGCACCCGTCCGTGCGACCCCCGCGCACAGAATGCAGTCCGCCACGTGGGACGCCCTCACCGGGGCGGGTGCCGCGCGGTTACCCTGACCGCGTGCACCCCTGACACAGCGGGGGCGCAAAGCCGACAGCCGTCGCATCCCAGGGAGCTCAACCATGGCCTCGTTGCCGAACCCGCCCGCAGACACCCAGACCCGGGCCGATGCCCTCCGAGAGGCGCTCGCGACCCGCGTGGTCGTCGCCGACGGAGCCATGGGAACCATGCTCCAGGCACAGGACCCCACCCTGGAAGACTTCCAGCAGCTCGAAGGCTGCAACGAGGTCCTGAACCTCACCCGCCCCGACATCGTCCGCTCGGTCCACGAGGCGTACTTCTCGGTGGGCGTGGACTGCGTCGAGACCAACACCTTCGGCGCCAACTACGCAGCCCTCGCCGAGTACGACATCCCCGAGCGCAACTTCGAGCTCTCCGAGGCCGGCGCCCGCATCGCCCGCGAGGTCGCCGACGAGTTCACCGCCTCCACGGGACAGCAGCGCTGGGTGCTCGGCTCCATCGGCCCCGGCACCAAGCTGCCCACCCTCGGCCACATCGGCTACGCCCAGATCCGCGACGCCTACCAGATCAACGCCGAGGGCCTGATCTCCGGCGGCGCCGACGCGCTGCTCGTCGAGACCACCCAGGACCTCCTCCAGACCAAGTCCTCCATCATCGGCGCCCGCCGCGCCATGGAGGCCCTCGGCGTCAGCGTCCCGCTGATCTGCTCCGTCACCGTCGAGACCACCGGCACGATGCTGCTGGGTTCGGAGATCGGTGCGGCGTTGACGGCGCTGGAGCCGCTCGGCATCGACATGATCGGTCTGAACTGTGCGACCGG
>NZ_JBFBDP010000023.1:0-161968 GCF_040701585.1 Streptomyces sp. NPDC093801 | reverse complement strand
AGTTGCCTGCGTGTCACGGCCACAGTCCTACCGGGTTCCACCTCGCGACGAGGGCAGAACCCAGGAACTGATCACGACATCACACAGGCCCTAGGTCCGACGCGCTGGTGAACGTGGCGGGCACCGGGGCAGCCGGCTCCTTGGGCGCGGGGTAGAGCTCGGCAAGCCGCTTCAGCAGTCGCGCGTATGCGTCCCGTTCCGGCGGTCGGGTCTCGGTCTTGCCGGACTCCCAGCCGGACACTGTGGCGCGGCGCACCTTCAGTGCGGTGGCGACCTCGCCGATCGTCAGACCGTGGGCGGCACGCAGACGCTTGCGTTCCGGCGGCGGGAGTGTGGAGCGGGACGCGATCAAGGCGTCGACCGCGTCGAACTGGGCCAGCCGGTGGTGGTTTTTCGTGGCCGGGCAGGCCAGCAGCGGCAAGACGCTGGTGATGGACCTCGTGCACGCCGCTCTCGAGCAGCGAGGCGGTGCGGTGCGGGTGGAGCGGGACGCTTACGAAGCCATCCACCCCGACTACCAGCACTTCCTGGCGCGGGACGTACGGACAGCCGGGGTGCGAGTACGGCGGCAGACCTATGGGTGGCAGACCTATGGGTGGCAGACCTATGGGTGGCAGACCTATGGGTGGCAGGCCGAGGTTGAAGCCCGGGCCCGGGCGGCCCGCTACGACGTGGTGGCTGAGGAGGCCCTCGCGGATCCGGCCGGGTGGCTGGCTTCGGCGGGTGCCTACCGCGCGGCCAGCTACCGGGTTGAGGTCGTGGCCCTGGCCGTGCCGGAGGCCGTCTCCCAGCTCGGTGTCGTGGACCGCTACCTGCGCCTGGCCGACGAGGGCCGCCCCCGGTACGTCGGCTGGGACAACCACGACGCCTGCGCGGCCGCCTTACCCTCGGCCCTCGCCGACGTCGAGGCCGACCACCTGGCCGACCGCGTCCTGGTGGTCCGGCGCGATGGGCAAGTCCTGTATACCAACGAGCTCGGCCCCGAGGGCCGGTGGCTGCGGCCGACCGGCGCGCGCCAGGCGCTGCTCGCCGATGCGCGGCGGGGTCGAGGACGTCTTTGTCGAAGGCCCGGTCGGCGCTCAGCTTCCAGCACGAGGAGCTCCTCGTACGTGCCTGGTGGGTGGTCCGGGCTAGGCCGACATGGGCTACAAACCGCGGCACGGGCCCTCGAGCCTTCTCACCGCGCCTGTCCGTGAGCCACACATCCCACCGCACACCTGGCCAACGGCCGCGGGGCACCGCGCCTACCCACCGGAGCTGAGGAACCGCTCCAGCACCACCGGGTCCAGCAGGTCGGGCCACGCGGTGCCCGGGAGCAGCGTCCCCAGATCGGCCTCGAGCTGTTGGGCCTCCTCGGCGGTGGCCGGCTCCATCGCGCGGCGCAGACCGCGGCGTGTCGCAGGTACATGGCCAGCGGGCCGGCGTGGTGGTCGACTCCGGCCAGGTAGGGCAGCGCGGGCGGGGTGAGCACCACGGCCTGGGCGGCAAGGAACCCGAGCAGCTGCTGAAGGGTGCGGTCGCCGGCGCCGGCGCCGGCGGGCTCGGGGCGGCGGGGCGTCGGCAGGCTGATGCCCTCTGCGATCCGCTCCCACGCCTGGACCCGGGTCGGCGCCTCCGCCTCGTCGTCGCCACTGGCCCGGTCCATGCCCCTCAGCAGCGAGCGCAAGGTGACCACCCGCAGCGCCGGATCGGCCCCGGCCGGTGGGCGGGAGTGGGGACCAGCAGCCGGCCGGTGAAGCTCTGCCGCAGCCCGGAGGCGCCCGCCAGGAGCTCGGCGAGGGGCTGCTCGGCGGCGAACTTCGCCATCGCCAGGGACGGCTCGATCGCGCTGTATCCCGCCTGCCCTGGAACGTGCCGTCGGGCAGCAGCCAGCTCACCTCCCGCCGTCCACCCCTCACCAGGCGCCCCGTCGGTCGTCTCGCAGGGCCACACCGGCCGGTCCCAGCCCGGCAGCAGCGGCCGCTGCGCCTTTACCGGCCACGGGTCCGCCTGGAGGCCGTGCGCAGAGCCGGACACGGGCCGGCCTGCAGGTAGGCCCCCGCCGGCGGCGGACCATTCCAGCGGCGCCGGGGCGCAGCGGGAGAGGCGCAGGAGGAGAGGCGCAGGAGGCCGTCCGCGGCGCGCGCGAGGATCTCCACAACCGCGCCCGTGCAGGGCTGGCTTCCTCGAATATCAGCGGCCAGGAGGCCGGGCCTGGGCGGCGAGTTCGGGCACGGCGAGCGTCCACACGCGCAGGGCCGTGGTCCAGTCCGGGGCCGCGGCCAGTGCCTCGCCCAGCGTCCGCCCCGCCCGCCCGGCCACTGGCTCCAGATCCTGCCGGGCGTCCGGGAGGTCGCCGTGGTGCAGGCGGCGGATCAGCGCGCCCATCTCGACGTCCAGGTCGGCCGCTACCTCCCGCTGGTGTGCGTTGAGCGGGCGCAGCAGGTCCACACCAGGGTCGCCGTCTGCCACGGCGTCGCCGGCACGGTGACCGACAGCGCGGCCAGTCCTCGGCTGCGGCCGCAAAGTCCCCCGTCCCGATCTCGCGCCTCGGCACCCGGTCGACGACCGCGAAGCCCGCGGCCAGCAGGTCCCGGGCCGGGCCCGGTGCCGGCTCGGGGGCGCCAATGAACGCCGCGACCGCCGCGGGGAGCAGCCCGGTAGGGCAGTCCAGCGCCGCTGCGGCCGCCTGGATCCGGGAGAAGTCCGTCGCCTGAGGCGGGTGTTTCTATGCCACCGGGCCACCGTACGGACCGAGCCCGAGCGGGATGGCCCGAACCCGGCAGGTCGACGGCGCGCACAGGTGCGATCCGCGCCCCCGGCGCACGCGTTGCGGCCCCCTTCCCACGGAGTGCCGACAGGGAGCCGCGGTCAGTCCGCCTGCACCTGGCGGGCTGGGCCGGTTCTTCGCCGGGGTCGCGCCTACTCGCCCGGCGACGTCGGTCTCCCCCAGCGTCCGGGTAGATCCCGCCGTCCGGTCAGCAGCGTATGGGCGGCCGGCTCAGGAACGCCGGCCCAGGCCCGGCAGCCCGGCCGAGGCCGCGCGCACTCCGGCCGCGGCGCGGGGCCCTGCCCTCCTTCAGCAGCCCGCGGGCCCGCGCCCGCCACAGCTGGGCGTCCTCGGCGCGGCCGGCCTCCCGGTGCACCGCGGCGACACGCAGCGCGGCGGCGCGGGCCCGGGCCGCCAGGACCTCGGCCGCGGCGGCCATCGGCCCCTCAACCCGGTCAACCGACCAAATGGAGCCGGTCAAAGCGACAGTATGTCGCTTTGACCGGCTCTGTTGTTGTGCGTGAACGTGATCTGGCCCCCTGCGGTTCGCAGGGGGCCAGATGTTTTTGTGCTGGTCAGGTGGGGTGCAGGAGGTGGGGCGGATCAGGGGTCGGGGGTCGTTTCGGGGAGGTAGCCCTTGGGGGTCCAGCCGCTGGGGTTCTTGCGCTTGTGGCGGTTGGAGGGGCGGCGGCGGGCTGGCTGGCCGTCGCTGGGGAGGGTGGCGAGCCAGCTGGCAAGTTTGCGCTGGTTGGCGTGGGCGATCTGGAAGGCGAGGAGGAGGGACTGCGCGGCAATGCCGCGGATGCGGCGGGTGCGGCTTCGTTCGATGGCTTCGTGGTCCTTGGCGTAACCGTTGAAGTGCTCGACGCGGTTGCGCAAGCGGAAGTAGTGGTGGGTCCAGGGAGCGAGGCCGTGGTCGAGTTCTTGCCAGTAGCGGATGCCGATGTTGCGGGCGAAGGTGAGCGACTCCCGTCGGCAGACCTCGGGCGGGCCCGTGGGGGTGGGCATGACGTCGATGGCGGGAAGCCGGGCGTCGCGGCCGAGGCTGCGGCGTTTGATGGGGCAGGCGACGGTGGGGTGGGTGCCTGCGGCGGGGCAGAGCATCCGGCGTGCGCCGCGGTGGTCGGGGGCGGCCTTGGGCCGTAGGCGGAAGGCGGCTCGGGCGTTGACGCGGGACCGCCAGGTGACTTTGTCGATCTTCTTCTCGAGGAGGTCCGAGGTGACGGTGATGAGGGCCTGGGGAAGGTTGGGGCAGTACCAGGTGCCGTCGACGAGGAGTGCGCCGGCGTGGCTGCCCTGGATGCCGAGCTGGTCGATGCGGTAGTCCCAGACGGGGCGGTATCCCAGGTCGCGGACGGGGGCGTGGAAGGTTTCGGGCAGGGCCGCGTTGTAGGCGCGGTCTGCGGCCAGCCAGCCCGCCTTGTAGCCGCGGCGGTGGACATCGCGGAGAGCGGTGACGGCGTTGCCTGCGGGGTCGTGGCCGGGTTTGTGGACGGTGAAGGCCAGGACGAGGGCGGGCAGGTGCCGGTCGGCATCCCCGTCGGATGCGGGTGCGGGGGCGCCTCCGAGGGGTGTGATGGAGGTCTCGCCGGTGACGACGAGGGTGGCCTCGTAGCCGTAGAGGTGGCGCTTGGCCTTCTTCGTCTTCTTGCCGGTGCCCGCAGTGGTGGGATCCGGGGAGTCAGCGGGGTCGCGATGGCTGCCTTCGCGGACGTACCAGGCTGCATCGGGGTCGGTGGCGGTACTGGGAGCGCTGGTGGAGACGCCTCGCGAGAAGGTACGGATCGGCGTGGCGTCCACGGAGGCCGAGCCGTCCCACACCTTCTCGATGAACGGCCTTGCCGGGGCGAGAGAGGCCTCGACGATCCGGTTGGTGACCTCCACGAGCAGGTGGCGGCGCGCGGCGAGCTGATCCGGGTCGGCTTCCTGCTCCAGGCGGAAGGCCTCGGCACGTGGCAGGCGCCGTGTGGGCAGGGGCGAGGGGTTCATGACGGCTTCGGCCCGGTGGAAGGCGCGACGGACGGCGAGGTAGGCGGCTTCGAAGCCGTCGGCGGTGTCGGGCCAGGCGGGGAGGGCGAGCTGCGCGCGGGCCGCGGGTGTGAGCTGATGGGCGAGGATGCCGGCGGCTTCGGTCAGGGTCACGCGGCCGTTGTTGCGCCAGGAGGCCAGCGTCATAGCGGTGAACAGGGCGTCGAGGGTGACGGTGCGGGTGCGGCCGGCCGGTGACTTGCGGATGGCCTGCTGGGCTGTCCGGACCAGGGGGACGATCCCGGAGCGTTCCACGAAGCGGCGGGCGCGGGTGAACTCGGCCGGCTTGACCGTGTGGCGGCGCACGTGCGGCTGCGCGAGCCAGGCCAGGTCGCTTGCCTGGCAGCGCGGCGTCGGTGGGTGGTGGCGGTCGGGGATCACGGCATCTCCCTGAGGATGGTGCGGGCCTGGTCGGCGCTGGCGCTTTTGAGGAAGGGCAGGAGGCGGGAGAGGGCGTGGAGGGAGTCGAGGCCTGCGCTGGCCAGCAGCACAGGCAGCGGGATGCATGCGTCCATGCGCTCGATGAGCCAGGTGGCGCGGCAGCGGCCCATGACCAGGCGGGGCACTCGCGGGTCGTGGGCCGCGCGGTAGACGAGGTCGGTGACGGTGTTGCTCTTGCGGGCGAAGCTGGCGGGGCGGAAGAGGTAGCTGGTTCCCGCGTGCGCGGCGGCTTCGGCCAGGGTGCGCTCGAAAGGGCGGGAGCAGATCACCAGGCGGGAGCGGTTCCCGCGGACGGCTACCACGGTGGCCCCGTCCTCCAGGGTCCGCACATCCGGGCCGCGCAGGGGGATGATCTCGTGGGTGTCGAGGCCGCACCCGAGCCCCAGGGCGAGCAACAGGATCAGTCCTCGGCGTAGTTCGGCGGTGGACTGCCCGCCCGCCCACGCCCACAGGTCTGCCTTCTGGTGGGGGGTGTAGGGCTGGGAGGGGTCGGACCCGGAGAGCGGGATGGGCCGTCCGCCCGGCAGGTCGGGGCCGAACACGGCGGTCCTGATCGTGGTCAGAGCAGCCCGGTAGTTCGCCCGGGAGGCTTCGCCGACATCGGTGCAGCCGATCGCCGTGAAGTGCTCGACCATCGCCGGGTCCAGCCACAGGCGGGCATCAACAGGGTGCCCTTGCTGGTCGGCGAAGACCGCGATCCGGGTCAGCGCGGTGAGGAGGTCGCGGGCCCGGTAGGTGGTGGTGGGAGCCGCGCGGGCGATTGTGTTACGGACCTCGTCCGCGACACGTTCCCACGCCGGGGGCCGGTTGCTGGGCCGGTACTGCGCGATGCGACGCTCCATCAGCATCCTCCAGACGAACACCCCTGGAGGGGTGCCATTGCAATACCATGCTGGGTGCTGGGAGGCGCTCGGCGACCCGGGAGATCCGGATGGGTGAGACTGGGGTACGTGCCCCGAGGAGACAGCCGCTTCGTCAGTCCGTGTGGATACGTACAAGTCGGCGCGTGGCCCACTGCTGTCATGACTGACCATCACGGGGCCAAGGTCGCCCAGGCGCTGGCGCTCGCGCTCGCTCTGGCCTTGAAGAACGCCGGCTGGTCGGTGGCGGAGCTGTCGCGGCGCAGCGGTGTCAGCCGGCTGACGATCGCCAATGTCCTGGCTGGCAGGGTCTGGCCCGATCTGCTGACCGTCGCGAGCCTGGAGCGGGCCCTGGACTGCGACCTGTGGCCGGGCCGGGGCGTGTGAACGTGCGAGCCCGCGGCGTGGTGGGGATGCGGGTGAAGGCATGGTGGCCGTCCTCGACAGGGTGGATCCGCCGACGGCGGCCACCCGATGGGATGACGGCACGGCAGAACCGGGCCACCTGGCGCCATGTTCGCGTTAGGGTGCCGGAAACGGCCGGGCCGCGTTGACCGGTCCGGTCCGCCGCCCGCGAGGGCTGCGGGCCGGACCGCCGTGGAGATGGTGTTCGCCGGGGCCAGGGGCCGTTTGGGGCCGCCGCTGATGTGAGAGTTGGCGGCGGCCCCGCCTCATGCCGGCGTGCCGGGTTCAGTTCGTGGGCGCCTCCTCCGTGTGGGCGGGAGCGGCGCGGTAGAGCACGTACCTGGGTTTGACGGTTCGTTTGCTCAGGAGTCCCTTGCCGACGAGTTGTTCGACCAGCACGCGCAGACTGCGCTGGTTGGACTGCCCGGTCGCTTCGGAGATCTCATGGAGCCGCCACTCCCGCTCCGGATCCGCGGCGGTGACCTCCAGTACCCGCAGCCGATACGGCACCCGCAGACCGGATCCGGCAGGCTGTGCCTCTTCGCTGGAGGCCTGCGGGCTGACCTCACACGGCTCCGGGCCACTGCGCGGCGAGCAATCGGCCGCGTCGTCGTGCTCGTCGTCTCCCGGATGGGGGCCGCGCTGGCCCGGGAAAACCCAGGGCCGCTCGACGAGCACCTCCAGCTTCGTGCGCAGCAGACGCACGCGCGCGAGGAAGTCGACGGCGTCCTCCTCGACACGCATAAGCAACTCGACGGCGCCCCGGGGATCCGCAACAGCCGCTTCCCAGTCCAGGCTGATGCTGTCCATGGCGGATACCCTAGAGCCGTGCGCACACTTCACAGCGCACACGGACCAATACGCCACCCTGATGAGTGATGGCCGCTCTCATCCACTGCCCGAGACGGTTCCCAGTCGCCTGCAACCCCGGCCTCAGGCGCAGTCAACGCACGTCACACGGCTATTGCCGAACACAGCTGGCGCACTGCGGTCGCCGTGAGATCGCATGTGACCCACGGCCTGGGCAGCCTCTGCCGGGCGGGTGCGCACTTTCACAGCGTGCGGAGCCGAATGGGGCCTTCTACTCTCACCCGCATGTGCAGGCATACCCTGGCGATGTCGCCTGACGTGTTCCTCGTCTGCTTCGACCAGCGCCACCGCGTGCTGCTTCTGAAGCCGTCCCCGCCCGCCGGCACAGCCTGGGCTCTGCCCGCGCTGCGCCGCGACCAAGGTGAGCCCTGCACACACGCGGCCGTGCGCCTCGCGGTCGCAATCGCCCCGCCCGGATGCCTGCGGTTCGGCGCGGTCACCGGCCGACCGGACGCACCTCACACCGTGGCAGAGACTGCACGGCACGGCCCGTAGTACGGCTCTTCACCGCCCACGCCGACGCCGCCAGATCGCGGCTGGCGATTCCAGGAGCGGTGACATCCTGGCTGCCGCACGAAGAGGCCGCGGAAGCTGTCGGACATTCGGGAGCCGGTGAGCTCGCCGCGTTCCTGGAGGGATACGTGAACGGCTGGATCCCGGACGGTTGCATCACCCTCGGGCCTGAACTCGCCGACTGCGCGGGGTTCATGGTGTCGAGGAAGGCGTCACGCACGCCATCCGTCGGCCATATGAGAGCCCGCCACCGCCCCCAGCGTCGGCCCCGCCCAGGGCACCAGCAACGCTGACGCGCTGTCGATGGCATCGGCGAACATGGCTCAAGGCCTGTGTGGATTGGGGCGCATGATCACCCATCTCGCGCACGAACTCATAAGGAAATGTCAGTGGCCCGGACATAAGCCGTCCAGGGCCACTGACATCCAACTATCCGTGACGGGTCAGGAGGTGCAGAGCAGATCTCGCTGCGTCTACCACGTTTGCCCACAGGGGGTCGGCGATGATTTGCTGATCAGCCGCCCCCTCGCCAGTGGAGCGCAGAACGATATCGAGGCATTCCGCCAACCGACCCATGGCCTCGGCTTCTTCTTCCGACGCAAGGGTGTATCCGATGGTCGTATGCGGATGGTCGAGCACCGCAGCGTCATCGAGAATATTCACATTGATAGTGAGGGCCTCGAAATATCCCTCACTGGGATACTTGCACTCAATCCACACTAGCCTCTGATACTCGGGGTCCGAGAGTGCACGAACCGCCCCAACCACTTCTGCCCTCATGTCAGGCAGACGCACATTTGCAGGATTTCGATTCACGGATGATTCCAAGATTTCCCCTGTTCCATTCTTCGAGCGGAATGTGAGCCTCCTCTCTGAGTCGACTCTCGGAACACGGTGCCCGTCAATGGCAGAAGCAATGCAGGGCCGGCCCGGCGAATCTGGGATCGGCCCTGCATGGGCTACTTGCGCGCTGCTGCGGTGACCATAGACGTCAACGACGGCATGCTTGATTTTCGCCCGGAATGCCGGGAATCCTGAGGTAACGGCGTCGTTGATGAGACGGTCTCAGGCAGGAGACGGCGAGAAAGACTACATTGCACGCGAGAATTCCACTGCAGCCGAGATCACCTCTTCTTCCCTGGGGGATCGAGGAGTAATGGCACCCCCTCCGCGCTCAAGGATCACGAGCGAAGTTAGCAGGAGCCCCCGAGTGAGGGCGTGCTGAACCGGATGCCGCGTCGAAGAATAGAATTGCAGCACGGTGTCTACGTAAACCCTAAAGGTCGCAAAATTCACAGTGCAAGTGCCGTCTTCCCGCGGAGTCAGGCCGGTCTGACAGCCGAGGAATGCCGCCGCCGCTTCTGCAGACGCTAGGTACCACTGTCCAGTTCGCAGAGATGGGTCCCATACGCATTCCCCATCGATCTCGAAAGTGTAACTCATTCGGCAAACTCCAGACGCAAATCGAGGCCGGGATTGTCTCGCCTAAGCTGATCGAAATGCGCTTCCAGAGCAGATCGGAACCGTGGATCGACACTTGTGGCAGTCATGCGGAACCCAATGGGTGCCTGTTCGTACCCTTCCAGGTAACGTCGAGCTTCCAGATACTTCCCCAACTTCTTATCAACCTGCTTCTCTATCCAATCTGCATCCCCATAGAAGGCACTCTTTTCTTCCCAAAGTACTCCTTTCTCGATGTGATCGATGTCTGTTATGCGGTTTCCGGTCTCCGGGTGGTACACATCGTAGTCGCGTTCGTTTTCGAGCCAGCCGCAATCGGCGTTATGGACGAGAAGGGGCGTTCCTCCCGCGAAGGCATAATAGGTGTGTAGCCCTTCGACTGTGAAGTTATACGTACGGGCGCGCTGCTGGTAGGCGCGGTTGGCGGAGACTCGTACGGCCAGATTTTTATCAGAGAGCAGCGTTGTTCCGGGCTTGATTTGGCCCGCTTCGATCCACCCATTCTCTGAGGGGCTCCAGAATGGGTGCTCGTTGGTGGCGACAATTTTTTCCGGGCCGCTTGGGCTTACGATTTCCAGCTCATTGAAATCCTTGTCGCCTTCAGTGACGATCTCGCGGGTTACCTTTTTCGCCGCCTTCATCCCGCTGGAGGGGTCTGCAGAAAGGACCAGATCGCCAACCCGGACTTCCTCGATGTTTCGAGTGGAACCGTCAGCCATGAGGACTGGAGTGCCAGCCAGGAAGCACTTGCGACACCCCTTGATCGCCTGCATGAGGATCTTAGACCCGGCACGCATAAGTCGCATCTTGGAACTCATAATCGAGTCCTTGGTGAGCTCGACACATGCCTGCATGTCAAGCTTTTCAAGGCAGTTGTAGAACTGGCTGAGCCCCAGGAACTCCTTTGCTATATATTTCGTCCTCTCCTCCAGAGGCTTCAGGGCGTCGAGAAATTGCGGCAGCGTGATGCACTGAAGTTCATGCTGCATGCACCAGCGGACTGGATTCTTGTGCATCGAACAGTCCGGGTCCATCATTCCGCAGCGATAAAGGTCTGCCGCCTTCTTGTTCGCTTGCGTAACTGGGTCATTCAGCCAACGGCGATATTCTTCCGCTCGCACCTGTTGGTAGTCGATGGCATCGGCGCGGGCCTTCTCTGCCTCGCGAGCGGCTCCTACTGCGTCGTTGTTAGCGGCCAAGTAGGAATCACGGGCGTGGGCAGCAGAGGCCCAAGCCGTCTCCGCGGAAGTACGCGCCATTTTCGCCGAGATGGCAGCGTCCGTCGCAGACAGAGATGCGTCGTGCGCGGCCTGATTAGCCTGGGAGGCCGCGGCACGTGCGGTCTTCGCGGATTCTGCGGCTCGGGCTGCGGAGGACTCGGCTTCACGTGCTGACTTGGCAGCCTGGTCCTTGTAGCGGTTCGCATCAGCAGCTGACGCCGCAGCCTGGTTGGCGTAGTCGTTGGCCTGAGCGGCCGCGTTGCTCGCGATCGCGGCGGCCTTGCGCGCGTTGGCTGCTTCCTCCTGTGCTGTGGCCGCGATCCGGGCGCCCTCGGCTACGAGCTGCTGGACTCGTTGCTGATGGGTCAGGGAGAGCAGGTCTGCTTGCTGGGCTGCGTGCTGGCCTTCCTGGATAAACGTGTGCAGTCTGTTATCGGGGCCGTCGAGTGCGATTCGAGCGGCGGACTTCAGTTCCGGGCCGCCGCTGTCCGCGAGCTGGGCCGCGCGGATGCGCTCGTCCTGGGTGCGCGCGTTGTTGTATCCGGTGTGGATGAAGTCGACATATTTTTCGAGGCTGCCTGAGTTCAGTGCTGCCATGCCGGCTTGACTGGTGTTAGGTCCCGCATTTGCAATGAGCTGGGCGATGATGACACGGAACTCTTCCGCTCCGGCTTGGTAGCGGCCGGTCTTGAGGAAGGCTGTGATGGCATTGGCGTCGCCCTTGAGGGCCTGCTCTGCGGCCGCCCGGATCGGGGCGACAGGGCTGCCCTCGGCCACCTCTCCAACCTGAGCTCGTCGGTCCTGCTCCTCGGCCTTTGCCCAACCGGTGCGGGCGTAGGATGTGATGTCAGCGTCGTTTCCGGCGAGCGCGATCTCCGCTGCGACCTGGCTCCATTCACCACCCGTCTTGGCTGTCTGCAGGGCGGTCTTGCGTGCGCGGGCGGCTATGGCCTTGGCATCGGCTTCAGGTTTGGCGGCGTCGTCGGCAAGCTGTTTCGCCTCCGCCTCCAGGTTCTTCGTCTCCTGAACCGCTTGGGTTGCGGCGGTCTTGCGTTCGTCTTCCTCCGCCTTGAGGTCTCGGGCCCTCTCGATGCCGGCGTTGGTACGGCCCTGGAGTTCTTCGCCTTCGATCTCGCGCGCGAGCGCGTAGACCGCCTTCGCCTTCTCGATGGCGTCCGTCGCGGCATTGGCAGCGTCCGTTGCAGCCTTGGCATGGTTGGCGGACTGTGCTGCCGCGTTGGCAGCGTCACCCGCATGTTCCGCGGCCTCGTCGGCAGCTGCGGCCGCGTTATCTGCGTGGGTGGCTGCCGCGTTGGCCGCGTCGCGTGCCTGGCGGGCGGCTCCTGCTGCCTTGCGTGCCAAGGACACCGCCGCCTGGGCTGCCCTGTTGGATTCGTTCGCGTGCCGGCGGGCCTGCGCTGCGGCGGCGCGGGCCTCAGCGGAACTCACGCCTGCTTGGTCGGCGAAGGCACCGGCCGACTCGGCGGCGTCCACGGTTTCGAGGGCGTTAGCGCCTGCGCTCAACGCCGCCTGGGCGGCATCGCCCGCAGCGTTCGCAGAGGCCTCCGCCTGTTGGGAGACCTGACCGATTTCGCGCACCATCCGCATGGCCGCGCGGGCTTCCTCGGCCGCTCGGCGGGCGTCGCCCGCCTTGCTCGCATCGCTCGCGGCATCCGCCGCAGCGTTGCGGGCGCGGCTCGCTGCCCTCTCCGCGCCGGCTGCCGCGGAAGCCGCCTGGGCAGCGGCGTTCGCCGCGATGCGGGCAGCATTGGTGGCTGCGCGAGCGGAAGCGATGGCCTGTTGGGCGGCGGAGGCGGCCTGTCGTGTGTACTGTGCCGCCCGGCCGGCGGCGGCAGCCGCTCGCAGGGAGTCGCCCCGGGCTGCTTCGGTCTCGGCTGCGGCCTTCTGCGCTGCTTCCTTCGCCAGTTTGGCGGAGGTGACGGCCCGGGCGGACGCCTCGGTGGCGGCTGTCGTCTCGGCGGTCGCCTGTCGGCCGGCCTCACGTGTCTGTTCGAGGAGCTGGGCGATGGTGGCCTGCTCCTGGTCCCTGGACCGGGCGATGTGCTGCCCGACCTCGAGGAAGTCCCGGATCGCATCGGCGTTGCCGCGCAAGGCCTCCCGGCCGGCCGCCCGTACGTTCTCGCCGCCGGTGCTCAGGATCTGGGCAACCTGGATCCGCTCGTCCTGCTCCCGCTCAAGGTACTGGCCTTGGTCGAGGAACGCTTTGACGTCCTCGACATCACCCTGGAGAGCGGCACGCCCCTTGTCCGTCACGTTGGGCCCGGCGGTGGCGATGACTTGCGCCACCTTGACCCGCTGATCTTGCTCGAACGGGGCCTTCCAGCCGTCGTTCAGGAAGGCCTTCACTTCGGCCGGAGTACCGGCCAGGGCCTTGCGGGCAGCTTCCTGGACGCCGCTCCCGCCGACACTCGCCAGTTGTGCGGTAGCGACCCGGTCGTCCTGGGCACTGATACCTGCCGCCTGGTCCAGGAACTTCCTGACCTCCTCGTCGGTACCGGTCAAGGCAGCTTCCGCCGCTGCCTTGACCCCGGGGCCACCCGACTTCCAGAGCTCGACGACCCGCCCGCGCTCCGTCGGCGGGACGACATAGCCCGGAACCGTCACAGCTGATTTCGGTACCTCCACTGCAGACACGATCGGTGCGGCACCTAGGAGCCCAGCGAGCACCGTGAGCGGCACAGCAGCGCAGCCCAGTCCGTATAAGGCCCGACACGCTCGGTCTCGTGCCTCGTGGCGGGACACTCTTCGTTTCAAGGTCAGCTCATCTCCGTCATCCGTTGGCATGCCGGGATCTCCGCGACACGCAGGGTGCCAGATACCAAGAGGGAACATTTGATTCCGCTCTTTCCGTACGCGAATAAACGAGACCCTGGCGCCGGGATCTTCGCACAGGTGGAGAGAGTTGCGCGCGTGAGCGCCTCAAAGTGGCCTTGAACTGGCCAAATATCTCACCGCTCCCGTTCGGCCATCAGACGGCGGCATTCAGCCACGCGAAGCCTGCTGACTCGAACCCCCATTGACAACCTTAAAAATCAAGGTGAGTTTTGCTTCTGCATCTTTACTGGACCCCAGATCTGGGGCTGGTCCGGATGTCTCGTCCTACCCGACACTGTCGGGCTGCCTCTGGAAGGACCTCGCCCGGTGCTCTCTCGTGCCCGCCGATTGACTGTTACAGGCATGACCATCGTCGCGCTCGGCGCCCTTGGCGCCTACGCCACCGCCTCAGCGGACAGCCTCGCCACCCCGAGGGCTGATGAGCCCCAGATGCCGTCAGCAGTAGAGGATTTCGCCTACCCGAATGCCGACCAGATCCTCGCAAGCCAAGGCATCAAGCTGGTTCGCGGCGACGGCAAGATCACCCTTGCCGACTGTGACAACAATCTGAAGCAGATCCGCGTCTACAGCTATGCGGAGGGCAACAGAAAGCCCATCTACTGCTTCACCGCCAACTCGAATACTGGTCAACTTTCCCTTGAGCTTGCGCGCGTCTTCGCCATCGACTCGGGGAGCCGCGCTCTGAGCGCCGACCTCACGGCCGAAGGCGTGACCAAAACCGTCAGTGTCGCTAAGGACAGCTACGCGAGCGTCGGTGAGGGCGTGATCGGCGGTGCTCGCAGTGTTCTGGTCGAGATCCGTGTCACCGGATAACGGCCTGGAATCCGACGGATCTGCTTGCAGACTCGCCCACTCGCATCATCCCGAAGAAAGACACATTCATTGACTCCCGTCCGGCGCACCACACGGGTAGCACACGACCCGGTCCAGATGTGCACAGCCGCGCGGTCAACGTACTGCGGCCCCGGCTGAATCTCAGGCTCAGCCTGGCCCGATCGCCCGTCGTCGAACTCCCCGTCACCGGCTGATCGGTCACCAACTCCGGTCCAGGCGGGTCGTCAACAACGACCGCGGCCACGTAGGCCACACACGGACTCTCCTGAAAGACGTTTCTTGATGCCTTCCCATCGTTCCCGTCACCCGCGGGTCGCGGGTTCCGCCGCGATCGCCGCAGCCACCGCGATCCTGCTCACCGCAACCCCCGCCTCGTCCTTGTCCGGCTCACCGGTGACCGACGGAAGTCGCGCCTTCACCGCGAACATCGTCTTCGGTGATCACCTCAAAGGCTGTTCGGGTGTCCTGGTCGACAAGAGCTACGTGCTTACGGCGGCCAACTGCGTGTCGGCCACCAGTGGCCGGCCCGCCAGCGGCAAGCTCCAGGACAAGACCACCGTCACCGTCGGCCGTGCGGATCTGAATGCGGGCACCGCCGGCGCCGTCGTCGAAGCCACCGACGTGGTCGTCCACCCTGAGCGCAACGTCGCCCTGCTCAAGCTGAGCACGCCGGTCGCCAATGTCGCCCCGGCGCTGCTGTCCAGTCAGGCGCCCGCCGCCGGGCAGGCCCTGTACAGCACCGGTTTCGGGCGTACCGCGAGCAACTGGGTTCCGGGTGTGCTCAACACCGGGCAGTTCAACGTCACCGCCACCACCGCCGACGCGGTCGTCGACCTCGAGCCCGCCGGTGATTCGGCGCTGTGCCAGGGCGATGCGGGCGGGCCGCTCACGCGGGACAACGCGGGCCGGCACGAGGTGGTCGCGCTGACTACCGGCTCCTGGCTCGGCTCCTGCCTCGGCGGCCCCGCAGGTGAGACCCGCAGGGGGGCCCGCGCAGTACGCGTCGACGACCTCGGGCAGTGGCTCAAGGACAACGTCACCGTGCCGGGTCCCGACACCGCCAACCTGACCGACCAGCGGGCGCTTGCGGACTTCAACGGGGACGGTAAGGCCGACCTGGCCGCCGTCGACAAGAACGGCACCCTCCAGGTCTACCGGGGCCGGGCCGAGGGCACCTTCGAGCCGACCCCGACGGCCGTCGGAACCCCGGGTGTGTGGAAGACGGTGCAGCGGATCTTCGCCGGCGACTTCAACGGCGACGGGAAGCGCGACATCGCCGCCGTCTGGGAGAGCGACCGTATCCTGCTGCACGCCGGCAAGGGCGACGGCACCTTCAACACCACGGTCACCCTCAGCCCCCAGAACGCCACCTGGGCCCAGCTCAAGCACCTCACCCGCTACAAGCTCGACCCCGCCAGCCCGAAGGACGGGGTCCTCGCGACCCGCCCCAACGGCGATCTGTACGCGTACAAGGTGGGTACGAATGGTCAGCTCGACTTCAACGGCGGCAAGAAGATCTGGCCCGACACCTCCTTCAACAGCGTCATCATCCTCGGCACCGGTGACTTCAACGGCGACGGCCGTGACGACGTCGTCGGCGTCTGGGAGAACGGCGCCCTGGTCCGCTGGACCGGCAACGCCGCCGGGACCCTGGACTCCGGCGGTCTGGCTGCGGCCGGCACCTGGACCGACCTGAAGATCGTCACCGGTGACGTCGACGGCGACGGCAAGATCGACATCGTCAGCTGGAAGGGCAACAAGATGTCCTTCCACCGCGGCAGGGGCAACGGCACCTTCGAGGGCGTAGGCGTCCAGCTCTGACTCACTGACCCGCCGTCGCACGTGGTCGGGACACTCCCGGTCGTGCGGCGGTGGGCCGAGCGACGGGACCGCCGTCCTGTTCGCACACCCCCCACCCGATTCCGGCCGCTCCGGCTGACGCCGACGGCGGAATCCGGTCATGCGATCCCCCGGATGGGAGGCGCCTCCCTGGCGCCTCCCATCCGGGGTTCTTCAACACGATCAAGGACTGAAGTGATCTCCAACCTGATGCGGCGCGCCAGGGGCGCGCTCGCGGTGACCATCGCCGCCGGTGCCCTGCTCGCGGCCACGGCTCCCGCCCAGGCCGCGCCCGTCCCGACGCTCACCGCAGCCGGCGCGATCGTGATCGACGGCACCAACGGGGCCACGCTCATGGCCAAGGACGCCGACACCAAGCGCCCGATGGCGAGTACCACGAAGATCATGACCGCCGTGGTTGTGACCTCCCTGCCTGGTCTCGATCTCGACCGGAAGGTCACCGTCAAGCAGGAGTACCTGGACTATGTCTACGTCCAGGGGGCGAGCTCGGCCCAGCTCAAGGCGGGTGCGACTCCGACGGTACGTCAGCTGCTGTATGGGATGATGCTGCCGTCTGGCTGCGACGCCGCGTACGCCCTCGCGGACACCTTCGGCACAGGCACGACCATGGCGGCCCGTACGGCGGACTTCATCGCGAAGATGAACGCCAAGGCCAAGGAACTCGGCATGGCCAACACCGTCTTCGACTCCTTCGACGGCATCTCGTCAACCGGCAACAACCTCTCCAGCCCGCGCGACCTCGCGACGCTCACCCGGCAAGCGATGACCAGTCCCCTGTTCCAGAACCTGGTGAAGACCACCACGTACAGCACCGGCGGCACCGCCGCCGTCGCCGCCTGGAGCAACACCAACCTCCTGATCCAGCCGCGACCGACCGGCTACGGATACCCGGGCGCGCTCGGCGTCAAGACCGGCACCACCACCGCCTCCGGCAAGTGCCTCGTCTTCTCCGTCACCCGCAACGGCAAGACCATCATCGGTGTCCTGCTGAACGACGAGGAACGCTACATGGACTCCATGGCCCTCTCAGACTGGGCCCTCGGCCCGGCCGCCGGCTCCAAGACCGCCCTCCAGCGCAGCAACACCGCCCCGATCCCCGACGTCCTCGACTGACCCCGACTCAAAGCGGGTACCACCGCGTCCGCCTGAGGCCTTGCTACCGACGCCGTCCTGCGTCGGCAGCAAGGCACTCCAGGGAATCGCCGCCCAAAGCTTTCCCTGTCAACAGCCATACGAGGCCCTCTCGGATTTCCTCACAACCGCCTGCAGTCTCTCGCTTTCGTGTCAGTACGCGACCAGCACATCCGGCGAGGTGCCCACCGACCTGATGGGCGGCCGGAGCTAGGCCGCCAACTGCACGGGGTCCACTCCGGAGCCGGATTTCCCGCTGCTGCGGCTCGCGGAGGACATCGTCTTCCCCATCACCGAACTCCTGGCGAAAGGGATCCGCACCCGTACTCCTTTGCCCTGGAGGTCCGACACTGCGGCTGGCTCGAATGGCTCCTCGTGGCCCTCCACGACGACCGGTCCGTTTGAAGTAGAGGCAGTGTTTACGTGCCTATGAGTGGGGACCGGCGGCCAAGCCCGCGGCGCTGGATACTGCGATCACGGTCCCTCTGGTGCCTGTCTTCTGGGCGGACCTGTGTAGGCGGGGCACGGGTCCCATGGCTGGGTTGCGTTCCTGTCCCTTATGTCTGCCGTGAGGTCGTCGCCGTGGTTGGCGTGGGTGCGGCTGAGCATCACCGATTAGAGGGACTGCTCAGCTACAACCTTGGACGGCCTCGTCGGTGGCGCTAGCGTCGGGCGTGTGGCAATTTCAGACCAAGGAACGACCTCGCCCCCCATTTCCGATCTCGGATCCTTGAAGGCGGATTGGAGCCGCCGGCACGCCCACGCCACCGCAGAGGCACTCCACTACGAGACTCTCCTGGAGTCCGCTCGCGAGATCGAGGAGATCGCCGAGCTGTGGCAAGGGCTCGCCGCCTCGCCTGTCTCACACCCCGCTATCCGGGCGTCACGACAGGAAGCCCCGACGGACGCCGCCCCCGGCGAGACCGCCGTCGAGCTGGACACGGAGAAGGTCTTGCTCCTGATGGCCCAGGAGCCCCACCGCCTCTGGCGAGCCAAGGACATCCAGGCAGCATTCGCACACCCGTCGCTGACGGAGGTGCGGTGCTCTCTCAAGGCACTGGTCGTGGCCGGTCGCCTTGAGGCTGTTCGTCGCAAGGCTCGCCACCTGCTCTTCCGTATCGCAGTCACCCCCAGCGCGGAGTAACCAGGCGCTGACCAGCGGGGCGGGAAGAGATCTTGGTCCATCTGGGAACTGACTCCCCCGCACTCTCGTGAGCCCGCAGCTCAGCGCATTCTGTCGGTTGACCAACCCGTACGGCCCAGGGTGCTCCTCGCAGGCACAGCACCAGGCGCCGGTCCGGCCCAGCGCCGCCGAGGTCGCGTACGAACACCCGGGCCCGGGACAAGCCCGTGGAGATCTGCGCGAGGCCCTCCAATTCCGGCCATGTGCAGGGCAGCAGGACGTCCTCCAGCACGGCATGCGGGGCTGGCCGCCAGGAACCCGCCCGCAGGGTCCGGCCCTCACGACGCACTCGTACGCCGATCACCGGCCAAGGGCCGCCGGCCAGCGCCGGATGCGCGATCTCCTCTCCCACCACCCGCTCCTCGCTCCCGTTTGCCCCGGTCATCGCAGTATCACCGCCGCGCCCCGCACCGCACCGAGGTTCACCAACCCCGGCCCATAACGGCGGGGGGCCGGCCGGAGCGGGACCGCCAGCCCGGCCGCCACCGGGCGGCGGTCAGGCCGGGCGCGGCGGCATCCGTTTTTGGGGCTCAGGGAGGGCGTACTGGGCGCGGGCGGTGCCGGTGAAGGGCTTGGCCAGGCCGCGCGGGAAGAGGCTGTTCACCCCGTCGTCGGGCTCGAAGGTGGCCCACACCACGAGACGAGGTGCTGCAGCGGTGCGCAGGCGGTGGTGGCGGTCCGCCTCCTCGATATCCACCAGGGGCCCGATCTTCGTCCACTGCGTGCTGCGGGAGACCGGCGGCCCCTCCTCACTCCAGGCGGTCCAGTACACGTACGGGAGCGGAAGGAGCCCGCGCAGCCGGCGCAGGCCCTCGGCGTACTGCGGCCGAGCTCATGCCCAGGTACGAGAGCTCTCCCTGTAGCGGGTCAGCTCCGGCGCGCCCCCGGCCTCGAACCGCCAATGCAAGTACGCCGCCTGGGTCTGCATCAGCCGCCGCGGCACCCGCAGCGCACTCTCCATCGTCCCAAGCCAGCTATTGCAGCTCCCGCACACCACCCCGCGCACCCGGCCCGTGACCGCGTCGTGGTCGACGGCCTCCGGAGGACGGCGCTGGCACAGATCGCAGTCCGGGTGCTGCTGGCGCAGCCGGGCCCCGCTCAGCGTTCGACATCCGCGCCTACACCAGATCCGCATCACGCCTCGCCCGCCACCGTGCGGCCGGGACCACCGGCACCGGAACCGCCCGCGCGCCGTGCCGGCGGACTCAGCACCCCGACGTCCGCCACCCACCGGCCACCTCCAGCAGGCACGCCGTCCCCGCCGACCCGGGAACCGGGCTCAGGTCGGGCGGGCGGGACAAGGTCGGCCTCCCGCCCGGCTCCGGAGCCAGGTCGGGGGCTCGGGGCGGGGGCGGCCGGCGGCTGCGGCTACGGAACGGGAGGCACGCCCGCGACACCGCGCCCCCGGCCCCGCACAAGACCGGCCACCCGGGCTCACACCCTCATCGCCACCTCCCCCAGCACGGTACGAGCCAGGCACCACCCGGAACAGGGCGCGCCCCGGCTGGCTACGCGCCCCTTGCCCACAGCCAGCCACACCCTGGAGTCCAGCCCTCTGCACTCCGACAAGGGCGCCACGCGAGCCCCGCCGGCAGCCCCTGCTCCGCGAGCGCGGCCGGGGGCCGGCCGGCAACCGGGCGGTGGCCCCGTTCTTCGGTCAGGGCTCGGCCCGCTGCGGGGCGGGGAAGGCGGCCGGTCGGCCAGCTCCGGTGCGCGGCGCAGCAGGTGGCGGCGGACACACCGGGTCCGGGCTGGCCAGTACAACCACCGCAGCGCGCACGGGAAACCGGCCCGCTGCGGCCTGCGGGCGGGCGGGAGACCTCCCGGCGGGCTGGGACAGCCCTCTCTCGTTTCCTGTATCTGACCTGGGAAATCACTGCGCTGCCGAAGCCCACGTCGGCCAGTGCCGGCGCGAACGGAAGCTCGCGCCGGGGCCCTCGCCCTGCCACGATCAGAGCTCCACCGGGCCCGCTGGCCCACCCCAACTCCCCTACGGAGGCGTCGCAATGACCACTCCCCCGCCCGCCCCCGAGGCCGCCGCGCCGCCCGCGGCCGCCGGCCCGAACTCGCCGGCAGCCCGCGGGCGCCTGGGCGCGGCCGAGGCGGCCATCGTCATCTCCGTCATCACCGCGGTGACCGTCCTCGCCGTTCTGGAGCGGCCTGTCCCCGCCCTCCTGACCACCCTCGCCGCCAGCACCCTCCTGGTGCTGCTGCCCGGCCGCGCCGGCGGCCGGCTGCTCGCCGTCCTCCACGCGCTCACCAGTACCCGCCCGTGAACCGCGCATCCGACCGCACCACCCGCTCCCGCCCCGGTGCCGAACCGGCCGAACTCGCCACCCTCCGCGGCTGGCTGCGCGCGGCGAAGGGGAACCTGACCTTCTACAGCCTCGCCCGGCGCGCCCGGGGCGACGGCCGGCCCGAGTACAAGGTCTCCGAGTACACCCTGCGCCAGGCCCTCGATGGCCGGCTCTCCACCCTGCCCACCACCCTGGCCTTCGCCCGCGGCGCCGGCGCCGACCAGAAGAAGGCCGAGCGGCTCTGGGCGGCCGCCGACCGCGCCGTCAACCCGCCACCACGCCGGCCCGCCCCGTACGTCCCCGGCGCCTTCACCACCCCGGCCGGACTCGTCCGCGCCATGAACCGCGTGCGCGCCACCGCTCCCCACACCAGCCTGCGGGCCCTCGCCGACCGAGCCGGGCCCGGGCTCTCCCGCAGCACCCTGCACCGACTCCTGTCCGGCGCCCCGATGCCCACCGCCGGCCAGCTCGCCGCGTTCGCCGCCGCCTGCGAGGCCGGCGAGGCGGCCACCGCCGCGCTCCTGGCCGGCCACCGCCGGATACTCGACGGCCCGCCCCGGCCGTTCCGCTACGGCTGCGCGGAGGCCGAGTGGGCCGCCGAGCGCCGGTACCGCGACGAAGCCGCGCGGCCCTGGCTCGCCGAGCCCGAACGCGACTGGTACGAGCAGCAGCTGCACGACGAGCGGGAAGCCGACTACCAGCGCCAGATCGACGAAGCCGAGGCCCTCCTCGACGAGCTCGAGGCCGACCCCCATCCGGCTGGCGCCGCACCCAGCCCGGCCGGCCGCGATCTGCGCGCCGAACTCGCGGCGATCGCACGGGCTCAACCCATCTACGACGCGTGGATCGGTCGGGCCCGGAGCACATGAGCCCGCCCGGCCCGGGCCAGCCGTGAACCCCGGGCGGGCCCTGCGGGATGGCCGGCGGCTGCCGAGCAGCAGGGCGTGGGTACCAGTGGCCCACTGCCAGCGGCGTCGTGACCGGGAGGGGGTGAGGCGTAGGTACGAGATCGACGTCGGCGAAGTCGGACCGAGCCTTCGCAGCACGACCGCTTTCCTCGTCAACCTGGAGACCGAACACACCTCGCGGCAGGCCATTCACGAAACCCTGGCCACCCTGGACGCCGTGCCCGTCCGCCACATCATCACCGCCGGAACCTCCGACGAACGTACCCGCTACGCCAAGAACATCCGCCCCGTCCGCCTCCCCGACACCTGCACCGGCTGCACGTTCAACAACCCGCGCGACTGCCAGGAGGGCTACTACGGAGTCCGCATGTACCGGGCCCAGAACGGACCCTTCATGATCGGCATCTGCATCCGCCGTATGGACCTCTGCGTCTCCGTGGGCGAGTTCGTCATGAGCCGGCGCGCCCGCGAGGTCCAGGCCTTCTGCGACGACGAGACCGCACGACTCACCGCTCTCCACCCCCAGCAGGTCACGCCGTTGCCCCGCTGAACACCGACGCTGCTCGCCCATCACCTTCGTCTGCCGTTCCACCGTGGGCACGTGCGGGTCCACCCCGGACGGCGGCGCGACCTGGCTGTGGCCGACGCGCGGCGGTAGCCATCAAGGCGCTCTCCCGGGTCCGCAGCGGCCCGTCAGCGGCGCTGCCTGGTGCCGCCGCCGCTGCCGTTGAGCGGGATCAGGCTCTCCAGGTGAGCGCCCTTGACCCAGGAGCCCAGCAGGTCGCGGTGCAGGGCCACGATGTCCTGGCGCAGCGCCAGGCCCAGCGCGCCTTTCGTGAACGCGCGGCAGGTGGTGACGAACAGGGCAACGTCCGCTCCGTGCTCGAGGCGGGCGGTGCCGACGAACTTCTGCATGTCCTGCGAGGACACGCTTCGATGCACCGCGTACTTCTTGCACTGGATGACCAGCTTGCGGCCGTCGGCCAGGTAGCCGACGACATCCGCGCCCAGGTCGCCGCTCTTGCCGCTGACGACGACCCCTCTGCAGCCGTCCCGCCGGCACAGCTCCGCGACGTAGACCTCGAACTCTTGCCACGTCAGGGCGTCGACCTGGGCCATGGACAACTCGCGCGCACGAGCCTCCTCCTGTGCCCGCCACGCGAGGTCCTGGCCTACCGCCCGGTGGTGCGCCCGCAGCAGCGCCCAGCTGGCCCCGCCCAGCACTGCCGTGGTGAGTACGGCCACCAGGACCGGCCACACACGCGACCAGTTACCGGCGATCCACAAGACAGCGATCACCACCGCCGCCGCACCCCAGACCTGCAACCGCTTGCGGGTCCGCTTCTTCAAGCGCCGACGCAGTCGACGTGCTGCCATCACTTCCCCGTTCCGCAGGTCCGTGGTCCGCAGTGCCCGCCGGCGGGCGCTGCCCGACCTATGCGGGTACGCTGGCTCATTGGCCGGCCTGCGTGACGCCGCTCGCCAGCTGCCCCAGGAAGCTGGCGATGCTCTGGCCGAGGGCGGTGGGAGCCAGGATGATGCCCAGTGCCAGGACGATGACCACGGTCATCTTCTCGTCGAAGCGGCTGCGGGATTCGGTCCGCCGACGCAGCCGCAAGAAGACGATGACTGCCAGGAGCACCGCCACATTGATCGAGAGCAAAGCGTCCCGTCCCCCCGTCTGACACGTCAGGGGCAGCCAACGACAGCCCCCAAGCTCTTGTGTAGCGGGAGGCCAGCGGCACTGTGAGGAGATCACCGGGGATTGGCGGTAACGCGCTGCACTGGCCGGATTCGGCAAGACCAGGTGTTCGGGGGACGCCAGTACTGCCAGCTTCGTCGGCGACGACGGCGGACTCGAAGAACACCTGGCAGGACAGCTCCCGGTTTCCGGCGTGTCTCCGGACTCGCCTGCTGTGGCCTCAGGAGCACAGCACGTGGATGAGCGTCGCCAGGGCGGTGTTGTCGAGTGCGGTGCGGTGGGCGAGTTTGTTCCGGGATGCCCACAGGGTGCGTAGTCTGTCGGCCTCTCGTCGGGTGAGCCGAACGTGGCCTTGCACGTACGCATGCCACATCGCACCGAGTTCCATCCCGGCCCGTCGGCCGTAGAGGTCGGCGAGCTCGGTTGCGGAGATGCGTGACTGGGTGCCGATGACCTCGGTGAACTGCTCGCGGGCCTCGTCGAGCAGGGGCAGCAGCGCGTGGTTCTGCGCGAGCCAGATGCGGGTGCGCACGCTGTGTTCCTGTCCGGCTCCGCCGTCCGGGCGTCGGCGTAGCCGTCCGTCCCACCGCTCGAGCGTGCCCCGGTTCCATTCGGGACGCAGGGAGGCGTTCGGATGGAGCAGAGCGGCGGGTGGCTCCCTCTTTGGTGGAATCGGCAGGGGAGGCCGGTCGGCCGAGGCCCCGGCCGTGAGCTGCTGCAACTGGGCGGGAAGGCTGTCCGGGAGCCCATCCCATTCGACCGCTAGCCGGGCTGCCAGGTCGAGGAAGGGTCCGCAGACTTCGACCACAGTGGCCTGGGCCACCGCTTCGAGGAGCTGGTGCTGGGCGGCCGGGCCGGATGGGTGGGGCCGGGCCATGGCGACCACCGTGGCGGTGTCGAGTCGGCCGAGGGCACCCCACCACCAGTGCACGCCGACGTCCTCGCGTGCAATCTGCTCGGGCAGTTCCGCGGGCATGTCCACAGGTGTGGCCAGTACCAGCAGCCGCGGGCGCTGGCCCGGAGGCAGTCCGGACGCCTTGACTGTGGCGGACAGCCGTCGCAGCAGGTCGGTCCCGGCGGTCGGGACGGGCTCCTGCCAGCCGCGCACCACGATTACCCGGCTCGCACCGGAGCTGCTCTCGGGGCTGGTCAGGCGATCGAGTAGTCCCTCGATCCCGGTGCGTCCGCGGTCGTCGTAGGCCCAGTCCCCGATTTCCTTGACGATCCGGTCGGCCAGCGTGTGGAAGCCGGTTTCCTCCCGCCGTGCGGCGGGTGCCGAGGCTGAGCGGGCCTGCGGAATCTCCGCACGGCTTTTTCGCATGGAGGAGAATGCGGACAGGCCGTCGTCGTAATCCAGGATCGGGTCCATGCTGTCCCACGGCTGCGGGGGCACGGGGAGCGTGGTGGCCGGTATGAAGCCGCCGGGTGCTGTGTCGTCGCTGGGTGCGGGGACGAGGACGAAGTCCGCCAGTTCGTGCAGCAGCTCGTCCAGCAGAGCTTCGACAGCGACGGGTGCACCGGTCAGCTGGGCGTGTGGGAACAGGCAGAGACAGCTCTTTCCCGACCGCAGGTCGCCCAGTAGCCGGCGCATCCACAATCGCACCCCCGGCAACGTGGTCACCGAGTTCTCCGACAGCGCCCACGACACCGCGGTCACGCCGGGTCCGACAGGACCTGGAGCGCCCGGAAGGTGATCCGGTCCAGGGAGCAGCCTTCTGCTCCGTCATCTAGCACACCGTGGTCGATCAGTCGCTCCACGAGCGATCCCACGTCCTGGAGCTGCAGCCCGGTGACCGACGCGATGTCGGCGTAGGCGCACCCCTCCCCCGGCTCCACGTACCGGCTCCACTCGGTCAGCACCTCGATGAGAGGGGTGTCGAGCCCCACCCGCTGCAGGTGGACACGCGCGAAGTCGCGCAGACTGATGAAGTCCCGGGCGTCCTCCAGGGCCGCTTCGAGAGTGGAGCCCTCCCGGGTGATGCGGTGCACGGTCCGCTCCAGCAGGTGGGGCCAGCCACCGGTGAGTTCGATGACCCGCCGCCGCTTGTCCGGGGTGTCGAACGGGCACTCCGGCCAGGCGCGGAGGCTGTCCGCGGTCCACCGTTCGGGACGCACGACACAGGTGATCAGCTCGTCCTTCTGCCCGAGCTCACCCGGCTCCACCAGCAGGACAGCCGCCTGATGGGCCCCCTCCGGCTGGGAGGTCTGCGCGTGCAGGGCCTTCACCCACCCGGCAACTTCGGCGGACCCACGGCCCCTGAGATCGGCCAGGATCAGGAAGGGGCGGCCGTCCGCGTCCCGCGCCAGAGTCTGCGGCGCGGCGCCGGGGGCCGCCTCCCTGAAGTCCAGTCCGCGCGCGGTGGAGTACGACTTCACAGCGCGCGTCACGAGCGCCGGCCCGTGGGCTGCGGTCAGGCACACCGCGGCCACCCCGGGCGCCGTCACCAGGTGCAGCTGGTGCTCCGTGAGCGGACTGTAGCGGGCAATGCCCTCGCGGTCCGGGGTGACGAAGCGTCTCGAGAAGCGCGGGTTGTAGTCGTAGGGAAGGTCGAATTCGGTCTGGCGCAGCTCGAGCTCGAGGTCCTCCCGGGTGCCCAGCATGCTGACGACGTTCGGGCTGCGGACGGCGTACAGCCGCGCGTCGGCCAGCTGTATGAGCAGGCCCAGGCCGACCATCTCGTCCAGGTAGATCCTCACGTCGCTCGCGGTGAGCGAGCTGAACCCCTCCCGCCAGCGTGCCTTCGCCGCCCTCAGAAGCTCGTCGGCGTCGTAGCCGTGCCGGTACCGGTCCTCCTGGCTGCGCAGCGCGATCACCAGAGCGAGGACCCGGTAGCGGTCCTCGAGGTTGATGGTGATCCGCAGCCGCTCGGCGATGTGGCGGTGGACCTGTGCGGATCCGGTCACGGACCGCACGTCGTCGTCGGTCACCGTGATCGGCCACTGTGCTGAGGTGAGCGACTTTGCCCGCAGGGCGGCGACGAGCTGCTCGCAGAAGATCTGCACGAGACAGGCCTGGTAGTTGGTCGCGGCGAGCACCCGCCAGACCAGCTCGGGCCGCTCAAAGCGGTACCCGAAGGCAGCCATCGGTTCGACGACCAGGCGCTGGGCCTCGGCCGGCTTCAGTGTGCTGATCAGGACGTCCGGGCCGCCGTGCGTCAGGGGCACGTTGGACAGGTGGCTGAAGCGCTGGACCTGGTGCAGCCCTGCGAAGACGATCTTGAAGCGGCGGTCGGTGCGGTCCATGAGGCCCTTGAGCCGGAGCACGTTGGAGAACGTGGCCTCCCCGCCCCGCCCGCGCACGGCCTTGGAGTCGGCGGTCAGGAAGGCATCCGCCTCGTCGGCGAGCACCAGCACCCGCCTGTCAGGGCTCTCCCCCAGCCACTTCTCCACTGCGGCGAGCAGCACGTCCGGGGTGTGGGCGCAGTCCACCGACTCGCCCAGTACGCCCACACGCTTCAGCTCGTCCTCCAGCACCGCCCAGATGTGCTCGGCCGGCTCGGCCTCACCCACCCCACGCGCCTTGAGGTCGACGTAGATGGCCTTGTGGCCGAGGGTGCCCGGAAAGGACGCCTGTACCTTGCGCAGGAGGGCGGACTTGCCCAACTGGCGGCCGCCGTACAAGAACAGCGCGCCGAGCGGGTCGGTGACCGCGGCGATCTCCTCCTGCCGGCCGTAGAAGACCTCCGGCGGGACGAGCCCGGCCACGAAGGGCGTGTACGGGTTGTACGCCGTCCAGGGCAGGGTGACCCGCTGGGTGGCCCGGAAGGAGCGTGGGGACCGCGCCGCCACCCAGCCGAACACAGCCGGGTCCACCACCAGCGCCTGCTTGGGGGCGATGCGTGCGCGGGCGGCCATCTCCCGGCGGCCGTTGAGGCCCAGCGGATACAGGTAGAGGATCAGGCAGGCCCCGGAGTCGCTGCCGTCCAGCAACTCCAGCGGACTGCGGCCGCGCTGTTCGTCGGAGACGACGAGGATCGTGTATGAAGACGCGGCCGACCCCAGGGCCGCCACGTAGCCGGGAGCCGTCTCGCTCGCCCGCGCCCGGGCGGTGAGCCGCAGCACGCCGCGCACCTCTCGCTGCTGGTCCCGAACGGGCGTTTGCAGGCATTCCAGGCCCAGCACGCGCAGGACCGACGGGATGTGCCGCTGCCACTCCGAGCCCCTGGTGCCGGGCCGGCACAAGGCGTCCCACGAGTCCAGCCCGCTGCGAGCGCCCTCCGTCAGGGGCTCTCCGTCCAGATAGGACTCGGCCCACGGCCGGGCCGAGTAGCCCTGGGGTCCGGCCTTGCGCGCCACCGGCAGCTCGATGCCGGTGGTGAAGAGCTTCAGCTCCGCCCCCGAATCCGCGGTGCTCCAGTCGGGGAGCGGCTTGCCCTCACGCAGCAGCGCCAGACACTCTTCGGCGGTGACCGTGTCCCCCGCGTCGAGCAGCGAAGTCAGACGGTGCAACTCCTCGGGTGAGGGGTTCAGCGCGGCCAGGGTCTCGCGCAGGTCCTCCACGTACTCCTGCACCTTCGCCCGCATCTCGCCCTCCAGGACGGCGATGCTGGCACAGGCCCGGCCGAATGCGCCCTCCGGCACCGGCCGACGCAACTCCTCAAGACGGCCGACGAGCTCTCGCTCCGTCTGCATGTCGAGCTGCTGGGTGCGCAGTTCGGCGAGGAGAGTACTCGCGGTGGCGTGGGCACTGCGGTGAACGGCACCCCAGCGTGCCCACTCGGGGTCGCGGATCTGCCGCCAGTCGCTTGGCACGGCGTCCAGGCCTGCCGGGAGGGCGGGGACGAGGTCCTGTTCCAGCGCCGCAACCAGGGCGTCGGCCAGGTGCAGGTCTCCCCGCTCGAGATACCTGCGCAGCACCGCGCGTGCATCGACCGGCTCCAAAAGGCCGACCACCGCTTCCCCGAAGCCCTCCTCGCCCGGCCGGGGTGCTCCTTCGGCAGACCGGGGAAGCTCCGGCGCGGCGAGCAGGGCCTCCGCCCGGGGCGGCTCGCCTGCGCGCACAGCGTCCGGGTCACTGGCCGGGACGGCGGCACTGGACGACCGGTCGCCCTCCAGCAGCCACGTGCGGAGCCGCACCAGCGCGGCCCCTTCAATGCCCGGTGGAGGCGTTTCGTGACGTACCTGGTCCAGGGCGTGGCGGAGCCCGGTGGTGGCGTCTGCCGCCCGTTCATCGACGGCCGGGGCGGCCAGCGCCCGCGCGTGGGACAACAGGTCGGAGACCTGCTCGATGCTGCGCAGCAGGGCCCGCTTGGCAGCGGCTTCGATCGGTTCCTTTGCCTGCTTCGGCGTGCGGATCTCGGCGTCGGCCTCCTCAATCATGCGCTCCGCGGAGCCGCGCTTGCGGAAGAGGTCCCAGATCTCGTCGAGGTCGGCAGCCTCGGCGGCGCCGGCCGCCCAGGCGCTGATTCCGTCCAGAGCCTTGCCGAGGGGCTGGTCCGAGTCGATCAGACGGGTTCTGACCTGGGTCGCACGGGTGTAGCCGATGCGCTGGCGCCGCAACGCGTCCCGCAGCTCGGCCGCCTCGGCGGAGAGCTGGTCCGCGGTGAGCATGTTGTCGGTGGTCAGGCGGGCCGCACTGAGGTCGACCCGGTGATAGCGGCGCAGAGCGTCAACGGCGCGCTCGAGCAGCTTGCCCCAGTTCCCGGGCACCGTGGAGGAGAGGTCCGTCTGGATCAGGAGGTCGTTGGGCCACCCGGCCAGCAGACCGGCGCGCAGCGACGCCACGGCGGCGAGCACCAGGGCCGGCCGGTCGGCCTGGAGCAGTTGGATCTCCGGGTCGAAGCCGGTCATGACGGCTACGGCCTCTCCCTCGTCACCGCAGGTGAAGGCGGCCTCGGCGAAGGCGAGGCAGTCGGCACGGTGCGCCGGCTCCGCCGAGCCGACGGTCGTCCAGTAGGCCTCCTGGAACCGCCCCTGGCCGATCAGCCGGGCCACCGCCGACTCGCCGCTGGCAGGCGCCGCCAACGGCTTCCAGGGCAAGAAGTACGGCCGCGGCTGCGGCTGCGGAACAGGGCCGAGGTCCGGGTCCGCCGTGTCTGCCGGGGTGCCGGAGGCGCCGATCCCGCTCCGCAGCGCTGGCAGCTCCCGCACCTCGGGCGCAAGCGGCCTGGTACTGGTCGGCCGGCCCGGCTCGGGAAGGGCCCGCGCTTCGAGCACCGGATCGGTGTCCAGCTCCTGCCCATGAGCAGAAGGCATCGCCGCCGCCCGCGATGCGGGCGTGGAGGCGGCAGCCGGCTCTTCCGCCAGGGGCCGTGCCGCGGCAGGCTCCGGCTTCGGGTCCGCTTCGGTCTCCGGCTGCGGGTCCACTTCCGAGGGGCCGGTCAGCACGGCAACCGGGGTCACCTCCACGGCGGCTGGCCCCGGGCCGACGTCAGGGGTGCGGTTGCCCGCCGACGCGAGGTCCGGCTCGGGCTCCCCCAACGCCTCGGATCCCTCGTCGCCATCAACAGCGAGCTCGGCAGAGTCGGGCGCGACATCCTCCGACGAAACCACGGCGGCGGCCGATGCCGCCGCAAGCTCACCGATGCGCGCCTCCAACACGGCCAGCGACTGCTGGAGCGGTATGCGGTGCGGCGCGTCGGGGGCGATCCTCTCCAGCAGGACGCGAACCCCCTCGCGATCATCACCCAGCCTGCGCAACTCCTCGGCGCGCGCCGCCGCGTCCCGCAGTGCCAGCACGATTTCGTCGAGTTCGGCGAATCCCGCTTCTCCGCCCCACTCCCGGCCATCGGCGGCGAGCTCGCAGCCGATCCGGGACCGCAACTGCCGCCACTCCTCCAGCCGAGAAGCCAGCAGGTCCGGAGCAGCCTGCCCTGCCCGGATCCGGCCGAGCGCTTCCTCCAGCACGAGGACCAAAGTCGCCGAATGCTCGCCCAGCACGTGCCGCGACGCGAGCAACTGCTCCTCGGTGATCCCCACGGTCAACGGGCTGCCCTCTTTTCCTCGTACGGCATCCGTCTCGATGGATGCCTCGCCAGCCTTGTATCCGTCCCCGACTTTGCCGCTTGTATGGCAAGGTCCGTCACCCTGCTCGCACCGGCCCGCCGGCCCGGTGGTCGAGGCCACCGACCACAGGTCGTCCCAGCACTCCGCCGCGGAGCCCCTCCTCCGGCGTGTGCATGACTGGATGTTGTCAGAAGCAGGCTCAGCCACATGCGGTTTCCGAAATCTTCCTTCGGAAGGTGACCGCCAGCGCGAGCTCCGGATGCCAGCCGAAGGCTTCGGTTGGTGAACGCACCAGGGCCCATCGGCAGGACAGCAGATAGCTGGCGCCTGTTTTGGACGGCCTGTTGTGGCCCCACCCCCGCCGACTTCGACTGCTCCTTCCCCGCCCTCCTCGCACGCACCCTCTCCGACCTCACCCCCGAGGAACGCCACCTGCTGCGCAGCATCGCCCTGCTGGACGCCTTCGACCTCGACCTCGCCACCCAGACCGCCGGCCTCACCCACCAAGCCCCCGCCCGCCGCCTGACCGAACGCCCCCTGATCAGCGAAAACCCCTACGCGCTGTGGCCCTACCACCGGCACCGCGCGATCCGCACCGCCGTACAAGACGATCAGCACAGCGACGATCGCTGGACCACTGCTGACTGGCACCAGGCCGCTACCCGCGCCCTGGCCGCCCTCGGCGACCAGTGGACGAAGGCCGCCGCCCTCGCCCCCAGCCGCATGCTCCTGGTGGCCTGCCTGCGCCAGGGCCTGCGCCTGGCCCGCGACCACCACCTGACCGGCCTGGGCTGGCTCATCGAGGCCGCCTACGTCTACACCGACGACTCCGTCTGGGAACCCCTCGCCCTCCCCGCCCCGCCGGATCCGGCACCGGACAGCCCCGCCGACGCCGTCGCCGAGCTCCTCACCGCGATCACCCGCCGCCAACGCGAACACCGCCAGCTCACCGCCGACCGCCTCACCACCGTCCTGGACACCGGACTACTGCCCGCCGAGCTGACCGAGATGGCCCTCTACTACCGGGCCAAGGCCCACAAGGACCTCAGCCAGAACGCCAACGCGCGGAGGGGCATGCAGCAGGTCGCCGACGCCGACGGCCGCCTCGCGCCCAAGGCCCGCCGAGCGCTGGCCAACCTGGCCCGCCTCGCCGGCGACTTCCCCACCGCTCTGGACGCCGTCCCCACCCTGGGCTGGAAAGGCCGCCACCACCGCGTCCTCGGCGACATCCACTGGTCCCAAGGCGACACCGCCGCCGCCATCGCCGCCTTCGAAGCCGGCCGCGCCGAAGCCGAGGCCCACGCCGCCGCCGGCGAACGCGCCATGATGCAGGTCCGCCTCGCCCTCGCCGTCTCCTTCACCGACCCCACCCGAGCCGACGACGAGCTCGCCCTAGCCCACCAGCTCCTCGAGGGCCTCGACCAGCGCTCCAACACCCTCCTCGCCCAGGTCGTCGCCCTGATCAAGGACGCCGGAACCGGCGACGTCACCGCCCGAGCCCACAATCTGCGGACCGACATCGAGACGGCGGGGCTGCCGTTCCTCCACCGGTTCGTGGAGCTCGCCCTCGCCTTTCACCACGCCGTCCGCGGCGAGGACCAGGACGTGGCCGCCGCCATCAGCCGGCTGCGGACGCTCACCGCCACCGGCGACTTCGCCTACTTCACCGACATCGCCCACTTCATGGCCGGCCTCCCCCTTCCGGAGCCCTCGACCACCCGCTGGACCAAGAGCGAAACCGACGTCCGCTCTGCATGGCGCTGCCTGGTCCAGGCCCGGCAGGCACACCTCCGAGCCGGAAACTGACGCCGGACACACCACAGCCCCGACCGGAACCCGCAGGTCGGGGCTGTCGCCATGTACGGGCCGGGCACCGGGCCCGGAAAGATCAGCTGGCGTCCGGCCGCTGGCCGACGAGCTGGGTAAGGAGCTCTACGATCTGGGCCTGGTTTCGGTCGATCTTCTGTTCCAGGCCGCTGACCGTGCTCACCAGGTTGTCGACCTTCTGGTCCAGGTTGCCGATCTGGAGGCGTACCGCGGTGAGGTCGGACTTGATGATCCCGAACTCGCGGTCGTGCTTCTCTGCGACCTCTTCGAAACGCCGGGTCAGGGCAGCGAGCTCGCTGTGTGCAATGGGGTCCTCGGACACGCGGATACTCCTGCCAGATCACAAAACCGCAGATAGGAAGCTCCACAATATCGTGCTGTCACCGCCATCCGAGTGAGGTTCCTTCCCGCAGGGCAGCTTCCGGCGTAGCCGGACCGTTGGTGTGGTGTGACCAGCTGCACGTGCGACTTCGGCTTCATCAGCGGGCCGGCCGCGAGGGCCGCGGGCGTTCTTCACCTCATGCAGGCCCGGGCCAGCGGCAAGAAGCGCGGAGGTGAGGACGGGACCATCAGGGATGTGCTGGCCGTCCTTTCCTGCCGGCTGCAGGGCAGCGGGCCGGTCCTGTTCGAGTTCGCTCGGTGGTCGGAGCAGCTCGATGTCACCGTCGTGCGCCTGCGGGAGGTGGTGGCGTGGCTCGCTGAGCACGAATTTCTGGCGCTGGAAGGAGACGTGGACGGTGTCGCCCGCGTGTGGGTGAACCCTTCGGTGGCCTTCTCCCCAGGTGCAGACCTCAGGGCCGTTGCCGCCCGCCACCGCTTCCCCTACATCATGGCGGCGGACCTGGGCGCGGCCGCCGAGCGGCCCGTGATCGTCCACCCGTACGACGCCGACGCGTGGGATGAGGTCTACCAGGGAACCCTGCACATGGCCGAGGACCCGTTCTGCTTCTCCTCCGAGGGATGCGCACTTCACGACCGGTAGTAGCCCACGCCTCGTATGCGCCCCCTTGGCTAGGTGTCGAGGAGGCCGAGCTCGCTGTCGGGCCGACACAGCGGGCAGGCGATGACCGACGGCATGGTCCGCAGCACCTCCAGGACCGACTCCCGGGTGGCCGGCCGGCCCCGGCCGGTCATCCTGCAGGCCCCGGTGTGGACGCGGTCGGGCTGGCGGGTGGCGCCGATACCGTACTCGATCCACCAGTTTGGAGGCTCCGGGAGCGGCCGACGGCGGGCCCGTTCTTCCTCCGCCGCGCGGACGACGCTGATCTTCTCGTCGACGCGGGCGAGGGTGAGCTCCAGCCAGCGGCGTATGACCAGGAGCTGGTCCAGGGCTGGCGGCAGGGGCAGGAGCGGTTCCGGCATGTTGGCTATGCCGCCTCGGCCGCTTCGGGGTCCTCGGGGGATTCAGCTGGGCGGGCCTGCCGCTTCAGCTGCATGCGGCTCGCCACCAGGTTCTCGGTGGGCACGCTCTTCCAGTAGGGGTGGCCGCTGACGTCGACCGACAGGCGCCCGATCTCTGCCCACATGCGGTCGGCCGTCGCCTTCTGCTCGTCGCTCCAGCCGGGGCTGTCCGGCACGTCCCCGCGGTGTGAGAACCGCTCACCCCGCGGCCACCCCTTCATGGGCTCCCCGCTCCAGGGCAGCGTGGCCAGGTAGGCACGGTACTCGGCATGGGCGCGGTGGAGGCGCTCCTGGAGCTCGAGGAGGTCGTGGGGGAAGGGGTTCTCTTCGTTCACCCTCGAATCGTAATTGTGTTCGATTAGAGAAGGGAAGTCGGCGCTCCGCTTCGTAGCCCGTTCGGCAGAGCGGCCTGCGCCAGGCCAGATCGGATGGTGGAGACCGGGTAGGCGCCGTGCACTGGAAAGAGGGGCTGGGTGAAGGAGGTGGCGGCCGTGGCGCGTCCCGTCTGGGCCGGAAATCTGTCGTTTGGGCTGTCCCGTTGACTGAACTAGAGGACATGTATTCGCAGGTCAGGGCGGGTTTCTGCTAGCTTCCCGGCCATGCTTGAGACGGGTGGTACTGCCCGGGATCTGGTCGGCTTCGTGCTGCCGGAATCGGGTGGGTTGGTGGAGTCAACGGACCCGGCGAGGCCGTACGTGCTGCTGGACGCAGACGGCGCCACGGTGAAGCCGGTTGACATGTTCTTCGCTGAACTCCAAGCCTGCGGACGACCACCGGCGACGGTGCGGTCGTACGGGATGGACCTGCTGCGCTGGTGGCGGTTCCTGGCGGGCTGGGGGCTGGCCTGGAATCGGGTCACGCGGATGGATGCCCGGGATTTCGCCCGATGGATGCAGGTCGCGCCGAAGCCGGTCCGCGTCCACTGGCGCCGCCGGCACGAGGAGGCTTCCACGCCGCCCCCGGCACGGCCTCTGGCCGGAGTGCCGAACGCGGTATCCGGGCGGGCGGCGCCGGGGGCGATGTACTCGGCCAGGACGCGGGTGCACAGCGAGGCGGTGCTGAGGTCGTTCTACGCTTTTCACCTGGAGGAGGGGACGGGCCCGATCATCAACCCGTTCCCCGAGGGCCGGAATCGCCGCCGCCCACCAGGTGCGGGGCGCTCATTCCACGTGCCGAGCGGTGGCCGCTACCGGCCGTCCGTCCCCACCCGGTCGCCGCGGCGGATCCCTGATCACCGGTTCAACGAGCTGTTCGCCGCCCTGAAGCACAATCGGGACCGGGCGTTGCTGGCGTTCTGGGTCTCCAACGGCGCGCGGGCAGAGGAGTTGTTGACGAGCCGGCAGCGGGATCCGCTGCCCGGTGATCAGCTGCTGGGGGTGGTCCGGAAGGGCACGCGGGCCTATCAGCAGCTTCCGTCGTCCCTAGACGCTTTCGTGTGGCTGAGGCTCTACCAGGAGGAGTCGTGGCGGGCGGGGACGCCACGGGATCCGGCGGCGCCGCTGTGGTGGACGCTGCGGCGGCCGTTTCGGCCGCTGAACTATCACGCCGCCCGCGCGATGCTGAACCGGGCCAACGCCCTGCTGGGGGCGAACTGGACCCTTCACGACCTGCGGCACACGGCCGCGTACCGGATGGCCCGGGACCCGGAGCTGGCGTTGACGGACGTGCAGTGGGTCCTTGGCCATGCCCACCTGAGCACCACCCAGATCTACCTAAACCCTCGGGAGTTGCATCAGACGGGCGAGAAACCGCAGGTCGCCAGGTCACGGGGAGAGTCCGAGGGACTCAAGCGCTCCTACGAGCTAGCCGCCTGATCAGGCATGTTGCGGAGATGATCCCGTCTGATGCATGATCTGCCCTCCAGAAGGGATGGTCTGGAGTGGTGCATCAGCGCAAGGTGGCCCTGGCCGGGTCGGCTCACCTGGAGCTCGTCTCTGGAGTCGTTCAGCTGCGTCCGGAGGACGCCATGTTCGACGCGATGCTGCGAGGCTGGCGAGCTCAGCAGAAGTCGCGGGGCCTGAAGGACGAGACGGTCGACGACCGGGAACGGCTCATACGCCGGTTCATGGAGTTCGCCAACGAGTACCCGTGGCAGTGGACGCCGGCCCACGTGGACGAGTGGTCGCTCTCTTTGACGAGCGAGAAGCACCTGGCGCCGTCCACAATCCGCAGCTACCAGGGCGATGTCCGCCTGTTCAGCGAGTTCCTCATCGACGGCCGCTACGGCTGGGGGCCGGCCTGCGAGGAAGCCTTCGGCACCTTCCCGGTGGCGGTCTGCCACGAGTGGAACACCATTGCCCACCTCAACGACTACGAGGGCGACCCGGAGGCGAAGCCGTTCACCCGGGAACAGCTGCAGCTCTTCCTCGACTACGCCGACGACCAGGTCGACCGAGCGGTGCGGGCCAAGCGCAAGGGTGCCCTGGCCGCCTACCGGGACGCGACCCTCTTCAAGGTCATCTACGGCTGGGGACTGCGGCGGACCGAGACCTCCAAGCTCGACCTGGTCGACTTCGGACGCAACCCGCAGGCCCGCCAGTTTGGCCCGTACGGCACGCTCAACGTCCGCTACGGCAAGGCGAAGAAGGGCCAGCCGCCGCGTCGGAGGAACGTGTTGTCGGTGATGGACTGGGCGGTCGATGCGGTGGCGGACTACGTCGAGAACGTCCGCCCGCGCTTCGGGTTCCCCAATCACCCGGCTCTGTGGATCACCGAGCGGGGAGGGCGTCTTCAGCCCGGCTCGATCAACGACCGGTTCGAGTCCTACCGGGACGCGCTCGGGCTGCCGAAGGAGTTGGTCCCGCACTCTCTGCGGCATTCGTACGTCACACACCTGACCGAGGACGGGGTGGACCGGCGCTTCATCCAGCAGCAGGTCGGCCACGAGTGCGACAGCTCCCTGGCCATCTATACGCACGTCAGCGATGACTTCATGAACACTTCCCTGCACAAGGCACTGGCGCCGGCGTTCGCCGGGGCCTGACAGGAGGGATCCGGCGATGGCCGCCAAGCTCGACTACCAGTGGCACCTGCGCAAGGTCATGGCGGACCGCGGGATGTTCTCCACCACCGACCTCCTCCCGCCGCTCGCCGAACGTGGCATCACCCTGTCGTCGAGCCAGGTCTACCGGCTCGTCGTCGAGCGACCGGAGCGACTGAGCCTGAAGATCCTCATGGCTCTGCTCGACATCCTGGACTGCACCATGGACGACCTCATCGAGCCCATCACCGTGGCCGGGGCCGTGAAGAAGCCGAAGAAGGCCGCAGTCGGCGGCGGGGAACCCGCGGAAGGGCTCGGCGGACTGCGGCCGAAGCGGGCCAGGATCAGGGGCGTTGACCGGCCGTGACCACCGCTGACCATCACGGCCGCGCCGTCACCGACCCGATCGGCCTGATGACCGATCTGATCACCGACGTCGAGAAGGAACTCGGGCCCGCCGTCATCGCGGCCGTGGTCACCGCGGTCGCGGGCGGCCGGGCGAAGTCCCGCCGCCTCGCGCAGGCCCTGGCGATGCGGCCCGCCATCCTCACCGACGGTCGGTCCCCGGCACCACGGGCCATCGGCGACCTGCTCATCGAACTCCGCGATGCCGGCGCGTCGGCGATCTCGCCACCGGTCTGCGCCGAGTGCGGCAAGAACCTGCGGACCCTCCAGCGCCAGGGCCAGGACTGGTACTGCTCGGTCTGCGGCCAGGAGACCGCGGAGTGCGCCGCCTGCGGCAACACCAGGCGTCTGGCCTTCCGGGACCGCAAAGGTCTGCCGCGCTGTTCGATGTGTCCCGACCCTGACGACCGCGATCCCGTTGACGTCGTCCACAAGGTGATCGCGGCGATCGCCCCGGACGCCGACCGTGACGTGATCGCCGAAGCCCTCCATCGGTCAGTGCCCACCCGCCCCGCCTACCGGCGGAGGCTGGCTTGGGCTCTGGAGGACAACCCCCGTCTGCTCACCGGCGAGGGCTATCTCGCGCCGCACCGGGCCATCCTGCAGTTCATCGACCTGCTGCACGAGGCGGGCGTCGCCGGGATCGTCCGGCCGGCCTGTCCCCGGTGTCACCGGGTCGTCCGCATCGACAAGCCGCTGGACGGGCAGCGGGTCTGCCGCAACTGCATCGCCAAGTCCCGTGTCGAGGAATGCGCACGCTGTGGTGCCCGACGCGAACCGGCGACCCGCGACGAGCACGGACGTCCGCTGTGTCCGAACTGCCTGGTCACCGACCCCACGAACACCGAGGTCTGCGTCAGCTGCGGCGAGCGACGGCGAGTGCAGACCCGCACGGCCGACGGTCCCCTCTGCCCCAACTGCTGTCCGCTGCCCATCCTGGCCTGTTCGATCTGCGGCCGCACCGCACCCTGCACGCTCTCCAAGCTGACCGGCCTGCCCCGGTGCGGCGGCTGCGACCGGCGCCGAGCCCACTGCACCGTCTGCGGACGGCTCCGCGGCATCCACTCCGGCACCGCCGACACCCCCATCTGCGGTCCCTGCACGACACCGGACGTCGAACTCTGGCGCCCCTGTCCCACCTGCGGCGAAGCCGAGCGGCTACGAGCTCCCGGGCCCTGCCCTCGCTGCACCCTCAAGCAGCGGCTGCACGATCTCCTGGCCGATGACTCGGGCGCCATACCGCCGAAGCTGCAGGCCCTCCACGACGCCCTGAACGGCAGCGAACGCGCCGGCACCGCGATGCGCTGGCTCTCCAAGGGCATCGTCTCCACCGTCCTGTCGGATCTTGCTTCCGGGCGACGGCCCCTGACCCACGAGGCCCTGGACGAACTCCCGGAAGGCAAGGTCGTCGAGCACATACGCAGCGTGCTCGTGGCCACCGAGGCCATTCCGCAGCGGGACGAGCAGATGGTCCGCCTCGAACGACTCGTGAAGGATCTCGTCACCTCCCACGCAACCGTCGAGGGGCGCAAGATCCTGCACCGATACGCGACCTGGCATCTGCTGCGACGCCTTCGCCGCCGCAGCCGCGGCAGGGACATCACGCACACCCAGCTCACCGTCGTCCGCCAGCACCTGCGGGCCGCCGTCCACCTCCTCAACTGGTTCGACGACCAGGACCTGACTCTCGCCACCTGCCGCCAGATCGACCTCGAACGCTGGATGACCAGCGACGACGTGCGCCACCGCCGGGAAGCAGGCAACTTCGTGCGCTGGGCCCTCTCCCAGAAGATCGCCCGAGACCTCAGCTTCCCGGCCGTGAGATGGAACGGCCCCTCCCGGCCGATGGACGACGAGGCCCGCTGGACCACAGCCCGCCGTCTCCTGCACGACGACACCATCCGAACCGAAGACCGCCTCTCCGGCCTGCTGTTGCTCCTCTATGCCCAGTGGCCCGCAGCGATCTCCCGTCTGACCGTCGACCACATCGAGCAGACCGGTGGAGCGGTCCGCATCCGACTCGGCGACGTCCCCGTCCAACTGCCCGAGCTCGTCGCGAACTTGGCCATTCAGCAGGTCGCGGTTCGCCGCAGTCACGCCGTCCTCGCGCGCACGGACTCGCCCTGGTTGTTCCCCGGCGGCCAGCCCGGCCGTCCGATCAGCGTCTGGGCCATGGGCGAACGCCTCCGCAAACTCGACATCCGACTCGCCGAGACCCGCTCGACCGCCCTGTTCCAGCTCGCCACCGAGCTGCCCGCCGCGGTCCTCGCCCGGACCCTCGGCATCGACATCACCGTCGCCGTCAAATGGCAGCGAGCCGCCGCCGGCGACTGGGGCACCTACGCAGCCGACGTCAGCCGACGACTCTCCCACCAGGACTGACGCCTACAGAAAGGACATGTCGATGGGCGTTTACGTATCGGTCAGAGGATGGCTGGAGTGCGACGAGACGCAGCTCGTCACCGTCCAAAAGATCATCTCGTCCCACGCCGACGATCACTACTCCAACGGATGGGGCACACCGCGGCAGCACATCAACTGGACCCACTACATCTTCTACGGCGCCGACATTCGCGAGTCGGCCCTGGACTGGTTCATGAACCAGCTCAGAGAAATCGCCCGGATCCCGGCTTCCGACGACGACGGGGACCTCATCCGGGGCCTGTTCCTTGCCAGCCACGAGGTCGATGGGGCGGCCGAGTGGCAGATCCGCGAGGGCCAACTCTTCGTCTCGCCCGCCGATGCCAGACACCAGTACCTCGACGAATAGCCACACCTATTCCGCAGGTTCCAATACCCGACTCCACCATTACCGGCCGGGCGCGACGAGATCGTCGAGGCCGTACGGGCCCATCACCTGCGCCAGGACCGGCTGGCACGCATCCCCGCGGTACCGGCGGCCGGGTATCGGCCCCAGGCGCTCAACGACCTGTTCGGAGGATCCTGGTGACGGCCCGCGTCCGGCACCTGGCCGGCTCGCCCGTCGCCGGCCCCGGAGAGCGGCTTCCGGCGCCGCAGGCTGCCGGCGGGCCGCTGGAGCAGGCCCGCGTCCGGTTTCCCGCCCGTGTGGCGGGAACACGGTGGCCGATGACGTGCAGGTCCGCGGACGAGGTACTGGCCGCCCTCCAGCTGCCGCCGTACACGGGGGCGAGCGTCAACACGTGCTGGTACCGGCTCACGGGAGCACGCGCGATTCTTACCTGGCTGACGGGTTTCCCCGGCAGCAGCTGGCAGGAGCGGTGGGAAGCCTCCCCCGCATCCGCGTCTGCGCGCGAGTGGGCCGATCACGGGCACACCTGGGTCTCCTCGGTCACCGAGGTGAAGCGGCGGTCGACCGTCTTGTCGGGCCTGTTGTTCCTGGCCGGATCCGACGTGCTGCGGCTGCCGGTGGCCTGGCTGGCCGGCCACAGCAGCAATCACCTGCGGGACTTCGTCGAGGAGGTTCGCGATCCAGCCGGATACGCACAGCTGAAGGCACATGTCGGCCCGAAACGGTGGCAGGAGCTCGGCGGCGGCAAGGCCCGCCGGGCCCTGGCCCGGATCCTCCTCGCCAAGGGCGGAGACCTCGCGGACATCACCGTCGGCGACGCGATCGAGCACCACACACTCGTACGGAGCGAGGGCGCGAGCACCCTGTTCTACTCGTGGCTGCGCGAGCTCGGCCATCTGCCGACCGATGCACCAGCGACGCTGCGGCTGCTCGGCCGGGTCACCGGCCAGCTCACCAGCGAGCAGCTGGTGGACCGGCACGGTGTGGCGTGCGCGCCCATTCGCGGGCTGCTGATCGACTACCTGGAAGAGCGCCGCCCCCGGCTGGACTACGCCTCACTGGACGGTCTTGCCCGCCACCTGACCAGGAACTTCTGGTCAGACCTTGAGCGGCACCATTCCGGCATCGCCTCTCTCGACCTTCCCCCGGACGTGGCTGCCGCGTGGAAGGAGCGTCTGCGGACCCGCATCCAGCGGCGCCGGCGCAGGGACGGCACCGTGGAGGAGACGGTGGTCGAGCGGGCGGACCGGGCCATGGTGCTGATGTCCGTCCGCGCGCTCTACCTCGACGTGGCGCGCTGGGCGGCCGAGGAACCGGCCCGATGGGGACCCTGGGCAGCCCCGTGCCCGATCAAGGAAGCAGAGACCCTGGACGGCAAGCGCACCAAGCGGATCAAGGCCCGCATGGACCAGCGCACCCGCGAACGGCTGCCGGCCCTGGACACCTTTGCGCGGGCCGCCCTCGACCACCACCGCCACCGCCTGGCCTGCCTCGAAGCCCTGCGCGCCGTGCCTCGCGGCACGGCCTTCACAGTGGCCGACGCCGTCTTCGTCCGCACCAAACACGGCAGGGACAGCGCCCGCGACGCAGCCGGCAAGCTCATCCACTTCGACCTCGCCGAGCACCGCGCGTTCTGGGCCTGGGCGGCGGTGGAGTTCCTCCGCCACACGGGCGCCCGCATCGAGGAGATGCTGGAGGCCAGCCACCACGGGCTGGTCCAGTACCGGCTGCCCACGACCGGCGAGATCGTCCCCCTTCTCCAGATCGCCCCGTCCAAGACCGACCAGGAGAGGGTCCTGCTGGTCAGCCCCGAACTCGCCGACGTCCTCTCCGCCGTCATCCGCCGGGTCCGCGACCCGAAGACGGGCACCATCCCCCTGCTGGCCGCCTACGACTACGAGGAGCGCATCTGGAACCCGCCCGCTCCATTGCTGTTCCAGTGGGACTGGGCGGGAGAGCGATCCCGCATGACCGGGGAGCTGATCCGAAAAGCCCTGGGAGAGGTCCTCGACTTCACCGGTCTCACCGACACCAGCGGCCAGCCCCTGGACTTCACACCCCACGACTTCCGGCGGATGTTCATCACCGACGCCATCCGCTCCGGCCTGCCACCCCACATTGCCCAGGTCATCGTGGGCCATTCCGACATCAACACCACCATGGGCTACAACGCCGTCTATCCCACCGAGACCATCCAAGCCCACCGCGCCTTCATCACCCGCCGCCGCACCCTGCGCCCCGCCGAGGAGTACCGCACCCCCACCGAAGCCGAGTGGGAGGACTTCCTCGGCCACTTCGAACGCCGCAAACTCTCCGTCGGCACCTGCGCCCGCGCCTACGGCACCGCCTGCATCCACGAGCACGCTTGTGTCCGATGCTCGCTCCTCCGCCCTGATCCAGCCCAACGGTCACGGCTGACTGACATCCGCGACAACCTGATCGCCCGGATCGCTGAGGCGGAGCGGGAAGGATGGCTGGGCGAAGTCGAGGGCCTCCAGGTCAGCCTCGCCGGCGCGCAGGGCAAGCTGGATCAGCTCGACGCTGAAGCAGCCCGCCGATCCTCCACAGTCAGCCTCGGCATGCCGACGTTCGACCAAATCGCCGCTCACGATGCGCGACAACCCGATAAGCGCCTGTCGTGAAAGTCCTGGTCGCGTGGGCACTGGCATCCATGGGTGGCGTCGTTGTCAGTGGCGCTGTGCATGATCGGCGCATTAGCTCTTGGCGGAGATCGAGATAGGGAAGTGCCATGCCCATCACAAACCAGCAGGTAGCGGGACACGCGTTCCTGCAGCCGATGTACGACGACCCGTACTTCCCTGATCACGTGGTCGACCGGGGGAAGGCAATCCTGCTGCAGCTGTGCGGGCTTATTGAGGCCAAGCAGCCGTCAGATCTGGAGACCTTGTATGCCCTCACCCAGGCTGCGACGGAGGAGTTCAACCTGCTGGACAGGGAGTTCATGGCGGCAGGGAGCGGGATCGAGACAGTTGCGCGTGAGTGGATCTGTGACGAGTTTTGTTTCGTTGCGTCGGCATACGGGTTCACGGGCGCAGATGCGGAGGAGCTGACCGCCGGCCGGGACTGGTGAACGAGGACGAGAAGGCCACCTCTCCCGATCGGCGGGAGTTGCTTGGTTCAGAGAAGCCTGCGTCCGCTGCTCCCTCCTGCGCCCCGACCCCGCCCAGCGCGGCCGGTTGGTGGAGATCCGCGACAACCTCCTCGACCGGATTGCAGAAGCCGAGCGCGAAGGCTGGCTCGGAGAGATCGAGGGTCTGCGCGTCAGCCTCGACGGCGCCGAATCCAAGATCGACCAGATCGACTCCGCGCCGGGCAGAGTGGCGATCAACCTTGGGATGCCGCGCAAGGCCCCGGCTCACCCCGCCCAGAAAGAGGGGAGCAGAGCAGACGGCTTCCGGCCGTCAGGTCACCTGAGTTCCGTTCTGGCGAAGAGTTCAGCGCACTCGCTGGCGAAGGAACAGAGCTGGTCTACGACCTGCCGGTACTCCTGCGGATCCCGCACCGCGTTCGGCGTGGCAGCAGTCCACTGTTGCCATAGTCCGCCGGGCGCAAGGTATGGCGCTGCCCGCTCGGCCCCAAGGACAGCGTCGAGGTGAAGCAGGGTGCTGAATACCGAGGTTTGGTCCCAGCGGAGGTCGGGTTCAGGCAGGTAGCGATCAAGGTATTCGCAGAGCAGATCGGCGTCCTCGCTGGTACCAAAGCTGGCAAGAGCGATGCAGAGAGAACCTTGGTAAGGGCCTCCGCTGGCCAGCAACAGGTCGCCGATCCGGCTCCGGAACTCGGTCCTCCCGGCCACGGCAACCAGCCAGGAGGCAGTCCTGCGCTCTCGCCACCCGCCCTCGAAAAGGATGGCGAGTTCCTCGGGAGTGATCTCCCCGGCAGCCTGGACCAGCTCTCTCACGAACAAGTCGCGCTCAGGTCCGCTCAACCGCAGTGAGCTTCCGCCCAGCCGCATGTACCGCCGGCCAGGCGTGACAAATCGTCGGACCAGCTCCATCAGCTCGGGGTCGACGCCGGCATAACGCATGGCTGCATCCTTACGCGGGGACGACCCAGCTGCCAGCGGTTTACCCAGGCCCTGAATAACGATCGCTAGTTCAGAGAAGGTCAGCCTGCCTGTCGGCCTCTACACGGCCACCGACAGCCACACGATCCACTTCCATCAGCTCCAGCGCAGCACCTCCGACCGGATCCGCAACCGCCGGGTCAACGAGCGGACCGGGAAGGAGGTGGAGCTCGACGACATCGTGAAGGGGTTCGACACCGGTGACGAGTACGTGCTCGTCGAGCCGAAGGAGCTCGACGAGATCGCTCCGGGCCGCTCCCGCTCGCTGGAGATCGAGGGCTTCGTCGACCTCGCGGACGTCGATCCGATCTTCTTCGACAAGACCTACTACCTCGGCCCGCGCGGCGAGGAGTACAGCAAGGTCTACAGCCTGCTGGAGCAGGCCCTGGCCAAAGCCGGCAGGGTCGGGATCGCCACCTTCGTGATGCGCCAGCACGAGTACCTGGTCGCTCTCAAGTCCGAGAACGGGCTGCTCACCCTGCACACGCTGCACTGGGCGGACGAGATCCGGGATCCGAAGAAGGAGATCGACACCCTGCCGGGCAAGGCGAAGGCGTCTGAGGAGGAGCTGACGATGGCCGAGCAGCTCATCGGCGCCATGAGCATGGATTGGGACCCGGAGCAGTTCCACGACACGTTCCAGGAGAAGGTCGCCGCTCTCATCGAGGCGAAGAAGGCCGGGGAGAGGGTGGAGAAGGCCGAGCCCGCTGCCGAACCGACGAGCGTCGTCGACCTCATGGAGGCCCTGCGCGCCAGCATCGAGCGGGCCGGCAGCCCGAAGGATACTGGCGGCAAGGCCACCGCCTCCGGCCACGCCTCCACGTCCTCGAAAGGGGCGGGCAGGAAGCCGCCGGCGAAGAAGCGGATCCGCTCGGCGCCCGAGGAGGACCTGACCGGTCTGACGAAGGCCGACCTCTACAAGAAGGCCGCCGCCGCGAATCTGCCGGGCCGCTCACACATGTCCCGCGACGACCTGGTCAAGGCCCTCACCTCGGCCCGGACATGAGCGGCGCAGGAGGACTGTCGAGGTGGTCCTAAGCCCTCCGATACAGCCGATGCTGGCCCGGGCCGTGGAGGCGATCCCCGGCCCCGGCACCTCGGGCGAGCTCGCCTACGAGCAGAAATTCGACGGCTACCGGGCGCTGCTGTTCACCGGCGGCCCGCCGGTGCTCCAGACCCGGCAGGGCACCCAGATCCAGGACCGGTTCCCCGACCTCCTCGCGGCCGCCGAGCGCCTGCCCGGCGGGCTGGTCCTCGACGGGGAGCTCGTCGCCTGGGACACCGAGGCGGGCCGGCTGTCCTTCGAGGGGCTGCAACGCCGCACAGTCGCCCGCGGCCGCACCGCCGCCGGCCTCACAGCCACTTTGCCCGCGTTCTTCATCGCCTTCGACATCCTGCAGCAGGACGGCGTGGAACTGCTCCGGCAGCCCTACTGGCAGCGCCGGCAGCGTCTGGAGCGCCTTTTCGCCACGCACCGGCTCGGCGCGCCGTGGACGCTGTGCCCCATGACCACAGAGCTGGTGAAGGCCGAGCAGTGGCTGGAGACATGGAGCGGGACCGTCGCCGGCCTCGAAGGGATCGTGGTCAAGCCCATGCGACAGCCCTACCAGCCCGGATCGAGAGGCTGGTACAAACTGCGGCGGCGTGACACCACCGAAGCGGTCATCGGCGCCATCACCGGCACCTTCGCCCGCCCCCAGCTCCTCCTGCTCGGCCGCCACGACCAGCACGGCCGCCTGCGCCCGGTGGGCCGGACCGGCCCGCTGCGGCCCGAAGCCGCCCGGCTCGTCGCGGGCAGCCTGACCGCGGCCGGGGAGGAACACCCCTGGAGGGGCATGCGGTTCAGCTCGGCGTGGGGCAGCAGGGACATCCTGCAGGTGACCCTCGTCGCCCCGGACCTCGTCGCGGAGGTCAGCGCCGACACCGCCGTCGATCACGGCGGCGTCTACCGCCACCCCGTACGCTTCCGCCGCCTCCGCCTGGACATGACCGCCGACGAGGCGCCCCTCTTTCAACCCGATCCGCCGCGAAGCGCAACGCGATGAACACCTCCTGCACGGCAAGCCACGCTCGCAGCGATGTAGCTGAACGTGGGGGCGGGGCGATCCTTCAGCTTCGCGGCGGCCGGCCGCGCGTACGCAGGCCTGGGCGGCACGGTCGAGGGCTGGATCGTCTCCTCCGTGGGCGGGATCTCACGCAGCCAAAAGATCACCTGCGGGCCCGTTCGAACCGCCGTCGCTCTTTCGACGGAGTGGCCTGCGGCGGTGGCGACTGACGAGGGCCAACCGGGCCATGAACGTACTGGCCAGCGCCGACTCACTCATCTGGATGAACAGCGGTGGCAAGCGGATTGGCAAACCGTTCCGCCAGGACAGGCGCATGCCATGACGCTTCTGCACCGCACGAGGACGGCCGCGCTTCTTGCCACCGCCGTCCCGACCATCCTGGCCGCATCACTGACGGGCCCCGCACCCGCCTACGCCACAACCACAACAGCCAGCCACGCTGTTGGCCGGGATCAGATCGCGTGCCCCCGGGGGTTTGTCTGCATCTACCCCGACATCAACTTCAACGGCCAGCCCTACGTCAAACGCGCCGTAGACGGGTCGGTACGGCACCTGCCGGACTACATCCGCGGCAAAGGCAGCTCCGTCATCAACAACAGCAACCGCACCGCCCGTGTCTACCAAAAGGACAACTACTTCGGCAGGCACGTCTGCGTCGGACACGACGGCGGCACCATCAACGACCTGCGCTCCTACCAGCTCAACGACACCACCCACAGCCTGCGTAACAACGACACCCCCTGCGGCGCCTGACAGCCCCCGCCCAGGCCCACACGCCAAGAGGGGCGCCGCGATAGGCGCTAACTCGGGTCGAGCGGGTAGACCCCGGTGCCTTCATACGCCTTGGGGGTCAGCGAGAGCACCGTGACAGGGTCCCCCGACTTCGCCGCCTGCCAGGCGATGGCTGCCGGATGCGTGACCGCCCAGTCGGTGGCGGGCCAGGAGGCGGCGTCCAGGGCGTGGGCCGCGGTGAAGGGTACGGTCTCGGCGAACCGCAGACGGGCGGCGTGGGAGCCGGCGCCGGGTGCCGTGCGCTCGGCGGCGAGGACGGACAGGGCCGGGATCAGGACCCTGCCGGTGCCCCGGGAGGACTCGATGTACAGGCCGGTGAAGAACGGGTCGGCCTGGTAGAGGGCGACGAGCGCCGTGTGGTCGAAGACAGCCGTCAGGTTCACGCGGCGGCGCCGCCCTGATGGGCGCGGATCTTGTCCCAGGCGGACTGGCCGGCCTGCTGTACCTGCGCGGTGTACTCCAGCCCCAGCTCGGCTGCGGCCTCCAGGGCCCGCTGCTCCTGCTCGGCGCGGGTCAGCCGGCTCTGGGCGAGCTCGTCCAGGAGCTCGGTGATCGTCGTGCCGCGTTCCTTCGCGAGGAGGCGCAGCCGGTCCCGCGTCGCCTCGCTCGTCTTGATGCTGGTGGGATTCCCGCTGCTCATGAAAGTGATTCTACCGCCGGTAGAACGCTACTGCCCAGGCTCGGGCCTGGTTGCGTCGAATCCGCGACAACTTCGGACGTTTCTGACTGTTACATGTCGACTACTGATCGGAATATTGATCAGTTCTGGCGTGCACGATTCAGGGTCCGCCAAGCGATCTCCCCATAGAGGCAGCTGCCTCAGGGGCAGACGCCTCGGCGCCGGGGGAGGGGGTACGGCGTGTCTTCCAAGACCATCTCTGTAGGAGGGGCACGTGCAGCAGAGCGCTGCGGCGTGGTTGGTAGAGATCGCGCTGACCGTGAGGGTCTTCGGCCCCGACGCCGTCCGGTGCTGCCGCAGGGTCCTCGCGATGGGGGTCCGGATCGGCATCGCCGACATGGCCGGCGCCGCCCGTCAGGCCGCCGCCGAGCGTGACGACCGTGAGGTGGAGCGGTGACCCGCGGCACCCTTGAGGACGACCTGCCCGAGCCAGACGAGCAGCCGGCGGTCATGAGCACGTGGAGGCCGGCCGAGCGCATCGCCTACTGGGCCTTCCGCGCCGACCGCTACGAGGGCTACCGCAGATACGCGTACACCCAGCTCGGGTCGGACGCCGACGCCGAGGAGGCAACGGACAACGCCTTCGACTCGATCATGGGCGCCTGGCCAAGGATGCTGGGGATGGGGCACCTGGACCGGTACGCCTGGATCACGGGATGGTGCCGTTCGGGCACGGTGCTCCAGTGTTCGCCTCTGCGCGGCGCAGGCGTGGGCGGTATGCGGCTGGTGGGGGCGGGGTGGTGGAGTTTGGTAGTCCGCTGCCGGAGCACCGAAACCCTCGCCATGTAACCGCCGGCCCAGCTCAGGCGCTGTACGAGCCAACACGTCGTACACCAACCCACGCCCCGGAGCGAGGACCGCATCCCACGGCAGCTCAGAAGCAGCCGTCGTCACCGCTAAGCTTGATCTTTAACCTCGTCGTTGTTGCAACCGGACGTGCTCGGTGAGTGTTTCTGCTCGTTTCACTGTCTTGCCAGGCTCATATCGTGGGGCTGGCCTGCGGTTTTTCGATCCGGGTGGGCGTCCGGGGCCTGGCAGGGATGGTTGGGGCACGTCTGCGGGCTGGGTGGTCTTCGCGCGGAGGTGCCGGAACCCGCGGCGAACTCGAGCGGGAGTGAGTCGGCGGGGTTCCGCGGGCCGTTCCCAGGGACGGCGGAGGTCCTCGGCGAGCGGGCGGGCGAGGCGGAGCTGGGTGTGGGCGGCGATGATCAGCCAGGTCCACAGATCGGCGGTGTGCGGGTCCCGGACCTTTGGGACGGTCCAGCCGAGAGTCTGCTTGAAGAGGCGGAAGGTGTGCTCGAGGTCGAAGCGCCGAAGGAACGCCTGCCACCGCAGGTCTATGTCCTGGCCCGTCATCCCGGTCTTGGAGGACCAGAGCCAGATCGGCTTCGGGTCGCGGTCACTAGGGAGATGCTCGACCTTAAACCGGATCAACGTGCCGTGAATCAAAGGGAGTTCACCGCAGTGGCCGAGCCAGGGGCCACGGGCTTGCAGGCGTGGGTGCATGCGGTCCCAGGCAAGGGTCTCGGCCGCGCCGTAGTGGGTGGTGGCGCTGGCGGTGGTGTGGTCGGGTGTGTGCCAGGAGTCGGGTTTGGAGAAGGTGAGGACACCGCCGTGCTTGCGGGGCTGCCCGCCGCGTGGGGTGGAGCGGCGTGGGCCGGCGTCGCGGAGCATGACCCGGTCCGAGCGCAGTCGGCCGACCAGCTCGACGGGCAGGTCGGCCAGGACGTAGGCGAGGCGGGTGACGTCGTAGCCGGCATCCACGACGACAAGGACATCCTGGTCGCCCGGCTTCCACTGGCCTGCCCGCAGGAGCCGGGTGACGACGTCGCGGAGCTGGGCGGCGGTGACCGCGGTGGCGTCGTCGGCCGGGCCCAAACGGATCGCGTCCAGTACCGCGGTCCACGAGGTCCGGCCCGTTTCCAGGGCTGCGACGAAGGAGTACGGCCAGCCGGGAATTATCTGGTCCGCACTGCGGCCTCGCCCGTAGACATGGCAGAACAGCAGGTCCGGGCTGGTGGGAGCGTCAGGCCGCAGCCAGTTGCTCACATCCACCGCGAGGACGATCCGCCCGTCGGCAGCTCTCGGCAACGGCGTGGAGGCCAGCAGCCGGCGCAACCGGACGGGCTCCAGCCAGCCGTGATTGACAGCGTCGTACATCGCGCCGTGCCCACGGCGGTGCTCGGCCGTCAACGTCAGCTCGACCAGCGACCTGACCGGCCCGTCCGCGCACAGCACCGCGTCGGTCAAGTCGAAGAGCGCATCCGCACGGGAGTAGAGGCAGTCGTAGAACTCGACACGAAAGCGGGACAACACGCCCAACGCCTCGCGTCCGGAAAGGTCAGCAGACAGACTCATACACAGCGGCCGTTCTCTGGTGCTTCGTTACTCGACATCTCGAAGCGTGGAGAACGGCCGCCTCCGCTGTCACGGGAAACACCGCAGATCAGCAGGTCGGGTGACGAGCGAGGTTAAAAATCAAGCTGAGCGGATGGCATTGCCTGCGTGGTGAGGAAACCCGTCGGAGCCAACCCGAAATCCCCTCCGTGAGGCCGCAGCGGCTCGGCGAGGGGGTCCGTGCCGCCGTCGACGCGGCAACCACGCCGGCCGCACGGCTCGCCCTGCCCTTGCCGCCGTCCACGCCAGCCCGGCCGAAGGCAGTGCGTGAATTCCAGCTCGACGACTGGCAAGCGTCGAATCATCGGGCGGGCTCCTGCTCGGGGTGGGCAGTGGGCGTCTTGAGGACGCGCGGCAGGCGGACGTGCAGGTGCTCGATGACGACCTCGCGGCCGCGAGCGCGGAGTTCGCGGGCGATGAGTTCGGTGAGTCCGGATGCCTTTCCGGACTAAGAAGTGTTCTTGCAGCTGAAGCCAGTGCGGCTGAACCGTAGGCTGCGTGTCATGGCGCGATTCGATGAGGTCATGGCGACGTTCTGGGGTGACGGCGATTACGGCGTCCAACAGCCTCTGACGAACGAGACGGTGCGAGAGGCTGAGCGGGCGCTGGGCGTGACGCTGCCCTCGGCCCTGCTTGACCTTCTGCGGATCCAGAACGGCGGCATCGTGGCTGCTGAGCACGATGCTTTCCCCACCAGCCAGCCGACCTCGTGGAGCGAAGACCACGTCCCCTTCGAGAGCCTGATGGGCATCGGGCGACGCGACGGGATGACTTCGTTGCTCGACACCCCGTACTTGGTCGACGAGTGGGGCATGCCAGCGCCACTTGTGCTGCTCTCCGGCGACGGGCACTGCTGGATCGCGCTGGACTACCGAACCTGCGGGCGGGACGGCGAGCCTTCGGTCACATGGTTCGAGACCGACCTCGCCACGGAGCTGGTCCTGGCTGGTGACTTCTGCTCGTTCGTCGGAGGCCTCACCGCGGGCAGCACGTATGGTTACGGCCCCGCCCCCAGCGAGCACACCCGGGACTGACCGGGACACCGCCACCCCCCGCCCCCAGCTGGTCGCATTCCCCCACTTTGCCGCGGCTCGTTCCGGGCGAAGCCGCATCCCTCCCGCCTCACCAAAACGACCGCGACGGGTGCACTCGACGCGGGTGTGAACTCCGCGAAGCTGCCCCACCCAGAGGCTGAGGCCACAGGCGGGCAGGCCTGCCGCAGACTGTGTACCCATGGATGACAGATGGGATGTACGGCCCGAGAGCGATCGGCCTCAGTGGGTCGTGGACCCGTATCTGGGTGTGGGACCGTTGCGCTTCGGTATGAACCCTGACGAAGTATCGGCGGTGCTGGCCGACGTGACAGCAGAGGCCCAGCAGTGCATCACCACGCACCTCCGTGACGGTCGGCAGGCCAGGGAAGTGGGCCAGTACCCGACGTCCGGACTGGTCCTCTTCTACAGTCGCGACGAGAAGCTCGAGGGACTTGCTGTTGACGGCCTGCGGGGACCGCAGGTCCTCGCCGAAGGGGTGCCTCTGACGGGCCGCGTCCCCTCCGAGGTGGAACGGTGGATGACCGCCCGGGCCGCAGAACGGTTCCCTGAAGACGACTTCGAGCTTGGTTACCTGGGGACCGGGGTCCCGTGCTCGTGGAGCCTCGGGTTGGTGGTCAGCGTCCAACGCATGGCTGATCACCTGGTCACACGCCCGGTGATCTTCGCTGAGCACGTACTGGATGACGCTCACCACATCCTTCCCCAGCAGGCATGGATCATCTACTGAGAGCCCCACTCGTCTTCGGTGAGTCACCGGCCACTGCACGCCGTGTCATGCGCGGCTCAGGAATAGGTACTACGGCCTGTCAGCATCTCATCCGAGCCGGAAGCCGACGGCGGTACCTCGACGACGAAGAACAGGAAGCAGGGCCTGTTCGAAAGATCATCGAAGTCGTCGGGGAACAGCTCACGGGCGGCCGGGTCAGGCTGCGGCTCGCTGATGCCAGATAGGCGGAACCCAGCGGTGGTGAAGGCATCGGTCATCGCATGCAGCGGCTTGCGCCAGAACCTCATCGGCACGGACTGCCCGTTGAACGGCCAGTCGAAGGTATAGCTGGTGGTCGCGAAGTAGTCCGGCCGAGGGTCCTGGAACGTGTAGGCCACGAAAGGGTGCTCCACCGACGCGAGCAGCCGGCCCCCGGGCCTGAGCACTCGCCGCAACTCGGCAAGCGTCGGCCCCCAGTCCTCCAAGTAGTGCAGCAACAACGACGCGACCACGTCATCGAACGCACCATCGGCGAACGGCAGAGGGGCGCTCAGGTCGACCACGTGCAGGGCTACGTCATCACCGAGCCGCCGCCGGGCCAGCGCCAGCATCCCGGCGCTGACGTCAATGCCGGTGACGACCGCACCACAGTCGCGCAGTGCAGCGGACAGGGGACCCGAGCCGCAACCGGCGTCCAGGACCCGCCGGCCGGCCACGTCTCCGGCGAGGGCTAACATCGCAGGCCGCTCGTAGTACGCATTCACGAGGCTGTTCTCGTTCTCCGCCGAGTACGCCTCCGCGAAACTGTCGTAGTCGTTCACCTGGGCCAGACTTGCAGGCTGGTCGAAGCTCTCGGGCACGTCGGTTAAGCGTTCCATCGTTGCAGCCTAGTCGTCACATGATCCACCGGACAGGGCCAAGCTCCTCGCGGGCGCATCTGTCATGGGCGGATCAGGAACAGGTACTCAGCTTGTTCTTTAACCTCTTCGGCAGCTCAGCCAGCGGATCCGATCAGAGCTTCAGCGGTCCATAGGTGCCGTTCTCGAAGGTGAAGACGGTCGGCTCGGTGTCGTACTCCTCGCGGAAGTATCCGCCGTAGCCGGGTTCCTCGATGTGGGGTGCGAGCAGGTCGAGGATCGTGACGAGCTCGCCCATCTCGTCGTCGAGCCAGTAGTTGCGGCTGAACAGGCCCCACGCGTAGAGCTCGCGACGAGCCGCGAAACCGCGGGACTGACGCCGCAGGGTCGCGAAGTCTCCTCCTGGCAGGTGGCTGTCAGGGTCCGGGGCAAGGACTGGGTATGTGTGCTCGTCCGGGTCGAGCCCAGTCGGGCGCTCAGTGGTCATTCCGAGGTGCCATCGCAGGGTGTTCAGGACCGTGTCGGGGGTGCCGCCTTGGAGAAAGCAGGTGAAGACGACTTCGAAATGGAGGCTCACAGGGCTGCATTCTGCCCGGCCCAGCCAACAGGCCCGGAACCGCTGCCTTACGGTCTATGGCGATCGCGTTCGGTCAGGGTCTCCGGGCGTCGGCCGGTCTTGCCCACGTCGTAGCGGAAGGCGGGCTGCTTGTTCTTCGAGCCGAGCGGCCGGCCAGGTCCTAGCCGTGATGGTTTCGGCGCATGGGCCGGACAGGGCAAGGTCGGGCGGAGGTTCCTGAACCCTCGCCGGACCCGGGCCGGGGTGACTCTGTTCGGTTCCGCTGGCCGTTCCCAGGGTCGTCGGGCGTCCTCGGCGAGCGGCCGGGCGAGCCGTAGCTGGGTGTGCGCGACGATGATCAGCCACGTCCACCGGTCCGCCGCTGCAGGGGTGCGGCGCTTGGGCCGGGTCCATCCGAGCGTCTGCTTGATCATCCGGAACGTGTACTCCAGGTCGAAGCGCCGGAGGAACGCCTGCCAGCGCAGATCGACGTCGGCGCCGGTCATGCCGGTGGCGGAGGACCACAGCCAGAGCGGCAGCGGGTCTCCGCCGCCTGGCAGATGGTCGACTACCAGCCGGATCAGTGTCCCCTCGATGATGGGTAGTTTGCCGTCGTGGTCGATCCACGCGGAGCGGGTGGTGAGGCGGGGGTGGATACGATCCCAGGCCATCGCCTGGGCGGTGCCGTAGCGGTCGGTGACCTGGGCGGTCGCCGCGTCGGGTTCGCCCCAGGTCTCGGGCTTGGCGAAACGGAATTCCTTGCCGTGCTTCGGCGGTCGGCCGCCCTGGGGATAGCTGATCGTTTCAGAATGATTTGCGGCGCACGCCTTGCGCTCTGCGATCTTGGTCGACAGTGTGTCCGCGTGCGTGCAGATCTTGTTCCTGACGACCTGTGGGAGCGGGTCGCTCCACTGCTGCCGCCCGCTCCCGAACGACGCCGCCAGCACCCAGGGCGACTGCGCGTTCCGGATCGGGTGGCCCTTGCCGGCATCCTGTACGTGCTCCGAACCGGCATTGCCTGGCGCGACCTCCCTGCGAGCTTGGGCTGCTCCGGCGTGACAGCCTGGCGACGACTACGGGACTGGACCGACGCCGGTGTCTGGCCACGCCTGCATGCAGCCCTGCTGACCGAACTGCGTCGTGCGGACCTGTTGGACCTGGATGACTGTGCCGTGGACGGTTCCCACGTCCGGGCCCTAAAAGGGGGGACCACGTCGGCCCTTCACCCGTCGACCGCGCTCGTCCGGGCTCCAAGCACCATCTGATCGTCGACCGCCATGGAACCCCGCTCGCGGTCACGCTCACCGGCGGGAACCGCCACGACGTCACCCAACTTCTGCCGCTGGTGGACGCCGTCCCGCCGATCCGCGGCCGGCAGGGACGACCCCGCCGCAGGCCCCGACGTCTGTACGCCGACCGGGGCTACGACTTCGACAAGTACCGCCGGTTGCTGTGGAAGCGCGGCATCAAGCCGCTGATCGCCCGCCGGGGCGTCGCCCACGGCTCAGGTCTTGGCCGTACCCGCTGGGTGGTGGAACGCACGTTTGCCTGGCTCCACCAGTTCAAGCGCCTTCGGATCCGCTACGAGCATCTGGCCGACCTACACCAGGGCCTGCTCCAACTCGCCTGCAGCATCATCCGCCTGCGGCGGCTGCGGATGGCATGAGCCCCTGGTGGCCCGGAACCGGCTATGCGGAGTCCGATCTCCGCTTCTGCTAGCCTCGTATCCGGAATCAAATCTCCGCTTACGTGTTCCGCTGGAGCCCACACCCATGCCCAGAACAAGCACCCGCCCCCACTACAACCTCACCTTCGCCGTGCTGTTGCTCGGCGTCGGCGCGTTCTCGCTGCTGCAGTCGCTCGTGGTCCCGGTCCTGCCGACCCTGATGCAGCACCTGCACACCACCCAGGGCACCGCGACCTGGCTGATGACCGGCTACCTGCTGTCCGCCTCCGTGGCCACCCCGATCCTGGCCCGGATCGGCGACAAGGTCGGCAAGGAGCGGATGCTGATCGTCACACTTGTCGTCCTCGCGGCCGGGTCCGCACTGGCCGGCGCCTCCCACTCCGTCGGCCTGATGATCGTCGCGCGGGCCATCCAGGGCACCGGCGGCGCCGTGGTGCCGCTGGCGTTCGGCATCATCCGCGACGAGTTCCCGCCCGCCAAGGTCCGCAGCGCCGTCGGCATCACGGCCGCGCTGACCGCCGTCGGCGCCGGACTCGGCCTGATCCTGGCCGGACCGATCGTCGACCACCTGGACTACCACTGGCTGTTCTGGGCGCCGATGATCCTCATCTGCGCCGCCGCGATCGCCACCTACCTGTTCGTCCCCGAGTCCCCGGTGCGCGTCCCCGGCCGGATCGACTGGCGCGCCGGGCTGCTGCTCTCCGTCTGGCTGGTGGCCCTGCTGCTCGCCGTCAGCGAGGGGCAGAAGTGGGGCTGGGGCTCCCTGCGGATCATGGGCCTGTTCGCCGCCGCAGTGGTCTTCGCCGCCTACTGGATCGTGACCGAGCTGCGCTCGGACAACCCACTGATCGACATGCGCGTGATGCGCATCCCGGCCGTCTGGACCACCAACCTGGTCGCGCTGCTCTTCGGCATCGGGATGTACACCTCGATGACCTTCCTGCCGCAGCTGGTCCAGACCCCGAAGCACCTCGCCGGCTACGGCTTCACCGCGAGCGTCACGCAGTCCGGGGTCTACATGCTGCCGATGACCGGCGGCATGTTCGCCCTCGGTGTGCTGGCCGGCAAGCTCGCCAGCCGCTACGGCTCCAAGCGCGTGCTGATCGCCGGCAGCCTGATCACCATCGCCCCGTTCGCGATGCTCGCCCTGCAGCACGACCACGCCTGGCAGATCTACGCCGCCTCGGCCCTGATCGGCGTGGGCCTCGGCCTGGCGTTCTCCGCGATGTCCGCCATCGTCGTCGAGGCCGTTCCAGCAGAACAGACCGGCGCCGCCAGCGGCATGAACGCCAACATCCGCACCATCGGCGGCGCCATCGGCAGCGCCGTGGCCGCCAGTATCCTGTCCTCCGGGGTCACGGCCACCCACCCGTTCCCCCAGGACTCCGGCTACACCGGCACCTTCTGGTTCCTGACCGGCAGCGCCGTGCTCGCCGCCGCCGCGGCCTTCGCCATCCCGGCGGCCCGCCGCCGCCGGAGCGACCAGAATGTGGGATCGCCCCGGCTCACCATGGTGAACCGGTGACCGAGCGCAAGGACCTGACCCCGCGATGACCACCCCCCACCGGCCCGCACCCGCCAAACCCAAGGCCATGCGCCGCGACGCGGCACAGAACCGGGAGAAGCTGCTGCGGGCCGCGTGGGAGGTCTTCGCCGAACTCGGCCCCGACGCCGGCGTCGAAGAGATCGCAGCCCGCGCCGGAGTCGGCATGGGCACCCTCTACCGCCGCTTCCCCACCAAGGAATCCCTGCTCGCCGCCCTGAGCGACGAGATCCTCGACTCCATCCTCGACTGCTTCCGCCGCGCCGCCGAACAGCAGCCGGACGACCGAGCCCTGGAACAGGCACTCTGGGACACCGGCACGGTACTGGCCGTCCGCCACGGCTGGCTCACCCGCCTGTGGGCAGCCATCCCCCCGGAAGCCGACGAACGCCGAGCCGAACTCCTCGCCCTCGTCGACGACCTCCTCACCCGCGCCAAGCACACCGGCCGGGTCCGCGAAGAGATCACCCGCACCGACGTCTACGCCAGCCTCCTGGCACTTCGCGTCCTCATCGACGACACCGAAGGCCAGGTACCCGGCGTCTGGCGCCGCCACCTCGCCATCGTGCTGGCCGGCTTCCGCCCCGCCGCCGAACCCCTCGCCCACCCCGCGACCGACGACACCCTCATCCGCGCCAACACACCAACCCGCCACCCGAAATGACACACCACCACACCAAGCAACCCCAAAACGGGCCGCATTCATTCTGAAACGATCAGTAAGCCAAGGCGTACTCCAACTGCGTGGGTGTGGGCCTTCGCATGACGCGGTCCGAGCGCATCCGGCCCAGGATCTCGACGGGCAGCCCGCTGAGAAGGTAGGCCATGCGCGGGGCGTCGTAACCGGCGTCGAAGACGATGAGGATGTCCGGGTTGCCCTCGCACCACCGCCCGCCGGCGACCAGGTCCTCCACCACCCGGCGGACCTGGCGGGCGGTGAGGTCGGCGACGTCGTCCTCGGGGCCGAGTCGGATGGCGTCCAGCAGTTGGCACCAGGAGGTGCGGCCCGATTCGAGAGCGGCGACGAACGAGTACGGCCAGCCCGGGATCATCAGGTGCTGGTCCCGGCCGCGTCCGAAGGTGTGGCAGAACAGTCGGTCCGCGCTGCACTCGGCATCCGGCCGCAGCCAGTTGGTCACGTCCACGGCCAGGACGAGCCGCCCGTCGGCCGCCTTGGGCTGGGGCAGCGCGGCCAGGGTGCGTCGCAGCCCGTCGATGTCGATGCGGCCGTGGTTGAGGGCGTCGTACAGGGCGCCGTGCCCACGGCGGTGCTCGGCCAACAACGTCAGCTCCACCGGCGCCGTAACCGGCCCATCCGCACACAGCAGAGCGTCCACAAGCTCGAACAATTCGTCACGCCGTGTGGTCAGACACCCGAAGAAGTCCTCCCGGAAGTGTGACGCTTCAGCGAACGGCTCCCGCCGGACATCGTGGTGCAGCAGGCTCATTCCCCACGGCCTTCGTCGAGTTCAGGTGCGTCCTTGGTCGGAGCACATGATCAGACGAAGGCCGTTTCCACGTCCGGCAAACTCCCGGACGAGCGATCCCGTTCGGGGCATCGTTCGAGGTCAGACCATAAAGAACAAGCTGAGCCACCGCCGAGTACGGTGCGGCTGGACGACGGCATCGTGCTCGCCAGGCCGAAGCCAGCCGTTCCCAGTCAGCTCGCCATCGGCGACTGGCTCACCAACGACCAGCACGGTTGTCGGATCACCGACCTGCACCGGGGAGAAGGCGGCGGCCGGATCGTTCGTGTGGCCAGCCACCCGTTTTCCTTCTCGGCCGGTGACCCGTACACAGCCGTGAGGTCGAGGCTCCGGGGTCTCCACCTCTGGGCGAAGAGCGCGCGGGCTTATCGTGGTCATGCAACACCCATACGAAGTAGATGACGGCGCCCGGTCCGGGGCCGTCTTTGGAGGGGGATTCCACTGTGCTGCGCAAGCGCCTGGCCGGGCATGCCGTCGCTCTGTGCTCGACGGTCCTACTGACGTCGTGCTCCTCATCGCCGGTCCGCGTTGCCCCGGATCCCATAACCGATGCGAGCGACCAGGCGATGACCGCCTACCTGGCGTTCCGGGACGCAGAGCTCAAGATCTACTCAACCGGGTCCTTGGACGGCGTCGGCGACATCAAGACGATCGCCCGAGGCGAGGCCCTGAAGCACATTCAACGCAACATCGCGTACTTTCAGGGGGAAGGCCTCGTTATGAAGGGCCGCCCGGTTCTGTCGCCGAAGGTACAGTCCGTCGACCTAGACTCCGCCCCGCCCACGGCAAGGATCCGGGACTGCGAGGACTCGACGAACTATGTGAAGATCGACAAGTTCACGGGCGAGTTCAAATTCCCCGGCAACCCCCCCACCGTCGACCGCTACGTCGCGGAACGCGTGGACGGTCACTGGATAATCAGCGACCTGGCGAGCTACACGAACGAGAAGTGCTGAGCTTGCCCGCACCCCCGTACTTCGAGACCTTGGCGTGAAGGCTCCATTCGCACTCGGGGCAGCTGAGCAATCACCGGCTGTGCCGTGTCACCGTGCTCCCGGCACCAGGCCACCGGGTCCACCCCGCCGCAGTCAAACCGCCGGCACCCACAGTTCCCGCCCGGGGCCGCGTACGCCGTCCCGTGCCGGACCACCCCGCCGACCAGGCGCTCCGAGGCGGCACCCCGCAGGCGGGCCGGCCACTCCACCCTGATCCGCAGGCCGCCCGACCCCGAACGGAAGCGTTCGGTGAGACGGGCCTCGCCGAGCACCGCGAGCGGGCCGGTACCGGGCGCGGTCAGCCGGGACACCGTGGCCCCGGACGCTCCGGCCGCGAGTTCAGCCAAGGCGTCGGCGTCCTCGTCGCCAGCCCACGCCGACAAGCAGTCCGTGTCGGCCGCGTCCTCGGCCAGGGACAGCCACGGGTCATCAAGGCGGAAACTGCGCGCGGCGCCGTCGGCCCCGGCCACCACCAGAGATCCGACCGTCGGCCCGACAGGTACTTCGATCTTGTCGTGAGTGAGGAGCCAGGCCACGATCTGGCGGCCGTCGAACTGCGGGTGCACGTCCGTGCCGGCTACCGGGGCGGGGAAGTCGGGGTGGCGGCGGCGCCAGTTCACCACCGCGGCCCGGCCCACCCCCGCGATACGCGCCACCCCCGCCAACAACAACCGGTCCCCACCCGGGGGGACCGGTTCGAGCGCGGCGAGCGGGGAGCGCCGTCCCGCCGCGACCATGCGCACGGCCCGCCAGTCCACCGCAGGGTGGACCACCTCCAGGAGCGCGACGTCCTCGGCGGAGTACAGGGGAACCGTCGTCACCCCGCCCTGCCGCTTGTAGTCGATGTCCACGGAGCCGACCGGCGACAGCCACCCCAGGCGCCCGGTGATCAAATCGAAGTCCGTACGACGAACCCCGAGCCGGCGCGCGGCCTGGTCCGGGCCGAGGGGCACGTGCCGGTCGAGGAGGGCGGGCAGGTCCCGGCGGCGGGCCAGGGCGGCCACCTGGTCCGGGTGGACGTCGGGGAACTCGGCCTCGCCGCCGAGGTAGACCAGCAGGCCGGCCTTCACCAGGTGGCCGATCGCCGAGGCGGTCACCCTCGGCCGCAGGATCGGCAGCGGCACCCCCAGGGCCTCGGTCAGACGGTCCGCCGCCGCCCCGGCCCCGATCGGGCCCCGCAGGGCCGCGCGGACGGCCTCGGGGTCGCAGGCCTCCATCACCGCCCGCGACCACCGGCCCGGCCCCGCGTCCGCCGGCGGGACCAGGCGCGAACCCGTCGCCCAGCGCCAGGCCGCCACCGACACCTTCAGCCGGCCCGCCGCCTCGTACTCGTCGTAGACCTCACGCCGCACACCCATGCCGAAACACACCCCAATCACACACCGGGCGGCCCGACCACCGGACCGTGCGGCAAACCATGACTAACTGCATGAAAAGTTGTCAAGAGCATTGAATTCGGCGTGAGTTGGACACCCACCGCACAAGTCGCCTACGCGTACGCGAGGCCCGCACATCACCCGGCCGGGTGAACCACAGCGGCATCGGCCAGCCGGCGGGGGCGCCGTCGCGCAGTGGCACTCCCGGCGTCCCGGCCGGCCCTCGGGAGGGCCGGCCAGGGCGCCCTTGCGCGGCTAGCTGCGCGGGCGGCCGCCCCGGCCCCGGCGGAGCTGGAGGGCGACGCGCACGACCGCCGCCAGAACCCCCACCGCAGCCGCCGCCTCCCACCCCGGCGCCCACTCCGACAACGCGGCCTCGACCGCCTCGGCAGCGAGCACCTTGACCAGCCCGGCCGCCAGGCGGCGGCCGGCCGACGGGCTACGGCGCGGGGCCGACTCCCCCGACGAAGGCCCTGCCAGCGCGCGCCCCGACTCCTCGCCAGCCGGCTCCCCACCCATTTCAGACATGCCCATGACAGCCTCCGGCCGGAGGTGCGATCCACACTCTGGAACGCGCAGGGGTTAACCTCGCAAGCTTGAGAAATCAGCAGGTCAGAGCACATGGAGGAAGATTTCGCGCACGCGCTACACCACCGGCCCCTTAGCCCCGCAACCCCCGCCGATGTGACCTGCGACACGGCCGCGCGTGTGACTGAGCACGATAGATGGCCTGGATAGACAACTCCGATGCTCAGATGCAAGGGCATCGTCTAACGTCGCGCCGTGACGATGATCTACGTACTGGATGGCAGGCGGATCCACTCGCTGGAGGACTTCTGGCTGGTCATGGGGGAGGCGGTCAACGGCCCCGGCGGCTACTTCGGACGGAACCTCGACGCCTTCAACGACTGCCTGAGGGGCGGATTCGGCACACCGGACAACGATGACTTCGCAGTCGAGTGGCACGACCATGTTTACTCCCAGCAGGCCCTCGGGTATGCGGAGACAGCCCGCCAACTGGAGATCCGCCTGGGGCGCTGCCACCACACGAACCGCTCCCACGTGGCCAGGGAGCTCGCCGCGGCGCGGGCCGGCGAGGGCCTGACGGTCTTCGACTGGCTGGTGGAGATCCTCGACCGGCAGGTGCCCGGCGCTCTAAAGCTGCGCTGATCCCTTCACGCCGATGGTTGGCCAGTCTGACCAACCCGGTACGCAGCCACTAATCAGTGGAACCAAACGACAAGGCGCACGTTCTCAGCCCCGTGGACCTCACTGAGGATGCGCATGACGCTCCAGACCCGGCCCCAGTCGGTGTCGATCCCTGCGGCTGAGGCGCGGGTTCGTGTGCCTGAGGCGTCAGTCTCCTGCCAGTCCGTGGTGTCCAGCTCAGCCCAGGTCAGCCAGGTGGTCCCGTGCACATCGTGGGGGCCGCCGTAGCCGGCGAACTCGCCTCGCAGCCCATCCGAGGCGTCGTCCGGGAAGCCACGGTCCTCCGCCACGGGACGGAAGCCGAAGGAGTTTCGGACTCCGAAGAGGCAGGCCAGGCCGTCGTAGGCGTTGCCCCTGTTAAGGAGGAAGAGATCGATGCCGACCTCCCATACGGAGTCCTCGTCGTCGGGGCCCCATAGGCGGGCCCCTGGCCGGCATTCGATCATTCCGCTGACGTCGGTGGACATGTTTAGAGATCCTGCCTGCGCAGGCCGGAGCCAGCACCTCCTTTTCGCGCGCGTGCGTACCTGGCCCGGTCGAGGATCTGACGCAGCCGGATCCGTAGACGTCACACGGACGCCCCTCGCGCGGTTCCGGCCAACTACAACGCTCAGTGGCAACTACATGCTCAGTCGCAGACTCCGCGCGCGTAACGCCAGCATTTTCAGCTCAGCAGAGGATTGCCCTGGAGGTTCCCTTCCCCGCACGGCCACGGGCCCTCGGCCAGGGGGCCAAGCGGTGTACGGAAAACCATGACCTCATTGTTCAGGGAGATGGCGACGCTGCCTTCGCTCAGCAGTAGCGCACGACCAACGACCGCTCGGCTGTCGTCCATCGCGAACAGCTCGTGTCCGGCGAGGTCCGTGTCTACGGCGAGTAGCTTGCCGTCGCGCCAGAACACTGCGGTTCCGTCGCAGTCCATCGCGGGGTAGGACGTGTAGTAGCCCGTCAGCGCCGGACCGTCCACGAGGCTGTTGTCCGGTGCGAGACGCCGAAAACGTGATCTCGAAGGCAGACGATTTTCGAGCTCGGGGCCGCTGACGCTGCCATTCCTGTCGACGAGCATGGCCCCGTGGCTGGCCCAGCGCGCGGTTTCAGCGCCGTCCCGGCCGAAATGGCCGGTCGTGAACGCGCCATAGCCCTGCGATCCGATCAGGAACTGGCCAGGACCCGCTATCGCCTTTCGGCCCGTGGGGGCGGGAGAGGTGGCCGACACGGTCTCGCCGCTGTCCAGGTCGAGGAAGAACGTCCGCCCGATGCCGCCCCGTGTATCGGTCAAGCTCGCTGCGATCCGATCGGCCGATACGAGCAGCGGCTCCCAGTGGTCTACGCCGATCTCCTCCGGAATCCAAGGTCTCCGCGGCTGGGTCTCCCATCCGGTCCGGTCTCCCATTTTCACCACACCCGCGAACGACACCGCACCGAGGCCGATCTGCGTTGACCAAAGGCACTCGCCCTCTCGCGTGTACCGGGCCACGCGAGGCCCCGGTACAGATGTGGGCTGGCTTCGTTCCCCACGGACCAGGCGGGAAGCTCTGACCCAGGAAATGACGAACCCGTCGTCGAGGAGGACGAACGCCCCAATCTCCTCGTCGGGGCGGCACTCCGGGCGGACGCGGGGCCCAGAGGATCCGTCCGGCTGCACACCTTCCAGCAGCCGGCCGTCGCCATCTGGGTAGGCGACCCACAGCGTGCCCTCCGTGGACAGACGGGATTGCGGCATGCCCGTCCCGGGGTAGGTCCGCTGCCACGCCACCTTGCCTGAGAGGTCGACCCTCGTGATCACGGTCACCAGGGGATTCGCGCCGTAGCCGGTCACGGTCAACGGCCCGGAGGGATCGGAGGTGGCCACGGCCCAGACCTGGCCCGGCAGAGTGAAACGCGATGAGAGGGTCATACGTCCGCATCTTGCCGCATGCCCCCTTGCTCAACTGGACCTACTGGCAGGCTCAGTTGTGACTGAGTACGGGGGGTTATGGACAACTCCGACGCTCAGGGCTTCGGGACCCCTCCCCTATCGCCTTGGAGCTTCGGCGATGGCGATCTCGGCGACACGATGAAGGGCACTTTGGTACGCCTCAGCGTTGCCTGGCTGCATCTGCCAAGCGCGAAGCGGGTCGGCGGCCGGGTGAAGCGACCCTAGGGGGAATCCGAGGTAGCTGGCGGCGGAGCGGCGGGAGTAGCCAGTGACCATCTGGACAAGGCGGATCGGCGCGTCACGCAACAGTTGCCGCCTTGGTGCGTCGAGTTCGTCCAGCGGGGCAACCCAGTGCTCAGGCAAGACAATAGGGATGGTGCGGGGGTCAAGCCGACCCCGGTGGGTTGCGGGCTGAGGGAAAAGAGGGAGCGGGCCAGCTGCCGTCTGGGGGCTCCGGATGCTCCTGCCGATGACCGCGGTCATGGTGGATGAGCAGTGTGGGGCGTGCTGGCGGAGCCGGATATGGACGGTGCTGGTCGCGGGCAGGGCTGACAGGAGCCGCGCGAGAGTGTGGTAACCGCTCGGATCGTCGAGAATCGCCACCGTGAGGGCCATCAGGGCCGCCGCCGGAACAGGGTCGGCGGGCGGGTGTCCAAAGGTCCGTGCCACCCGTCCGTCCCCCAGGGCCGCCGTGCGCTCGGGGTGCGGGCGGCGAAGAGCGTCGATGTGGGCCGCGACCGCGTCCATCGACCCGGGATCCGCCAAGACCTCGCGGGCCACGGGCCAGCTGCCCCGGATGGCTGAGACGGTTGTGCGGACGTCGTTGAAGAAGCGCTGGGCTGACACCTGCTGCCCCAGGCTCGTCACCTCTTGATCGGTCCCGGCTGTGGCGGCTTCTGCCAGTCGGCGGTGTGCGTGCGTCATGGCAGGGGTGGGCCGCGGGGCCGGTCCGGTCCGCTGGTCGAGGGGCTGTCCGCAGGTGACGACTCGGCCGCCTCCCGTACGGTGGCGGCAGCGGGCGGGATCCAAGCGCAGCCCGGGGGCGGGGATGAGTTGTGTGGGCCGCCATCTTCCGTCCGAGCGGTAGCCGTTGGAGAAGGCTGGCGTTTGGCAGGCAGGGCACTGCCAGGCCAGAAGTCGGTTGTGCCGCTCGCAGAGGTAGGTGTGAGGGAGACGCCAGGAGCCCTGCCAGACGGGGCCGCCGGGGACATGGTTTGTCTCGGTCAGGCAGTCGGGGCAGTAGCGGCTGAAGGCGGTGAGCACCCAGCCGTCGTTCGCCATGCTGGTGGGGCTCTGGTGCCGCCCGGGGTCGTCGATGCGCAGCGCTGTGTAACCGGGGGCTTGCCCGGCGAGGGTGAGTGCGTGGACTTCGGCGGGGTGAAGGCGGCAGACGTCGGCGACCTGCTGGGCCTGGGCATCGTTGAGGCAGACCAGGTGGCGGGCGGGAAGGTTCGAGCCTGTGGTGAGGCCGCAGAGGTGGCCGACGTCCCGGGGAGCGACGGCGAGCCGGTGGGCGAGGCGTAGGAGATAGCCCGGCAGAACCTCGCCCGGTGCCGGGTCCAGGCTTCGGGGTAATGGTGCGGTCATGCGGTGGCCGGGGTGGGGCCTTGGTCATCGAATGCGCCATTGCGGCGTCGGCGAGGTCGGGAGGGGACCGCAGGGACCTCGCCCGCTTGAGCGTCGCGGCCAGTGACGCTGGTGAGGGTGATCGGCAGGCTGTCGAGGAGGGGTTCGGTCAGGCACTCGGTACCGCTGGTGATCGCTTCGGTGCAGCTGTCCTCTATGAGCCGTTCCAGCAGGCCGACGACACCGTTGGTCCGGGCGTAGAGGTACTCGGGCATCGTGCGGGTGGTGAGCATGCCGGGGCGGGCCTTGAGCAGGCGCAGGTGCTCCTCGACTCCGGCTAGGTGGGAGGTCCAGGCGGTGATCTGCTCGGGGGTGTCGTAGCGGAACCGGTCGAGTTCGACGAGGTCAAAACGGCGCGCGGTCTGGGTCGGCTCCCACCCATTGACGGGCCGTCGGCGGTGGTCGTTCACAGCTACCCCGGCGGCGGGACGGCCCTCGTCCATCAGGCCGGAGCCGGGGATGTCGACGCCGACCAGGACAAGGGTGACGTGCATGCTCATGAACGCCCGGATCAGGTCCAAGGTGTCCTGGTCGTCGGCGCGGTGCATCCGCAGCCGGGTGATGTCGTCGAGGATCAGCACCTTCGTGCCGTGATCGGTAAGCGAAGCCGCCACCTGGGCGACGAGCTCGGGTAGGTCCATCCCCTTCGTCAGGGCGCCGTAGAAGTCGAGGATCGCCTTGCACGTGCTCTTCGGTTTCGCGGTGACGGGCGTCTGGACGTAAGCAACCGGCACCCACGCATCTCGGGTACCGGGCACCGTCTCGGGATTCGTCCAATGCAGCTCCCGCCACGAGTCCTCGAAGGCTGCGGCGATCTCGCACACGGTCTCGGTCTTGCCCTGGTAGCCGCCACCGGACACCATCACCCCGGACCGGGTCGCCGGCCGAGCCTTGAACGCGTTCTGCCGGATCCGCGCCGACAACAGCCGGTCTACCGCGCGGCTCATGGGTGTGCCCAACAGCGGCAGGTTCGCGTGCGTGGCGGCCCGGGCCAGATCATGGGCAGCCTTCGCCGCTGGGGACAGAGCCCGCCACCGGGCCAGGGACATGCGCGGCGCGGGCGTGAAGTCATGCCTCGCAAGCCGCCATGCTCCCCACCCCGCCAGCGTGTCCCGCACCGGAATCTCGCCGATCACCCCTTCTCCTCTCTGCCCGCCGGGCCGCCTCCGGCGTCCCCGGTCAAGCGGCCGTCCTGACCGTCGTGTTCATCGTGGTCGGATCGAGGCCTGGCGATCGGGTAGAGGAGGCGGGAGCGTACGTCGTCGCGGAGTGCCCGGGCGGGCACCGGAGGTGTGTCTCCCGCGGCCGCGCGGCGGCGCCGGGCACGGTCGGCCGTGACCGCGTCGGCGACCTCCCGGCCCGGCGCAGCGCGTCGGACCGGAGCCAGCGGGGGCTGCTCGACGGGCCGGTCTGAGAGGGCGGCGCGGGCGCGGGCGAGTTCGCGGGCCCGGGTGGCTGCCTTCTTCCGCGCGTCGGGGCGGCCCGGCCAGGCTTCGACCGGGGTGACTGCGGCCAGCAGATCCAGCAGCACGGGCAGCAGTTCGGCGTCCGTACGGGGGCGCAGCCCAGCCCGAACCGCCTCCTTGAGGACCTCGCCCACCCGGGCGTCACCGAAGGCGGGCACCGTCTCCCCCTCGGGCAGGGCGTTCCACGGGAGCGTGTGCCAAGCGCCGTCGAGCTCGATGAACACCTGGCGGCAGTCCCGCGGGTCCCGGCGTACCGCCCACTTCCCCGTCTGCTGGCCACCCCGAGGCGCCGGGACGCCGCGGCAGGGGTCCAGGGCCGGGCTCCTCGCGCCGTACCAGAGGCCGCCGACCTTCACCCCGCGCCGGGGATCGACCTTCACGAAGTGCACCGGCAGCAGCTCGTAGTACAGCTGCGGCGGCGGGATCTCCAGGCTGATGCCGTCCCGCGCGGCCGCGGCCGCGAACAGCGTGTTCGGGCTGTGCCGGCCGGACGGGTCCCAGGCGGGGGCGTGCTGGTCGAGGCGGCGGTTCTGCCAGACCGCGACGATCCACGAGGCGAGCAGGTGCTCTATCTCCGCCACCGTCCACGCCGCATCTGCCTCCGGGTCGGCGCCACGGTCGGCGACATCGATGCCGCGCCAGCCCGGCACGAGTTCCAGCAGCAGCGACTGGATCGCGGCGAACGCCCGCTCGCACGCGGCCTTGTCCGTCGGCCGCATCGCGCGCGCCGGCAGCACGTCCACTCCGAGCGTGCGGGCGACCTCCACCAGGTGATGGTTCTTGAACGCGGCGCCGTGGTCGACGGTGATGGCCTCGGGCGTAAAGAACGGCAGCCCCGCCACCGGCCCGCCAGCCAGGTCGGCCACCAACGCTGCGGGCACCCCGGGGTAGGGCCAGGCCATGTCCTCACCCCAGCCCGGGCGCATCGGCAGCGGCGAGAGCACGTCCCGCAGCAGCATCGCCACCTCGATGGACGACTCCGCCACCGGCGTCAGCCGGAACGCCACGATCGAGTGCGTGTACGCGTCCAGCGCAATCGTCAGGTGCACAGTGATCGGGGTACCGAAAACGTCGTCGAGGACCTTCACCGGCAACGGTGTCGAGTCCAGCACCACCACCTGCCCCGGCCGCGACGCAACCACCAGCGCACCGGTCGGGGCAGGCACGGCGGCCGCGGAGCGTACGTACCGCTGGCGGGCACCTCCAGGGCCGAACCACTCCCGCCACACCCTCGCGAGCGTCGTCCGGTGTGGCACCCGCACCTCACGGCCGGGGAACACCTCCCGCACGTACTGGTGGACCAACCGCTCCCGCGACGCCATGCTGATCCGCGACCGGCGCAGACACTGCTCGTGAACCGCACGGATCGCCTCCTCCACCTCAGCCGTCACTGACGGATGGCCGCCGGCCTGGCGAGTCCACCGTCCGTCGGCCAGTCCAACCAGCCCGTACTCCCGGTAGCGGGCGGCCATCCGCTTCAGAGTGCGTTCGCTCACCGACTCCAGCCCGAGTCGCGCGGCTTCGGTTTCCGACAGCGCGCCGAGCTCGGTGACCTTCGCCCGTCGGCGTCCCCCGACGCTGGTCGTCGCCGGATTGAAAGCGGGCCGGGGCTCGTCCGACCGGGCCCAGCAGCGGCTGGCGCTGCGGAATCCGGTCTCGACCTCCATCACGTGCTCCAGCCGGACCCGGGCCCTGCCCAGATCATGCTCGGAAAGCTCCTCGACGAGCGGTCGGCGGTCACGCGCTCCGGCTGTCATGACGCCACCGGATAGATCCAAGTGCTGTCTTCGAGCGGCCTGACCAGGTCGAAGGCCAGGCGCCGCAGCCACAACAAGCGCAACAGATGGGATCGGGCTGGCACCGGCCACGGCGTCGCCTCGACCAGTTCCCCGAAACGCCGAGGGCCGACCGCCGCCGCGAGCAGCTGCTCCTCCAGGCGCATCGGATCCGTACACGGACGACGTACACGCGCCAGGGCCTCTACTGTGCCCGCGACGCCGTCCCGCCAGCCCGTCACCACCAGGTACCGCCAGCCGGCGGAAGCCGCGACGCGGCCGGTAGCGGCGAACACGGCGACGTCCGACTCCTTAACCAGATGGGCCGGGCGGACGTCGATCAGCAGCGTTGATCCCTCAGTGGCCACCAGGAAGTCCGGGACGTGCTCCCGTCGGTGGTCCGAGTCGAAGAACCGTAAGCTGAACGGCTGCGACAGCACTTCCCGGACCTGGCCACAGAAGTCCAGGACGGTCAACGCCCGGCGCTCGGCGAGGCTCTCGAAGCCGTGCCCGCGGCCTGTCGACTCCATAAACGCCAGACCAGGGCGATGCCGCTGCCCCGGGCGCCACGAGAACGATCGGACAGGCCGGGCACGCTCCCAGGGGAACGCGGCGAGTTCGCGCACGGGGCAGATGACCTCGGATCCGCCGACACTCCAGGTCACAGCCCAGCGCCCCGCCCAATCCGGTCTCGGGTCGGCGGCTTCCCCGCACGGAACTGTGTACAGCGCCGCCAGCTCATCGAAGCCACAGCAGTGAGACCACACGCACCCCGAACCATCATCAGGCATGCCACCAGGACACAGAACGGAACACCGCGAATCCGGCAGAACCTAGAAAACAGCCTGATCAGGATGATCCACCCGCTACCCTGCGGGCCAACCATTACGCTCAGGGGCCAACTAGCGTGCTCAAGGGCCAACTAGCGTGCTCAAGGGCCAACTATCCCGCTCAGTCACACCACACAGGTGAGACCGGCCGCGTCGCGGTCGCTCCGAAATTCAAACATGCGCTCTAATGAGAGTGACATCCTCCGCACCCCCGAGGGAGCCCTCGTGACCACCCCCGCGCCCGCCCCCACCCGCCCCAGACCGGCGACCTGGGCGCCCAGCCAGGCCGGCCCCTGCGCACGCTGCCATCGAACCTGTGCGCGATATGGAGCCCCGGCCAACCCCCTCTGCGAGACCTGCCGCGAGGAGCGACGGGCGCAGTACGGAACCTGAGATGGACCAGCACTCCCCCGGCGCCTCCCGCCTGGAGCAGCTGCGCTTCCTCGAACGCGTCCAGCTTCAGGACCTGCGGCGCACCCGGGACTGGATAGCCACCGAGGAGCGCCTGCTCGCCGCGCACGGCGACCGGAAGCCTGCGCCGACGCCGCCTGAGTGGCTGATCGAGCACGGGATCGGCACCGGCCGACCCGCCGTGCGCGTCCACACCGGCGGGTGCTGGGACACCCGCACCCGCTGCAAGGCGGCCACCGTAGACGCCGCCCGGCGGGCGCTCGCCGAGGGCGTGCCCGCGTGCCCGCAGTGCCGCCCGGACACCGCACTGGGCATGCTCGACTGAACGCCACCCCTCAGGGTGGAGGGATGAGCCCCGACCTGCGCGTGATCGTCTACCCGCCCGACGACCAGGCGGCCGCCGCGTCCGCGTGGACGGCGAAATCCTCGGCCGCGCCCTCGGCCCCGGCGACATCTTCGAGTTCCTGCGCCGGGCCGGCCTCGACCCCGACGACGTAGACCTGGCCGACGCGCTGCTCATCGAGTGGCGCGGGGGCGGCCCCGCCGTCTGGACCCCGGACACCGGACCGGAGTGGCCTGGAGACATACCTGTCCATCTGCCGAATCCAGGACAGGGAACGTCGCCACGTTGCATCGCTCGTTGCATCGCTCGCTCGCTCGTTGCATGGGTCGTTGCATGGGGACATGCATGGGTGAGTGTGTGGGTGAGTGCATGGGTGTATGTGCGTTTGTGCACACCACTCCCACACCGGAGGGCAGCCGCGTAAGCCGTAACTGTGCACCAACGAGCGGGGCCATGGCCGCTACGCGGGCGCCGCGAGGGCCGAAGGCCGGCTGTGCACGTGGTCGTGCAGCCCGATCTCGCCGAGGGTGGCGAGCATGTCGGCGAGCGGGCCCGCGAGGGCGGCCGCGGCCTGCGGATCCGGTCCTCTGAGGGCGGCCCACAGGGCGTGGGCATTGCGGGCCGCATGGAGGGTGCCGGTCTCCGGCCGCGTCCCGGCGGCGTGGCGGCGCAGCGTGGTGGTGATCAGCAGGTCGGCGGTGGCGGCGGGGTCGGTGCGCTGGCAGAGGGTGAGCCAGGCCGGGGCCGTGAGCCTCTCCAGGCGGTAGGCGAGCAGTACCGCTGCGAGGTCACCGGCGGTGTGCGCGGCCCGCGGGGCGGATTAGGGTGCTGTGCGGGCGGGGCGCGGGGCTCCATGGAGCGGAGGGATCGATCATGGCGGGCGTCAGCACGGGTCAGTTGGACCGGGATATGGCTCCTGACATGCGGGCCCGGGACCGGCGGCTGCGCGTGGTCGAGGTCGGCGACGCCCGCGCGCGGCTCGTGGTGGAGCACGACCTCAACGGACAGAGCGGGAAGACCACCCACACCAGCGTGGTGCGGCTCGCCTCCCGGGCCTTCGAACTCCTTGAGGACACGGTCGACGAAGACCCGTGCTACCTCGCCGTCCTGGCCGCGATCTCCGCCGTACATTGTCCGGACGCATCTCCTGCGGAATACGCGCGAGCCGCTCTGCGCGCCATCCGAGACACCGGCTCCCTCAGGTAGACCTCCCGCAAGCCCTCGGCGGCGATCCCCCGCACCCCAGCGATCCCGGCCTCCCGGACGCGGCCAGGACCGGCTTCGGGCGGGCGGGGAGGCCTGCGTCAACCAACATGCACGGTCGGGGTCAATTCTCCGAAAACACGGGCACTCGGTGACTACGCCGCGCAACATCGTCACGACCAGTATCACCGCCGACCGCAGCTCGGAGGAGAAGACCTCATGCTCAAGCAGATCCTGGACCAGTGGACAGCCAACCAGGAGCAGAAGCGTCGATGGCGTGAGGAGGACCGCACCGAGCGCAAGGCCAGTGAGCGGGCCGCCGCCGAAAAGGCGACCGCCGAGGCCGATGCGAAGGCCATGTCTGAATCCATGGCGAAGGTCGAGGCCGAGTCGAAGGCGCGAGAGACCGCCGACGCTCAGGCCGAGAAGGACGCCAAGACGGACCAGGTCATGCAGGTGATCGTCCGCGAGCTGGTCGACACCAAGCATGTGGCGGCCACCCTTTCGACGCTGCGGGTCACCTGCCACCAGGACACCGCCGACTCCCTGGCCCGGATCGCCTTCGCCTCCGGCAGCTGGACCGACCCCGCCCACCCCTGGCACGGCCGGGTCGCGTTGAACGAAGACGACACCGTGACCGTGGCTATCTCCGGCGTCCATCTGGTCCAGGTCATCGACGCGCTCTTCAACGTTGGCCACCCGTGGAGCTATCCCAAGTCGGCGGACACCAGTTTGGCCTGGTCGCTGTACCGGTTCCTGGGCGAGCAGGTGCGCCAGGTCGCGCGAGGCGGCGAAGGCAGTGAGATGCCGAGTGGCTCTGCCCACCTGAAGAACGACGCGCTTCGCGATGCGTCGGAGGGCACTCGGTGACCCCGCCAGCAGGGATCGACGCGGCGGCCGGGGCGCTGAAGTGGCATGGGGGCTGGCCGCGTCCGCGGCGGTAAGCACACGGCGATACAGGTCCGGGCAGCGAACGCTCTTGCGTAGCAACCCGTTCCCTTAGGGTGGGGCCTGGTCTGGGCCCCACCCCAGGGTGGGTTAGACCGCCATGAGGCGGAAGGCTCGCTCCATCACGTCGTCAGCGGTCCCCGTGATCACCCGCTCGGCCCTGGCCGCGCCCTTCAGTTCCGGGCTGGCCCCGCGGGCCGGAGCGACGTGGTTGGCGTACTCGGTGATCGCGTTGTAGCCCGCCCACGCCGTTCCCCGGATACCTGCCTGGGTGTCCGCGTTGTCGAAGAGGTTCCGGATGGTGTTCCAGCGGGTGAGCTGGTTGTTCTTCTTCCGGGTGCTGTCGCCGTTGGCGACAGGCCACAGCTGTTCCACGACCGACCGGAGCATGGGGGTGGTCATCTCCGCGTCCAGCATGCGCTGGGCGGCCTTCTCGAACTCCTCGGCGTACTTGAAGGTGAGTCCCAGAGCCTGGCGGGCCTGGGCAATGCGACCGCGGGCGCCGGAGGTGTGGCGGACCGTGTAGCTGCTCTTCGCGTTGCGGAGCCCGGCCCGCAGGGTGTTGGCGCACACCACCCTCACAGGGGTGACGACGATCCGGAACGCGCTGGAGCCGTCGTGGGAGTTGAACGCGGCGATGTAGAGGTCCACCTCGTCGCTCCGGCCGATCGTCATCGACTGCGGCAGCTTCATCGTCAGGAACACCTGACGGCCGCCACGCAGCGAACCCGCAGTCTCGAAGTGAGCCCCAGACTCGTCGACCAGGTAGTTCAGGAACTCCGCGTGCTCCTCGTTCTGGACCGGCACATAATCCGGGCCCACCACGCCGAGCGTCTCGGGGCGCCCGGTCTTCGGGTGGGTACGGACGCTCGCACGATGGTTCGGCACGTCCAGCAGCGTCGCGCCCTCGGCCGTCACCTCGGTCGCGTGCAGGCCGACGAGACGAACGTTCCAGCGGTCCAGCGCGGCCAGACGCATCGCGTCCTCAGCCGTCAGGGCCTCCGTCGTCACGGTGCCCAGCCGGTGCCAGGCGCTCTTCTGCGCGCTCACGAATGCCGCCGTACCGTCGCTGAACTGCTCAATCAGGTGCGCCATGGAACTCTCCTCATAGAGATGCATGTCCGGTCTCGGTCGACTGCCACCGCCGACCAACAAGACAACTATACCACAGATACATCACTAGCGTCTATCTCGGCATCGCACCATGCCGACGGTGTCGAGCTGGGCCCACCCAACTGTGCCCAGGGCAAGGGGCGTAGCGCCGTCGGCCTCACGTGAGCTACCGTCAAAGCGCGTCTACGGACGCTACGTCCACGGACATTCGGACCTACGGGTCCCCTCCCTACGAGGAGCTCGCGTGCTTACTCTCACTCCCATCGAACGCGACATGCACCGCCTTCTGCGCTCCCTTGCCCAGGCTGGCGACCCAGCAGATCCGCTTTCCGCCTGCATCGGCTACAAGGAATTCGCGCAACGCGTCGACCCACATGGCTTGGACCCCTACACGTCGCGGAACCAGATGCACGGGCTCTACCCAAAGCTCGGCCACATCAGCGTCTACGAGCACCAGCACGGCCGGCCACTGCTGTCGGCGCTTGTCGTTGCCAAGGCAACCGGCCGACCCGGGGACGGCTTTGCCGAACTTGCTTCACAGCTCGGCTTCGAAGCCGCCGAGGACGCCGGGTTCTGGGAGCATCAGGTAGCGCAGGCAGTGCGCTTCTGGTCCGCTGACGACCCGGTCATGCTGATGGACTCCGCGATGGACCAGGTGTTGAAAGAGCTTGGCTCGATCAAGCGCGCCGTACGCCGACTCGCCGCCCAGAAGGGCTGACCTGGCGGGCAAGTCCATCCAGAACGGGCGGCGGCCCTCGCTGCCACACCGTCTCCGCCGCAACGCCGTGGCCTCGGGCACGGGTGGACGGGCAGGCACGGCTGAGGGACCAGCTGGTCCACATGTGTACCCGCGGGGGCGCGTCTCCGGCCCATCGTCTCCGCAAAATCACCCATCAGGGCCGGCGCTGCACCTGAGCCGTGACAGGATCCCTCCACTGCTATGAGAGGTGGAGGGATCCGTGCGCCTGACGAGGGAAGTACGCCAGCAGCTGCTGGAGATGAACGAGGGCTTCGAGCGCAAGACCAGCTATGAGGCGCGCAACATCTCTGAATACCGGCACTACCGGATCACGGGCGGGGAGTTGCGCATCCGTTCCAGCGGGAACACCTCGTGGGCAGACAGCCGCTTCGACAGCGAGGACGTCGCCACTGACGAGCAAGTGCACCGGTTCCTAAGGAAGTATCTGGACCAGCTGAACACCGACGGGCTGTAAACGGTCTCGCAGCGAACGTGCAGATACTCGCCGCCCCGCCCCAGCTCAGGGCGATCGAGGCCGTCTCGACGGCGACGGCCACCCTCCAGGGGCACCTGGACCGTGGCGGGGTCGGCCCCGTCGTCGTCGTGATCGGAATCGCATCAGGGGCTCCTTCGAAGAGCCAGCCCTGGGGCGCGCCTGGCGCCCCAGGGCGTGCCTGAGAACGCGAATCAGGCGATGTCGAGGATCACCGCGACGACGCGCTTGGTGACCTCTTCCAGGCCGTCGAAGGCGCTGGTGCAGTCGAAGTACTCCATGAGGAAGGTCGGCTCGGCGTTCTTGTCCGCGTGGACGTAGAGGTCTCCCTCATGGTCCACGCCCACGATGAACCGGGCGCCGTCCCGGGTGGTGATCTCGCCGACAACGCCCCAGTAGCCGGACTCGGCGTGCCAGTCGTCGCCGAGGAGCTTCACCGCCAGGCGGGCGATGTCCGAGATGGAGAACGGGTACTCGGTGCCGGGTGCGGGGTCGTACCGATCCGTCGTCATGGTCATCTGAGATCCTCTCGATCGTGTCTTCGGATTTGGTTGGCTGCCACCACCAACCATTGAGATAACTATACCATGCATGCATCACTTTCGGGGCGTGGTGCGCTTCCTGGGGCACCTGGTCCGCTGGTGTCCTCACCAGCGGGACCCGCTGCCCGGAGCCGGGGCCGCCAGGCCCCGGCCACAGCCTGATCAGACCCCGGACGGAACGCTTGCGGCGGCACCGCTCCGGCTGCGAGCCAGGTGAGCGCACCGGATTCCACCGCCCGGGTGCCATTCCAGGACCGGCTCGACCGACGCCCCGCGCTCTGCACACCAGGAGACGGGAACAACGCCGCCGCAGGCGTGCCGCTTGCACGGGCAGGCCTCTCCCGATCCCGCGTACGCGAGGCCGTGGCGCTCCACTCCGCCCGCCTGACTGTCTGAGGCGGCGCCCCGGAGGGCGGCCGGCCACGCCAGGGTCACCTTCAGCCCCCCCCCCCCCGATCCGTTCCTGAACAGGTCGATGAGCCGCACCTCGCCGGGCACCGCCAGCGGCGCCGCTCCGGGCACCGCCAGCCTGCGCAGCGACGCTCCGAACTCCCCGGCCGTGAGCTTGGCCAGCGTGTCGGCGTCGTCCTCGGTGGTCCAGCCCGTCAGCTGGTCCTCGTCCTGGTCCTCGTCCTGGGCGTCGTCCGCCAGGAGCAGCAGCGGGCCGTCGAGCCGGAGCCTGGTCGCGCCTTCGCCGCCGCCGAGGAGCAGCATGGCGGGCGGGATCTGGGACGGGATCTCGATCTTGTCGTGGTCGAGGAGCCAGGTGGCCACCGCGCTGCGGTCGAATTCCGGGTGGATGTCCGTCCCGCCGACCGGGGCCGGGAAGTCGGCGTGCCGCCGGCGCCAGTTCACCACCGCGGCGCGGCCGACTCGGGCGATCCTCGCCACCTCTGCCAGCAGCACCACGTCTCGCCCGGGTGCGACCGGCGCGAGGCCAGCGAGCGGCGAGCGGCGGCCTGCGGGCACCGTGCGCAGCGCTTCCCAGTCCACTCCGGGCCGCAGGACCGGGAGCAGGGCCAGATCGACCCCCGAGTAGAGGGGGACCCTGGTCAAGCCGCCGTGGGACTTGTAGTCGATCATCACGGAGCCCGCCGGGGAGATCCATCCGAGCCTGACGACCTGGTCGAAGTCGACCCTGCGCACGCCCAGGCGGAGCGCGGCCTGGTCCGGGCCGAAGGGGACGTGGCGGTCCAGCAGGGCAGGCAGGTCCCGGCGGCGGGCGAGGGCGGCCAGCTGGTCCGGATGGACGTCGGGGCACGCCGCTTCCCCGCCGAGCCAGACCAGCAAGCCAGCCTTCACCAGGTGGCCGACCGCTGCAGCTGTCACCCGCGGGCGGCACCGCGGCAGGGGCTGGCCCAGGGCCTCGGTCAGCCGGTCCGCCGCCTGCCCCGCGGCCATCGGCCCGCGCAGGGCGGCGCGGACGCCTTCCGCGTCCGCCCCGTCGACCGCTGACCGCGACCACTGCCCCGGCCCCGCGTCCGCCGGCGGGACCAGTCCGGACCCGGCCGCCCAATGCCAGGCGGCCACCGGGACTCCGAGCCTGCCGGCCGCTGCCTGCTCGTCGTAGAACTCCCGCTTGCCCATCACGAACTCCTCTCCGGGCCCCCGTCTGGAGCCACGTCCGAAAGATTGCGAAAGATCCCATTTACTGTCAATGGCTATGTTTTGAGCGGCAGTTGGGGGCGCATCGTCAGATCCCCGCCCGCGTACGCGAGGGGTGAATTCACTCCTGCGGGTGAGGCCGGAGCCGTCGTCGGACAGGCCGGTGTACGACGCGCCGGCCGTCGCGAGCTGCGGAGCGTCCCGGCCGCCCGCGGGCTGCTGGCGCGTGCTGGACGCGCCCCGCTTCGGGCCCTGCCCGTGGCGGAACGAGACACGTCCTTCCACGGGCAGGGGTCTGGTCGGGTGGAGCGTCAGGGCTGGGGCGTCGCCTCGCCGGTCTCCTGCCAGTTGTCCCAGGGCCACAGTCCGCCGATCGCGTAGCGGCCCTGGGCGTCCGGGGTGACGCGCTCAGCGCCGGGCTCGTCCCGATAGGTGGCGTCCCAGGTGAACGTGAGCGTGCCGTCGTGCTCGAACGCTGCCGTGAGGCCGCAGTGGTCCCGGTGCAGGTCTTCGACGATGCGCTGCGCGGTCTCGCCGGTGAACAGGTAGGTGCCGTGCGGGGATCGCGGCGCCGTGGTGGGCTGTCCGGGGTAAGGCCCGTACTGCGTCCCGTCGACCGTCAAGAGCTCAAGGGGCGCGGCTGGGGCAGGCGCCTGGGGGCTGGAGGCGGTGCGGCGTCACCCGAGTCGCCGGCGCGAAGGCCGGCCGGATCGGGCACGACCGTCACGCTGTGGGCCGGCACCGCGTAGCGGGTGCGGCCGGTGCCTCCGGTCGCGCGCGGACGGGAGGTTCGAAGGACGTCGACGGTGATCTGTCCGGTGAGGCTGAAGCTCTGGACGACGCCTTCCACCATCTCGGTCGAGTGGGCGCTGGGGCCCCACTTCCGGGGGAAGAGGACGTAGGCGCGGTGCGTGATCGGGGTTCCTCGCCAGTCGAGCATCAAGGCCATGGGGGTACCTCCTGTGGGCGTGTTCGGGTCGGCGGGGTGCCACTCCCCGCCGGGGGCGGGGGTGGGGCGGCGCGCCCCACCCCCGCGGGTGGTTGTTCGATCAGGAGAGGCGGACGGGCATCAACAGGTGCCTGTAGCCCTGGCCAGCCATTTCGGGGCCCTCGGTGAAGAGTCCGGGCTTGCTGATCTGTCCGTCCTTCATCTCATCCAGGTGCAGGGTGATGGTGTCGCCGGTGAACGTGCCGAGCACGTCCAGCAGGAAGCTCGGCTTGAAGGCGCCGCGGCCACCGCGCAGACCTTCGCCGGTGCCGTGGGTGATGGTCGTCGGGATGGGCATGCCCTTGGTACGGGCATCCCCTTCGGCCGTGTCCAGCAGAGGGGCGAGCGTGAGGTTGCCGTCGGTGTCCCAGGCCAACATGACGGGGACGTTCTTGAGGCCCTTGGCGGCGAGGACTCCCTGGGCCTTCTTGACGGCCCGAACGGTCGTGGCGCGGTCGAGCCGGACCGACGTCTCGCACGCCTTGGGGAACAACTTCCCGTACTTGGGGAGACTGCCGTCCAGTGAGCGCATCGTGATGGTGATGGCGCCCAGCGACAGCGTGGCGCGGGCGGTGGGCAGGATGACCACGGGCTCCCCTTCGGCTCGATCGGCGGTGAGGAGACCGATGCCCACGGGGCCTTCGTGCGTCTTCAGCCGCTTGGCCAGGGCGGAGAGGGTGGCGGCCGGGATGAGCACGGTCAGCGGCTTCTCCAGCGGCTGCACGGTGGCGGTGACGGGGACCTCCGCGACGGCGAAGCGGTAGCGGTCCGTGGCGGCCATGGTGAGCGTCTCGCCGTCCAGCGTCACCTGGATGCCGGTGAGCACGGGCAGCGTGTCGTCGGTCCCCGCCGTGGGCAGTACGCGGTTGAGCTGGGCGAGGAAGGTTCGCGCGTCCATGGTGGCCATGGCGGGCACGGCCTCCAGCGGCTGAGTGTACGCGTGGATGTCGTGCGTCGTGATGGGCACCGTGAGGTGTTCGGTGGCCAGCAGGTCTCCGGCGAGCGAGACGCGGGTCCGGGCAGCCACCGCCTTCGTCTCCCCGGCGACCATGGCCGCGAGCGTCTTCTTCAGCTCCGGGAAGTCGAGGAGCGAGGAGCCCTTCCCGGCGGGCGTAGCGGCCGGGACCATGACCGACACCGCGGTGTCGAAGTCGTAGGCGCTGAAGACGACGTGGTTGCCGCCGGTCTTGATCAGCACACCGCGCTGAGCGGGCGGCTGCGCCTTCGGGGCAATTCCGAATTCAGCGAAATTCAGAGCGTCGATGATCTCCGCGTGGATTCCCGCGAAGTTCGCGGTCGGCTCTACGGACTCCTTTTCCTCCTTCTTTGCTGCGCTGGAGGTAGCGACCTGCGTTCCGGACGTGGTCATGGCTCTCCCTGGAGAGTGAGGTGTGGAATCGGCTTGTTGACCGGCCGCCACCACCGACCAACAAGAAAACTATACCATGCACTACTCACAAAGACCCGCCAGGGCTTCCTCGGCATGCCCCGCATTCCCCAGCCTCTGCCCGACCTACGACCGGAGCGCCCCGCATGACCCCGACCGACCCCGCCGTCCAGGCCATGCTGGAAGGCCGCCGGGCTGACACCGGCCGGCGCCGACAGCGGGTCCTCGCCGCACTGGCCGAGGCCGCGAAGGACGGATCTGAGGCCAGCGTCGCGGCAATCGCCCGCCGCGCGGGCGTCGACCGCACCTTCCTCTACCGCCACCGCGACTTGCTCGGGCAGATCCACGCGCAGGCCGCAGAGCCGCCCACGGTCCCGGGCGACCGGGGCCCGGCGGTCAGCCGAGCCTCGTTGCAGGCCGACCTGGCGGCAGCCGACGCCCGCACTGCCCGCCTCGCCGGACACATCCGGCGTCTCGAAGCCCGCCTCAGCGAGGTCCTGGGCGAGCAGGTCTGGCGCGAGTCCGGCATCGGCGGCCCAGACGATGCCGAACAGCTCCAGGCCCGGATCACCACCCTCGAACAGCAGGTCGTCGACCTGGAGCTCACGCTCCAGGACCGCGACGACGACCGCGCCGCCGCCCGCGGGGCCAACCGCGAGCTGATGGCCCAGCTCAACCGCGGACGCGACGCGCCCCCACCTTCGGGATGAATCAGCAGGTCACCTTATCCGTGGGCCAAGCCGGAGGGTAGACGGCCTGTCGAGGCAGTCGGCAAGTGTCGTATGTCGAGGTCAGGTGCGACGGTCACTTGGAGGGATGAGACTTCAGCCGACGGACCACCTCGCTGAGGCGACACTCCTTTTCAACCTCTGGGCTGCCCTTCACGAAAGGTTGCAGCTCCGGGTGCTTGTCGATGAGGCTGGTCGCCTGCGTCAGCTGAACCATGCAGTCCGGCGTGCTCGGCGCGTCATGGCTGAGTTCGGCCCCGAAGATGGCGCCCACGACGACCGCCACCGAACCCGCAACGGGTACGGCGACGTACTGTAGGTACCACCGCCAGGCGCTAGCCATCCATTGCTCCCGAGCGAGCCTTGACTAGCGCCTCGGCTTGTCGGTAGGCGCCTGAACGGGCGAGAAATCCCTGAAGCCGATCCAGTTCTTCATCAGCGTGCGGCCAAAAGTTTGGGTCCAGCCTCTGCCCCTCGACGCGCGGATTCAACGCTGCGGCCAGTCGAAGACCAACAGCGTAGGCCGCGAAGACGCAGCGTCGACGGTGATTGATGCCGGTGATCAGGAGGCCAACTGTGATGGCAACCACCAGCCCGCTGGCCCCGTAGGCGATTCGGGAGCCCACGGTCTTGGCACCGTAGACCGATACCAGCGCCAGCAGGGACGCTGTTGCCAGTGCCAGCGCCGCGCCGACGGCGCAGTAGACGAGCGGCGGAGGGTGCGGTCGGCGCGTGAGCCGCCTAGCGTCATGCAGCTCGTCCATCAGCCGGTGCTCTTGGTACCTCTGCATTCCCACCCGAGTCACGCTAAGCGGCAACACGGGAAAAGCCCGACAACAGCGGACGGTCGGAGTGGTTGCTCCGCCGGTTGGCCGAAAGATGGAACTCTGCACTGGGCCAGCCCTCGGAGCCTGCAGTGGCAGCCACACTGCTCCCACGACCACCGGGTGAACCGCCACGGGCCACTGCTGGTCGGCCTTGCTCCAGTCGCACAAAAGTGCGCGCAGAGGTCAGCGAGGGCCCATAGCCTCGCCGCATGACTATGGATCTGGACGCCCGCTGGGAGCGCTGGTGCGCGGCATACGACGACTCGTACAGGGACGTCATCACCCTCTTTCACAACCGCCACGTTTGGTTGACGATCGAGGAGATGTGGAAGGCGCCGACTGCAGTCGAGCTCAACACCATCGTGACCAACTGGGTTACAAGGCTCTACGTGGTGAATCAGGTTGCGGGAGTCAGGCGTGAGTGCGACGCCGGCGCAGATACGTCCAGCCTGCGGTGGTGTCTCGACGAACTCGTGAAGTTCCCGGAGATCGCCAGCCGGGTCCGCTACGAGGCGGCGATTGACGCGGACCCCTCGCGGGATGATGAACTGAAGGCGGGCGTTAAGCCGGGTTTTGACCTGTTCTCCAGGCCTGGGCAGTCCCACATCGACGCGCAGCTGGTGCAGGCGGACATCGACACCCTTGCAACGACGTTCGGTACCGTCCGCAAGTACACCAACAAGATCCTGCTGCACCGCCAGCGAAATGGTGCAACCCTCGGGCTTTCGCTGTCCTGGGAAGAGCTCGACACCGCCCTCAACGTGGTTGGCGCGATGCTGAAGCGCTACTACCGCCTTCGGCATCCGGGGGCCATCCTGGGCAGCCTAGCGCCGGAACTTCCTCTCGGCTGGACGACCTCGTTCGAGGCGCCCTGGTTGCCCGATGGCTTCGTACCTCTTCCAGCTCGATCTGTTGAAGATCATGTTGGGCCAGCTCGAAGGGGGTCCGGGGAAGAGGACAACTCCGATGAGGACGGCAGCGAACCCGCCGACTCGGACTCATAGCAGTGCGATCAGGTGACTCTGTAGCCAGCCGCGTGCACCACAGGTGTCGCACGCGCTATCGTCAGCGCGACCGCTTCTGAGCTGCGTGAACTTGAACTGCACGCTCGCGGCGCCCCGGAGAAACGTCGGGGACTTCGACGCCTCGGGGGCCGACATCGAGCGGGACTGGGTCGCCCGGACGGCCTGCTGGACCCGTGTGGAGAGCGTGCTGCTCACGCACGACCAGGTCCGCGCGTACGACCTGCCCGCCGCTGCGGGGAAGGCCGGCGACCCGCGCTGGGCCGGGTTCGCCCGCCGGTAAGGGCTCGACCCCGCCCAGCCGGTGCAGTGGGAGGTCGAGGCGCTCGACCCCGCCGAGCTCCAGCGCCTGGTCCTCGACGCCGTCGCTCCCCACGTCGATCAGGCCGTGCTCAACGACGTCATCGCGGAGGAGGACCGCCAGCGCGACCGGCTCAGGGAGTTCACCGGACAGTGGCCGCTCGGGCGGCCGCGCAGCGGCTGACCCTCGGATGCCTAGGGTGGTCAACTCGCACTCCCCAAGCATGAAGCAGGATGGATCGGGATCCCGGGGCCGTGGGCGTTCCTGAAGGATGGCGTCCATGAGGAACACCAAAGCGTTCAACGAAGCCGTCGCCGACACGCTGGCCGAGCTGGCCCGCCAGGGTGTGACCGTCCGCCCGGGTACGGTCGCCGACACCATCGAGCGGAACATCCGCGCCGTCGCCGCCCAACTGGGGATTCAGGAACGGTCCGCCTGGCGGTACTTCGACCCGGCCGGTCTCGCGGCCAGCATCGCCCAGCAGCGGCAGGCCGCCGAGGACGACAGCGCGCCCGGCCAGGTGGGACGCGCGCCGATGCCTCCGGTCGACAATCCGGAGCTCGCGCTGATCCTCGCAGGCGTGCCCGATGCCCTGGAGGAGAGCGGCGGCGATCTCTACAACGTCATCGTCAACGTCGCCGTCAACGCCTGGATGGCCGGGCACATCCACGGAGAGGACGGCTGCACCGGCTGCCAGGACAAGCGGCCCACCGGCGCCGACTGGCAGGCCCGGATGGCCGCCATCACGGCGATGCAACCGGACATCACCAAGTGGTTCAACCGGGAGGTCTGGACGGCCGCTCTCAACGACACCGGCTACAGCGTGACCCGAACCTGACGCCGAGCCCTCGTGAGCCGCGCCCCGAGCGCCCGTCTGCGCGGCACGGCGGCTGGCCCCGGCGGGCTCAGCTTCCCGAGCGGCGCTGCCATTGGGCGCGGTGGGGACGGCGGCGCCCCGGTGACGGATCGGGAGCGGCCTCCGGTGAGGAGAATCCGCCCGGCACCGCGGCGCGATGCACCGGCTGCTCGACGGCCGGGGCCGCGGGGTTGGGGAGTGCGGGCTTGCCCGTGGCCAGGATGGTGATGTGCGGGATGTTCTGGGCGCAGGTCTGGCAGACCTCGGCCAGTGTCCAGACCTGGCCGACGGCCGGGTTGTGGACGAGGACCAGGAGGCTGGGGCCGGTGCAGTGGACGCGGGCTTCGTGGAGGGCGCACTGGGCGCTGCCGCAGCTGCAGGCGGCGTTGGGGCGGGCGCTGGCGAGGCGGCCGTGGGCCTTGGCGTGTTCTGCGGCGAAGCGCCGCATGCTCGCCGCGTCCTTCGTACGGGGCGGCATCCGGCACGCGGCGGTGCTGCAGGTGACGGAGACGGTGTGGTCGGGGTGGCCGGTGAGGCGGACCGTCCAGGTCCGTCCCGGCACGCGTGCTCCGGGCATCTGGGTCAAGTCGGGTCCCGTCGTTAGGCTGGTACGTGCCGGCGTTCTGCCGGGCTGGTGTAGGGGGACGCCGTGCCGAGGGAAACGTCCCGATGGGCGGCGGGGCGCTCTGGTTTCAGAGCGCGCGCAGGACGGCGACTACCTTGCCGAGGATAACGGCGTCGTCGCCGGGGATCGGCTGATGGGCCGCGTTGTGCGGCATGAGCCAGACCCGGCCGTTCTCGCGGCGCAGGCGCTTGACGGTGGCTTCGCCGTCCAGCATGGCGGCGACGATGTCGCCGTGGTCCGCGCTGTCGGCCTTGCGCACGGTGACGATGTCGCCGTCGCAGATGGCGGCCTCGATCATGCTGTCGCCGACCACCGGAATCCGACGGGTTCGCCGAATCTTGGAGGGCTCAGGAAGGGAACCGATGGCAGACTGCGCCCGATCGCGTGCGGTCTGACCTGAGTTCGCGCGCCCGGGTATGTGCACTGATACAGCCGTAGGGACTCAGATCTTTCGCGAGAACACCGTGTCAGCGGTCGCTTGATTCATTTCATGACCGCCCGCCGCCGCTGCGGCGGGCGGTCGAGGTGGTAGTCGGCCACTCATCAGCTCTCCGGGGTATCTGGCTCCATCCAGGTCGAGGGCACGAGTCCTGAGTCGTTGCCGTACCGCCAGCGCTCGACAACGTGCTGGCTGAAGGCTGGGTCGTCGAGGTCGGCGTGTTCCATGACGATGACCTGCATCTTGCCGGCGAGTTGCTGCAACGTGCGGTGAATGGCCTCGTAAGTGTTCAGCAGATGCGTGCGGTCGTTGGTCTGCAGGACTTCCTCGCCTGTCGGTTCTGCTGGGAAGTACACCTGCGACGGTTGGTCGAGGACCAAGATGCGGGGAACCGGACTCTGGTGCCTGGTGAACCACTCATGGAGGCTGAGCAGAGTGGAAACGTGGTAGCCCAGATGATTCTCGGCACTCCCCATGTCCTTGAGCTGGACGGGTCCGTCGGTGGTGTCGGCGATAACCGTGAGCCGGTTGAGGTCGAGCCGTATGGGCGAGGCCGCGAAGTCCAGGTCCAGTCTCCTGGCCTTCTCCCTGATGTCTTGGTTAATCAGGGAGAGGAAGCTGGCGAGACGCTCGTCCTGGGTGCTCCCGCTGAGCTGTTCCTCCAGCCTCGCGATTTGGTCGCGCAGTTCCTCACGGCGGTCCAGGACACGAGGCGCCGCGGCCTGCTGGGCGATCGTATCGACGTAGAGGCTGATGCGTCCCTGGACGATGGCGGCCCGGCGCAGGTCATCGGGCTCCTGTTGGGTCGTGCGCAGGCCCGTGGTGAGTTCTTGAACCTGCTCCTGATTGCGGGCAAGTTCTGAACGGAGCTCTTGCAGGCGGTCTTCCTGGTCGGCGATGAGCCGGCGGATAGCGGGGGTGTCGTTTCGGATGACCCCGAGGTCGCCGTCGAGGAGGGCGAGATCCCGTGTGAGGCTGGCAATAGTGTCGTTCGCCGAGGGGATGGTGCTGTCGCAGACGGGGCAGTGGTCGAGATCCCCGGCTTCTGCGTCCTGCCGGAGGAGGCCGAGGGAGGTAAGGCGGGCACGCTGCTCGATGGCCTGGTCGCTAAATTCGTCGTTCTCAGCGAGGGCACCCTTGAGGTCAGCGATCCGGGCCCGAGCCAGCGCGAAATCTCGGCGCAGGTCCGCTCGGCGGGCGTGGAGGGTTGCAAGGGGGTCGCCGCCGGTCTCGTGAGGCCGCAGCGCGCCGCCGTGAGCCAGTTCATTGCGGAGACGACGGAGGAGCTGGAGAACATCATCTGCGGTCTGCGCGCCGGTCTGCGGGGGCAGCAGGCCGACTTCGACGGCTTCAGTCAGGAGAGCCTGAGCCTGGCCGCTGGCGGGAGTTCGGTCTGCGGATACGGCGAGCTTGGCTTCGTTGTCGGCCAGGTCCCGGCGAAGGTTGCGGAGCTTGTTGTGAAGCAGTGCCTGCTCGGGATCGACCGCGCCGAGGAAGTACGGGACAACTCCGCGAATGGTGTTCGGTCTCCACTCCTCGCCCTGCGAGTGGAAGAGAACATCAGGGTTAGCGACTTCGTTCTGAGCTTGGAAACAGAAGAAGAGGGCGTGGCGGATGGACGGGGCTATGAGCGTGTTCTTGCCGACGGCTGGCACGCGGACGGTGTTGTCGATGCCGCAGAAGTCGCTCAAGTAGGCCTTGGCGGTGTCCTCGGGCGTCGTGAACCGAAGATCCTCCAAGGCTGGCGGCGGGCTGCCGGGAGCCTGGGTGAGCACACACATCGTGGTGCTGGTCTTGGCGTTGTCCTTGGGCGCCTGACGAGCTACGAAGAGCTGCTCGCCGGACTTGACGAGGGTGATGGCGTAGGTGCTGACGTAGGTACGGACCTTGCCCGCTTTGACGGGGTAGTCAGAGCTGGCGAGGCAGTAGTCGATGATCGTCAGCAGCGCGCTCTTTCCACGTCGGGAGTCACCCGTGACGATGTTGAGGGCGCCGAGCTGGAAGGGGACGGTACGCATCTCACCGGGCTTCTTGCCGTAGATGGTGACCGCTTTAATTTGGAACGTCACGGTTTGACTCCGAGAAGGGTCAGGACTGTGCTGAGGCTGCCCGTGCTGGGCAGCCAGCGCCCGAGGAACTGGGCGGCTTGCTGGATCGCGATGGTCTGATCGGTTGCTCCCTTGATCCCCTTGGTGGTGGGGCCCAGGGCCAGGGTGAGTCCCTCTTCTGTGGCCCTCAGAGTCCTGGTCTGGAGGGCAAACAGGACGCCGGGGCGCACCACAGCGGCGAGGGAGGCCGCGTTGCGGGTCATGGCCACGCGCACGGCGTCATTCGTGTCGAGCCACTTCATCAGGCCGCTGTTCAGGGTGCTGGGGAGTACCGCCCTGATCGCGGGCTGGAGGGCCATGATCCCTGCCACGACGGCCACGGGCAGCGGGCAGGGGGTGCCGTACTGCTGCTCGTGGCCTTGGACGGCACGGGTGCACAGAAGCGCGGTGAAGGCGGGGTTGTAGAGGGCGCGCTCTTCGCGGCTCAGGTTCATCCAAGGACCTCGACGGGCTCAAGGAGCCGCATCAGGCGGGCGGCGAAATCGGGGTGCCAACCGACTCGGCGCTCGTCGGCGAGCATGTGGTAGGAGCCCTTGGTCACGAAGACCTCGTCGCATCCGGTGCGAATCTGGAAGCGGGCCTCTTGGTCGACCCATCGGTAGATCAGCTTGGCTTCGGCCTTCTTCTGCTCCTCGGTGGCCTCGGGGCCGAGTTCTTCCTCCATCACGGCGAAGCGGGCTTCCCACTCCTCCACCAGTCGGCGCTCGTACTCGCCGATCTCGCCAGGGCGTAGCAGGTTCTCGTTGGTCCATCGCGAGCGCTGTGCGAAGGCGCGCACGTAGTCCCGGACAGCGAAGCCGATGCGTGTAGAGCCCACTCCGATGAGCCCCAGTTGTCGGACGAAGATCTTCTCTGCCTGTTCCGTGGGGTCGCCGGTCATACGAGTGATGTCGCCGTCGATCGGCAGGTTGTCGTGCTGAAACTGCCGCTGGAGGCTGCTGAACACCTCGTCGAACTCGACACCGGTGACGGGGCTGCCGCCCGGCGTACGCATCTGCTCGATCACCCGGTCGTAGAACCAGCCCTCCAGCCGGTTCAAGAAGGCTTTCGCCGCGTCGTGGCCGGCGGCCACTGCGGCGAGGCGGAGCATTGCGGTACGGACGTCGGCGATGTCCTCGGTACCCCCGACGACCTGGATCCGCGCGAGCAAGGCGCTCTGCAGCGGCTTGGCCATGCCGGTCAGCGCAGCGAATGACTTCAGGAGGTCTTGGCTCTTGGTCTTTGAGGCTTCGGCCGCAGCACAGAGCTGCTTCAGGGCTCGCTCCTCATCGCGGTGCCCCGTGGTGCGATGCTGAAGGAGGTAGCCAACGCTGTCCGCAGGCAGCTCAGCGGTGGTGAGCAGGTAGAGGTTCGTCTCCTCCAGGTCGATGCGTCCTGCCGTAGCTGCCTCTGCCCAGATCCGGAGGGTCTTCCAGAGATCCTTAGACGTATCAGTCAACCGAACGCCCTCGGCACGCTGTTTGAGCTGAAGAAGGTCAGTCACGGAGCCGATGTGCTGTTCGATATCGTCGGCGGCCTCAACTGCAATGCTCCAGTCGGGCCCAGCGCTCATCCACTGCTCGATGCACATGTGCAGAGCTTTGGCGAACTGGAACAGGTAGCCCAAAGCGGACGCCGACGCTTCGTATTGCTCTCCCCCGTCTGCCATCACGCCCCCCAATCCAGACCGGTCCCGCGATCATTCCATGAGGCGGACGATCCGCATAAGGGTGGGTGCTCTGCCTCTCTGAATGAGGCACCACGGGAGAAGGTCGCAGGCATCCCTTGGACTGCGCGGCTGCTCCTGTCAGTGGCCTCTGTCAGGCTGCCTCGGTCAAGACCAAGATTGATCTGGAGAGACCATGGGCACTTGGGATGTCGGCCCCTTCGACAACGACACCGCAGCGGACTTCTGTGACGACCTCGACGAGGCAGCCGCAGGCGAACGTGAAGGCATCGTCCGCGGCATCCTCACCCGTGTGATCGACACCGCGGGCGATCTGGAAGCACCCGAATCTGAGCAAGCCGTTGCTGCGGCCGCCCTCGTCGCCGCGCAATGCTCTGGCGGCGAGCCTGCCGATCCCGTGTATGGGCCGGAAGAGCCGCTTCCTGATCTCACCGGCTTGCGCGATCTCGCCCTTCAGGCCCTTGACCGCGTCATGACCGACCCGTCCGAGTTGATGGAACTATGGGCGGAATCGGATGGCGGCCCCTGGCGCGCGAATATCCGCCGCCTGCGGGGGGTGCTCCTGCCGCAGCCGCCCGGAGAGCAGCTCAGCCTTATCTGACCGCACCGCAACCACTACCTCACTCCATCCGGAAGGCCGCCATGAGCTGGGATGTGCTTCTCCTCCGCCTACCCGACAACGTGACCTCGGTCCAAGAGATCCCAGTCGATCACACCTCGCCCCCGCTCGGCCGCCTCCACGACGTGCTCGCGGCCGTCGCCCAGGCCGCCCCGGACGCCGATCTCTCGGACCCGACCTGGGGAGAGCTACTCGGACCCACCTGGTCCATGGAACTCAACATCGGCGATGAGGACCCAGTGGACTCGATCATGCTCCACATCCGGGGATCCGGCGATGACGTGCTCACACCCGTCTTCCGGCTTGCCGAAACTCTGGGCTGCAAGGTCATCGACTGTGCCGAAGGCGACTTGATCACTGCCGGGCAGACGTCGGGCTGGCATGCGTTCCAGCAGTTCCGCGACCGCGTGTCCGACCCCGCAGAGCCACAGAACTAGCATCCACCCGTGCACCCTGAACCCCGACTGAGCCTTGAGAGCCCGCTCCCGCCCGGCCGGATGATCACATCCGATGAAGGAGATGGAGACGTGCAGCCCCTATGGCTCAGTGACCGGCCGGCCACGGCCGGACTATGGACTCAGCTACATGCCGAGCACACTCGCTCCGGGCTGTGGCCGTTGCTGCTTGACGCGCTGGATCCGAATGATGATGAGTTCCGGCCGTGGGGATCGGGCGAGCTCATGCCCGAGCGGATGTCTTCTCCGGCGATCCACGATCCGGCTGGTCTTCTCGAGGAGTGGTGGGCGACATACACCGCCCTCGACGAAGGCGACGACATGCTCGACGCCAAACGGCGCCTCGCCGTCACGGCCCCCTTCGGGCAAGCCTGGCCCGGCATCGCTCCCACTCGGTCGGCCGCGACCGACCCAGACGAACTGGCAGCCGAGTACGCCCAGGCGTTTCTCGCCGACCGTCCGCAGTCCCGGCTGGGACTGGTCGCGGCTGCATCCGGCTCCGATACCCTCACTGTTGCAGGCTGGTGCGGCCCCCTCAATCACGACAACGACACCGCCAAGTTCTCTGCGGTCATCAGCGACTGGGAGCACCGATTCGGCGCCCGGGTCATCGCGGTCGGCTTCTCCACACTGCACCTCAGCGTCGCCACCCCACCGATGAACGAGGAAGACGCCCTCCTGGTCGCGGCCGAGCACTTCGCCTTCTGCCCGGACAACGTCTGGCAGGGCAGAAGGCCGTACACGCTGACCGCGTACGCCGAGCGGATCACCGGGGCCCACAGCTGGAACTTCTGGTGGGACTGATCCATCCCCCGGCCGGGAAATGATCACCGGCCCAGCCGGGAAGTGATCTTCAAGCGCTTCGTGAGCCCCTGGTCAGCGCTACCCGTGACCAGCTGTGGGCTGACATCACGGGGTGATGGGGTCGTGCTTCTTATCTGGGTGTGCCGACAAGACGTAGCGGGTTGCGGAGAGGTTGGACAGACCGAAGAGCTCCATCAGCCGGACCGGGTCGGCGCTGTGACGCGCCTCATCGACGATTCGGTCCACGCGGAGACGGCCAGCGGGCAGGCCGACGCACTGGAAGAGGTGCTGGATCACGCCCGCGCTGATGGACGGGCCGGATTCGTCGACGGCGGTGTTGCGGGTGACGAAGAAGTGGGGGTTGGAGCTGTCGGGCCACCGCCGGTGGCGCTGGAGTTCCCACGCGGTGACAAGCCGCAGGGTGAAGGCGTCGAGATAGATGACGTGATCCAGTCGTCCCGCCCGGCGCAGGCGCAGTCGGCCCCTGCTGCGGTCGAGATCGCTTCGCCGGAGGTGGACAAGTTGTCCGGGGAGGAGGGCGTAGATGGCAACGAGGGCAACCATGAGACGGTCGCGTGGGTCGTCGAGGTGGTCGAGGAGGCCGGCGATGCGGTCCGAGGGCAGCGCGGTCGGCACGGATCGGGTGCTGCTGAGGGAGATGGCTCGGGCAGGATCGCGGAAGACGAGTCGTTCGCGCTTGAGGGCTCTGAAGAAGGAGCGCAGCGCGGTGTGCAGGCGGCGGGCCTTGTCGCCGCGGAGCGGGTCCAGGGCGTCCTCAATGTGCTTCTTGGTGACCTCGCGGGGGTCGGTGAGGCCGTCGGCGATCCAGGCCTCGAGCGTGTCCAGGATGGCGACCACGTAGTTCTCGACCGTCTTGGGGCTGCGGGCTCGGCTGGAGGTGCTGCCCTGGCCGAGGAGCACGTCGATGAACGTGTGTACGGCGGTGGAGAAGGCCGGGTGTGTGACGGCGGTAGCGTGGTGCCGGGCGCGCGCGGTGCACAGATCGCTGGGCGGGCGGGCGTCGAGCAGGCCGCGCAGGCGGAGATAGTTGATGACTCGGGCGCCGTGCAGGTTTGGGTATGTGGAGGCCAGGGCTCGAATATCGCTCTCCTGGATGGGAACATCGGCGCCGAGGTGGCCGGTCACGATGCGCAGGGTTCGGGTGCTGCCGTTGAAGGAGTGGGTGCTCCATCCGCGGCCACGCATGTACGAGGTGAAGTCCGCGACGAGAGCGACTGCCGCTGAGGTGGGGGCGGGCGGCCTGGTGGTGTCCAGACGGGACCAGTCCCGTGGTGGAGCCGGAAAGAGTTCCAGCTGAGCAGGGTCAAGGAGGTGCTCGGACGGTTGCGGTGCGGATGCGGCCCGGGCCCGGGCGCGGCGGCGTTTGAGAGCGAAGCGGCCTTGGAGCGCCGCTGTGCCGGGCAGCAGGCGTCCGACGGCCAGTCCGGCGGCGTGGGGGCGGGCGAACCACAGCTGGTCGCCGTTCTCCATCGCGATCTGGGCAGTGTCTACCACAGCTACGTCGCCGCCCGTGACAAGGGAGAAGCGACGAGTCCCGGAATTCGTCACAAGGAAGCAAATTACAGAGAGAAATCCTGGAATCTGCGAGTAATCGTCAGATCCCCACACGATCGAGTGAAGCGTCTGCCCGCGGCTCCGACCTGCATGAACAGCCACGAATCCCGCACGGGCTAGCGGAACGAACCCGTCGGCGCTCCAGTTTCAACGCGAACAGCTGGCCTTCGCCGACCAGGTGCCGCGGCATCGGCAGGACGTCTTCGACGAACTCCTCGGCGAGGATCGGCGTCCAGGCCGCGATGCGGCCGACGAGCGGGACCTGGACGGCCTCCGGCGGCGTGCCGGCCGGGGCGTCTGGGATGTCGGCGTGCTGGTCACTGCGGACGCGGTAGGCACGGGGACGGTGCGGGTCCCGGTAGAGGAAGCCTTTGCGCTCCAGGGCCATCAGCTGGTGTGCGACGGAGGACGTGCTGCGCAGGCGGACGCCTTCGCCGATCTCCCGCATCGAGGGCGGGTAGCCCTTGCGGGCGACGGTCTGCTCGATAAAGGTCACGATGGCCGCCTGGCGGGCGGTGAGTCCGTCCGGGCCCGGACGGGTGACACCGGGCGGACGCCCAGGGCGGGCTTCGGATTCGATGACGTGCATGTGGTGCTCCCCCCTGAAGGGATCTTGCGTGCAGGGACAGTAACCCGCATACCGCCCGGGACGGAACATCTTTTCGATAACAGGGCGTGCCGGTGTCGCCGCGGGTGGTGAGGGAGTCGGGCGGCGGCCGTCCTCGGTCTCGCGGCTTGCAGCGGGGAAGCGCACCGCTCATGATCCGCATGTGCCGTTCCACGTCAGGCTGCGCTTCGGGCCGCCGTCCTCCCCCGCCGTCACCGGCACTTGGGACAGCGAGGCGACCGCAGAGAGGAAGTTCCGGGGGTTCATCGGCCGCTACGGCAGCCGAGCCGACGTGCGCATCGAGGAACTGGCGAGTTTCTGCTGACAGAAAGGTGTCTTGTCCCGGCCTGAGGCGCCGTTGAAGGTCCAGCCATGGACACGACGGCTGTCAGTGCGGGATGTGATGCTATCGCGTGGACAGGCGGTCCTTCGAGCAGGTCGTCGGTGATGGATAGCAGGACGTTCTCGGGGGCGGATATGGCATTGAAGACCGAAGGCGATTTCGGAGTCGTCGAACGGGGCGAGTGGTCGTATGCGGCCGCAGTCGGAGTGGGACCGCTCCGGTTCGGGATGACCGTCAGCGAAGTGGTCGAGGCGGCTGAGGTACTCGGACCGGCGAAGGTCAGCGACTGCCGCCGGCAGTACGCGGTCTTCTCACAGACATGGAAGGTCGAAGTCCACCGCCACGGGGGCGATCCTTCCGCACCGGCCGTCACGGCCTACGTGAGTCAGGACGCGGGTCTGTTCGCCGTCGCTTGCGACGCTGTGCAGGGTCCCCAGGTCGCGTACCACGGCCTCCTGCTGGTCGGGAGGGAGATGGAAGAGCTGGAAAGCGACATGATCGCGTATGCCGAGGAGCATGACGTGCAGTTTCGCTACACGTGCGAAGGCCACGCAGGGCCGGATGATCCCGGGATTGTCATGCGTGCGCAACCGGTCGGGGTAGTCCTGCGATCGCGTCCGCTGTTCATGGTGCCGCGCGATGGCGCATGGACGGAATGGGATTCGCTCCCCTCCGAGGAGGACTAGGGCAAAGTCACCGGACGCGCAGCGGCGAGGGCCATGCCGCCGGACAGTCCATGGCCCGACGCAGTGTGCCCCAGCCCCGAAGGGACCAGGCCCAGCGGCAGGAATAGCGCAGGTTCGGAATACCGCCTCTCCACCAGTGCTGGTCGCGGACGGGCCCGAGGGCGAGCGCACCGTGCGCTCCTGGACACGGGAGCGCGGCGAGGTGGAAGGGCCCTGACAACGCCCGTCGGGGCTTCCTGCCGCGTCGGACGTGTGGCCGACGGCTCGGCGGGCCGTGCTGGCGTTGCCGGTGGGGGTGACGGGGCGCAGGGTGGGAAGACGCCCAGGTGGACCCGCGGTGAAGGGTGGTGCGGGCGATGGCCAGACCGGTGTGGACGGGGGTCCTGGGGTTCGGGCTCGTCAGCCTGCCCGTGGGTCTCTACACGGCGACGGACAGCCACACGATCCGCTTCCACCAGCTGCAGCGCGGGACGGCGGACCGGATCCGGAACCGGCGTGTGAACGAGCGCACCAGCGACGAGGTGGACCTCGCGGACATCGTGAAGGGCTACGACACCGGCGGCGAGTACGTGATCGTCGAGCCGCAGGAGCTCGACGAGATCGCTCCCGGCCGGTCCCGTTCCATCGACGTAGCGGGCTTCGTCGACCTGGACACCGTCGATCCGGTCTTCTTCGACAAGACGTACTTCCTCGGGCCCCGGGGAGCCCAGTACGGGAAGCCCTACGCCCTCCTGGAGCGCGCCTTGGCCGAGTCGAACAAGGCCGGCATCGCCACCTTCGTGATGCGCGGGCGCGAGTACCTGGTCGCCTTGAAGGCGGAGGAGGCAGAGGGGCTGCTCACGCTCCACACGCTGCACTGGGCCGATGAGCTGCGCGATCCGCACGCCGAGGTGCCCGACCTGCCGAGGAAGGTCGAGGCGACGGCGGCGGAGGTGAAGATGGCCATGCAGCTGATCGACGCCCTGGCCATGGAGTGGGATCCGGAGGCCTTCCACGACTCCTTCCGCGAGAAGGTCGAGGCCCTGGTGAAGGCGAAGGCGGCCGGAGAGACGGTGGAGAAGGCCGAACCGGCGGCGGAGCCGACCGGTGCCGTCGACCTCATGGAGGCCCTGCGCGCCAGCGTCGAGCGGGCCCGGAGTCCCAAGGACACCGGCGAGAAGGCCGCCTCCCCCGGCGCCCGGGCGGTCGGCGGAAAGAAGGCGCCGGCCGCGAAGAAGCGGGCGCGCTCCGGGTCGGCGGCCAAGGGCCGGGAGCTGGCGGCGCTGACGAAGGCGGAGCTGTACGAGAAGGCGGCTGCGGCCGGCATCCCGGGCCGCTCGTCCATGAACCACGACCAGCTCGCCGACGCTCTCGCCCACACCGGCCGCGCCCGGCGCAAGGCCTGACCGCCGCGTGGTGAGAGCTCCTGCACGGGCACGGTCGTGGTCAGGCCACTGTGACGCGCAGGACGTACGGCTCGCCCGTGCTGATCGCCTGCGCCTGTTCCCGGAGGTCCGCGTCCGTGAAGCCGAGCAGCGCCTGGTCGGCGGCCCGGCGCAGCAGCGGGAGGATCTCGGCGACGGGCCGGCCTCGGTGCGCTGTGGCGAGTTCGGCGAAGGCCCGCTGGTAGGGGGCTCCGTACGTGCTCGCGCTGTCGGCCAGCAGGTGGTCAAGGTGCTGTCGCTCGATGCTGATCTCGCCCATGGCCCGCTCCTTCGGTCCTCCGGGGCCCCGTCCGGTCCGGGGCCTCGCCTTCGACGCTACGAGGCCGGTCTGACATCGACCCCCGACCGGGCAGCGGCCGCCTTCTGGCTGATGAGGTCCTGGATGAGCTCGCGGACGGGTGGCGGCATCATGCCCTCGGTGGCGAGGAGGTGCCACTGGCCGCCGGGAATGCGCTGGTCGAGCCGCCGGAACTCCCCGAGCTGGTAGAGCAGCATCAAGGTGTCGAGGGCGTGCTGGGTTGGTGGCCAGTCGCGGTCCTTCAGCGTGCTGAGCAGGGCCGGGGCGGCCGTGAAGCGACTCATCAGCCACTCGCGGGCGGCCTCGCCCGCGTGCCCGGCGGCAAGTTCCTCCTCGACCCGTGTGCTCAGGTCCAGGGCCCACTGACGTACGCGCTCCGTGGCCTTCCAGGCCCGTGCGAGGTCCTCCAGTGAGGCCGTGGTGGCCAGGTCGCGCAGATGGTCGCGGGCATCGCGCACCGGGCCGAGAGCCAGATGGTTGTCCTCGGTGAGGACCGCGTCGGCAGCCTCGGGAGCGTCGTTACGGGTGGTCTCGACCAGGGAGGCGATCGGGTTGGCCGTGGCGGTGGGGTTCATTGCGCGGAGCATGTCGCCGATGTCCTCCATGGACATCGTCCCCGTGATCACTGCGGCAGCAGAGGTCAGCGCGGCATCCTTGGGCGTGGCGGTCGACGGGCCGGGGTTCTCGTCGAAGGCAGCGAGCTCGGGCGGGGGCCAGGTGTGTCCGGCGGCGCGGGCGAGGCGGGCGATGCCTTCGTCGATCCGCCGGGCCCGGGCGGGGACCAGGGTCACGGTCAGGCCGGTGTCTGCGATGTGGTCGGCGAGGTCGTCGAGCCGTTGGTCCGGGTCGGTGTCCGGGTCGCCGTCGCCGTGGACGGTGAGGGTGTCCACCGCGGCGGTGAAGGCGGACCGTACCGTCTGCTCGGGTACGGGGAACTCTTCGCCGAACAGGAGCAGTGCCACGTCGTTCGGGCGCTTGCCGCGGCCGGCGTGACGGGCGAGGCCGAGGACGAGGTCGAAGCTATCGGGCGCCGGGGTGGAGGTGCTGCCCTTGCCGCGGCCCAGGCCTCCGCCGGGGACATTGCCGGGCAGCAAGCGGCGGCTCCTCCAGACCTCCAGCATCTTCGCGGTCACGGTGAACCCGTGCTGGTGCGCGTGGTCGATCAGCAGCTGATCGGCCGCGCTCGGGGTGTCAGTGGACATGCCAGGGAAGGTACCGACGCCTCTCCGGGCTATGACCGAGCTTTCACCTCATCCGGTGACTCCCCGCGGAATTGAAGCCAAAGAGCTACCCCATGACGTAGCGGTGGCGCCCCGTTAGAGCCCCCCTACCTCCGCCGGGTCACCTCGGAGCTCGTCCGCTCAAATGGCGTGGAGCTGAGGGGGGTTGCGTTGCTAACCCCCCGCACCCGCACTGTGCCGCCCAGGACGCGACGTCAATGCGCGGCTCTTCATGCTCCGCCCGTCATCACACAGAGACAAGGACACCACCATGCTCACCGACGTGCTCACCGGCTGGACCGCGGAGACCCTGGGCGGCCTCACGCTGCTGGCGGGGACCGCAGCCTGGGGCTGGCTCCGCCAGCGCCGGAACCAGGCCGGCCCCGGCACGGCCCCGGCCATCGCGGCCGGCGAGGCCGTAGCGGTTCGCACCTACACCCTGCTCGGAGCCCGGGCCGCCGACGGTCAGCCGGTGCACCTGCCCAGCAGCCGCCCCGCCGGCATCCGGGTCACCTGGACCGGCCCCGCAGGGAAGACGGAGCAGTTCGAGTTGACCGACGCGGTGCTGCCGGACGGCACCTACGTGGCGGAGCGCGTATCGGCGTACCCGGAGCCCGGCACCCTGTGACTGGAGTTCATTGAGACGAGTCCCCACAGTCCGGAAGGGAGTCCCATGCAATTCCACGTCATCAAGCAGTCCGCCAACGCCTTTCAGCAGGGTCTGACCGAGCGCCAGATCCTGGCGGTCGTCCGTCGCGCCTTCGGCCCGGGCGCCAAGGTCCGTTCCGCGAGGGAGTTGGGCGGCGGCATGTACAACACGACCTACCGCATCGACCTCGCCGACCTTGAGGAGCCGGTCGTCCTGCGGGTGGCCCCCGTAGCGGGCCGCCAGTTCCGCTCCGAGCGGGAGCTGATGCGCGCGGAGTACGCGTCGGTGCCGTGGCTCGCCCCGATCGCCGATCTGATGCCGCGGGTCCTGGCAGTCGACTTCACCCGGACCGTCATCGGCCGGGACTGGATGATCCAGTCCTTCCTGCCCGGCACCCCGGCGCCGGAACTCCTCGGGTCCTACCCGAAGGAGACGCACGGGGCGTTCTTCCGGCAGATGGGGGAGATCACGGCGGCCGTCCACGCGGTCTCCGGGCCCTGGTTCGGTCCGGTCACCGGTCCCGGGCACACGCGTTGGAGCGAGGCCATCGTCACGTCCCTGCACCTGATCGCCGAGGACGTGGAGAGCTGCGGTCTGGACGCGGCCGACCTCCGCAAGGCCGCCGACGCCGCGCTGGCCGGCGCGGAGGTCTTGGACGAGGTCGCGGTGCCGCGGCTGCTGACCGGGGACCTGTGGACGGTGAACACCATGCTCGCGGCCGCCCCGGTCCCCACGATCTGCGGTGTCCTGGACATGGACCGCACCTGGTGGGGGGATCCGGAGGCGGACTGGACGATGCGGATGGCCCGGGCCAAGCAGGATGCCCGCCTGGCGTTCTTCGACTCCTACCGCCGCACGGCCGAGACCGAGGCCGGCGCGTGGCGGCGGCACGTGTACGAGGTGCGCCACCTCGGGGCGCTGCGTCTGGAGCGGCACCGGCTCGGCAACGAAGCTGGCGTCCGGGATTCCTATCCGCTGGTGGCCGCGGAGTTGTCGGCGCTCACGTCCTGTCGGTGACGGGCGCCTCCCTGCCTGGGAGGCGCCCGTCGGGTGGTGCGGTCACGAAGTTGGTAGGGCCCGGCCGAGGGCGGAGGCGACGGCCCGCGGGTGGACGAGGCCGGCGCGGACGAGGTGGGTCTGGTCGTCGGCGCAGTCGACGATGGTGAGGTGGTTGGCCGCCGGGCAGACGCCGCCGTCCATGACGACGGCGTCGAGGTCGGCGCCGGTGAGGAACTCTTCGACCTCGGTGAGGCTGATGGCCGGGCCGCGGTCGTCGGGCCCGGCGTCGCCGGAGACGTTGACGGTGGTGGCCGCGAGCAGTCCGGGGACCGCTCGGGCGAGGGCGCCCAGGGGGCCGGGGGCGTGGGTGGTCAGGGCGGGTGAGCCGACGACGGTGTAGCGGGCGGCGTCGGCCGGGTCGCGCCAGGACAGGAACAGAGCGAGGTCTCCGGGCCAGAACGCGGCGGCCAGGCGCTCGGCGTCGGGGGTGAAGTGCAGCAGGTCGCGGGCCCGGTCCTGGTCGGGGACGACGAGGGCGAGGGGCTTGTTCTTGGGGCGCTGCTTGCCTTCGAGTATGGCCTTGTAGGCGTCGGGGTTGGCGGCGTCGGCGCAGATCATGTACCAGCGGGCGGTGGGGACGACGACGAGGCGTCCGGCTTCGATGGCGGCTGCGGCGGTGTCGATGTCGGTGGTCGGGATGACCTGCATGGTGGTGTCCTTCCTGGTCAGGTGGTCAGGGCCGGGTAGTCGAGCCAGGGGTCGCGCAGTGCGTCGAGGCGCCGTGTGGCGTGCTGGGTGTGGGAGACGCGGAAGTAGGCCATCAGCCGGGGCGTGGTGGTGTGGTTGGTGCCGACGGCGTGCGGGACCAGGTGGTGCATGAAGAGGACGTCGCCGATGTCGGCGAGGAGCGGTACGCCGTCGGTGGTGTCGATGTCCGGGGGGACTTGGTCGGTGATGCCGCGGGCCCATTCGGTGGCGAACCAGCGGGACATCGTCAGGTGCCCGCCGGGGACGTAGTGGAGGGCGCCGGCGTCGGGGCGGGTGATCGGGGAGAGGACGACGCCGACGAGGAGGGAGAAGGTGCGCAGTTCGGCGGGGTCGAGGTGGGGGCAGCCGACGCCGTCCACGTGCATCGTCTTCTCCGGCTGGGCGGCGGCCGGCTGGTGGGCGGGGATGCGGATCTGGACCTGGGTGGTGGTGACAGGGGCCGGGTCGGTCAGGAGGCCGCGGGCGATGTCGGCGGCGCCGGTGACCGTGTAGAGGTCGAGGAGGGCCGGGTGTTGCCCGTGTTCGGGGGCGAAGGTGCGCTGGGTGTACTCGGTCAGCCGGTCAGGGTCGTAGTCCTTGGCGTACCAGGTGGTGATGAGGTCGCGGGCCGGGCCGGTGTGGGTGGTGGCCAGGCCGGGGCGGACGAACATGCCGTCGCGCCGGAACCGGGCGCGCTCGTCGTCGGTCACGAGCATCGGCTCTTCCTTCCGGTGAGGGCTTCCAGAGCGGGGACAGCGGCGGCCACGGCCTCCTCCAGGAGGCGGGCGCCGAGGGCGGGGGTGGCCGTGCGTGGGTCGTTGCCGATGACCCCGGCGGCGGCGATGCGCGGGTCCCCGGAGGTCCAGGGCCAGGTCACGCCCCGGTCGGTGACCTGTCGGCGGATCTCGTCGGCGCCCTGCGGCGGGTGGTCGGCGAGCTGGTCGAGGTGCACCGCGTTGGGCGCGAGGTGGAGCATGAGCGCGGTCTCGTGGAGGCCGGCGTGGATCTCGGGCCGGTCACCGGCGGGGAGGTGGGCCAGGGCCAGGGGGTGCAGGACGCACACGCTGATGTCGTGGGCGTGGCCCAGTTCGTAGACGAGGGCCGTGAGGACGCCGCGGTTGCCGCCGTGCCCGTTGACTAGGACCAGGTGGCGGGCGCCCGCTGCGCGCACGTACTGGGCGGTGAGGGTGTGCAGGAGGGAGGTGAACTCGGTGATGGTCAGCGACAGGGTGCCGGGGGCCCAGGCGTGCTCGGGTGCGATGCCGTACGGGACGGCCGGGAGCTGCCACAGGTCGAAGGCCTCGCCGTGCGCGGCGACCAGCTGCCGAGTGAACTCCTCGGCGATCAGGGTGTCGGTGGCCAGCGGTAAGTGGGTGCCGTGCTGCTCGGTGGAGCCCACGGGCAGGCACAGCACCGAGCCGGCCTGCACGCGCGTGGGTAGGTCGGCGGCGGTCAGGCGGTCGAGCTCGCGGTGACCGCCGCCGGGGCCGGTCATGCGCTGCGCCGTCCGACGCGGACGAGGAACTCGTTGCTCTCGTGGAAGGTGTCGTCCTCGGAGAAGCCGCGGAGCGTCTTCTGCACGGCGGTCTCGAACTCCTCCAGCCGGGCGCCGAACAGGGCGGGGGCGGCGAAGCTGGTGGAGTACAGGTAGCCGAGGATGCCGGCGGTGTTCCAGGTCCTGGTGACCGGGACGGTGAACTCCTCGACCTGGTTGAAGGGGGACTCCTCCATGATCTCGCTGTAGGGGCGGTTGTGGTGCTGGAAGGTGCCGCCGCCCGCGCGGCGCTCCTCGCCGAGGAAGTCCTTGATGACCTGCTTGACCGCGGCCTTCCAGTCACTCTCGGCGGCCCAGAAGCTGCGGTCGGCGAACACGGCCACCGCGCCTCCCTCGGCGACCTGAGAGTCCAGCAGGGCGAGCACTCGGGCCTGGTCGAGCCAGTGGAAGGCGCGGCAGATGGTGACCAGGTCGGCCTTCCACCCGGCCGGCGGGCGGAAGTCCTCGGCGGAGGAGGTGACCAGCGTCAGGGCGGTGCCCTGCGGGACCTTGGGACGGAGCGCTTCCTCGGCGGTGGCGATCATGTCGGGGTCGTTGTCGCAGGCGATGATGTCGGTGAAGTACGGCATGAGGGCTTCGGCGACCAGCCCAGTGCCGGTGCCCACGTCCAGGTGACGGCGCGGCCGGCGGTCGGGCGCGTAGGCGGCGAGGCGGTTCGCGAGGTCGTCGGGGATGCCGGGGCGGTACTGGCGGTAGTAGCTGGAGGTCCCGGTGAACAGGCTCATGACGTGGTCCCTTCGGGGGTGTTGAGGGTGCGGATGAGGGCGGCCGCGTCGGCGAGGGTGGCGGCCACGTGGACATGCTGCCGCCCGAAGGTGGGCGGTGTGTCGGGAATGGGCCGGTCTTTGGAGATCCATACCGGGATCGCGCCGGCGTCGAGGGCGCCCAGGACGTCACAGGTCCAGTCGTCGCCGATGTGAATCATGCTGGCCGGTGCCACGCCGTGCCGTTCGGCGACGGTCAGGAAGGCGCGGGGGTCCGGCTTGGCGTAGCCGAGGGTGCAGGACGGGAACAGGTCGGTGACCCAGGGCGCGAGGCGTTGACGCAGGCCTTCGGTGTCGGCGTCCACGCAGGTCACGTTGGACAGGGTGACCACCGGCGCGATGCCGGCCAGCTGCTGGAGCGCGTCGAGCGCGTACGGGTAGAGGGTGAGCGGTGCGGCGGGCATGTCGCGGGGGAAGTCGGCCGGTTGGATGCCGAGGGCGTCGGCGAGTTCGGCGGCGAGGGCGTCGGTGATGGCGGGCTGGGTGTGCAGGCGGCCGCGCATGACGGCGCGGGCCTGGTCGGCGGGGAGGGGGGAGGCGGCGGTGAGCTGCATGGTGAGGCCGGGGCCGTCGGCTTCGCCGATGGTGCCGCCGACGTCCACGCTGATGAGCTTCACGGGTTGGGTCACGCGGGGTCTCCTTCGAGGGTGGGCAGGCCGGTGACGATCGCGGTCAGGCGGTCGGTGCGGATGGTGGGCGTGGTGGCTTCGCCGAGGAAGGTCAGGGCGTAGCGCAGTTCGGCGTCGTCCAGCGCGTCGAGGTCGCGGCCGGCCGTGGCGGCGGCGGTGCGCAGGTCGTCGGGGATCTCGCGGGGCCGCTGGCCGTGGCGCAGGTGGAGCGTGGCCGACCACTGCTCGGGCAGGTTGCCCGGGAGGGGCTGGGTGGGCTGGAGGGTGGTGCTGTCGTCGAGGGTGGTGATCCGCACCGGGATGTCGTGGCCGTCCAGGGTGAGGGTGCCGCTCAGGAAGGTGTCGTGCCCTTCGAGGCGGTCCTCCAGGAGGAGCAGGGGGCCGGTGGCGGCGGGGACGGTGCGGCCGCGTACGGGCAGGGCGCGGGGCGGGTTCAGCATGGTGCGCTCCTCGGGGCGGCGCCCAGGCCTGGGGCGGTGGGCAGGGTGAGGTGTCCGCGGTCGGGTTCGACGGGGTGGGCGTAGAGGTGTTGGCGGCCGGGTTCCCACTGCTGCCGGTACTCGACGGCCAGGACACGGTCGGGGCGGGCGGCGGCTAGGTGCAGGCCGGGCATCAGGGAGCGGCCGTGGGGGAAGACGGGGGTGGTGGTGCGGGCGAGGATCCGGCGGGCGGCGGTGAGTCCGCCGCAGCCGACGACGTCGAGGGTGAGCGCGGCCGGCCGGATCCAGGCGAGGACGGCGGGCGCGTCGTCGGCCAGGATGAGGCGCTCCCCCACCGCGAGCGGCAGGGTGCGCAGCTGCTCGTAGGCGCGAGGGGCATGGGTGGGGGCCGGGTCCTCCAGCCACACCAGCGCCGCCGGGTCGGCGGCAGCGGCGAACTCGGCCGCGAGGGCCTGCGGCCAGGTGCCGACGGCGTCGACCGCGACCGGCTCGGCGGTCGCGGCGGCGTGCAGGAGGTCGACAAGCGCTCCCCCCTTCGCGCCCGGGCGGTTGCGCAAGCCCCACTTCGTGAAGGCCCAGCCCTGCGCACTGACCTCGGGAATCAGGTCCGCAGTGGCGGGGTGGGCAAGGTCGCGGGTCAGCCAGGATGAGTACGCCGTGATCCGGCGCCGCAGTGGCTCGCCGGTCAGCAGCTCAGCGGCCGGGCAGCCTTCGGCCTGGGCATGCAGATCCCAGGCCGCGCAGTCCAGCGCCCCAACCGCCCACGACCCGGCCCGGGAGCGGGGTGCCGCCTGGGCCAGGCGGTCCTGGATGCCTTCGTGGTCGGTCGCGTCGGCGCCGACGAGGACGGCGGCCAGGGCGAGGACGGTGCGGGCGACGGGTTCGGTGAGGGGCCCGTACCAGCCGGCGGCCCGGCCGGAGCGGACCGCGACGAAGACGGTGTCGTCGCCCGGGCCGGCGTGGTCGGCGAGATCGGTGAAGTCGAAGGAGTCGATCACCAGGTGTCGCATCGCGTCCTCGCCTTCAGCAGGCGTCCGGCGGCCCCGATCAGGCCCTCGGCGGTCATGCCGGCTGCGGCCGCGAGGTCCTGCTGGGTGCGTGGCCCTTCGGTCTCGCGCCAGCCGATCACCTCGACCGGCCGGGCGTGCCGTGCCTTCAGGAGGGACCAGATCGCGGCCGGGTGGGCGAGGGTGACGATCAGCAGGGCTGCGTCCTCGCCGAGCAGGGCGTCCAGCTCGGCGGCGCGGAGGCCGGAGGGCCACACGGTGGGGTCGCCGAGCACGGTCAGGTCGAGGACGGACACCACCCGCACCGCCACGCCGAGCTCCGCCCGGATCTGGGGCAGTGCCTCGGCGGTGACAGCGGCGGGAAGGTCCCCGCACACCAGCACGGTCAAGGCCGGCGGCTGGACGTCTGACAGGTGCGGCCAGACGGCGATCCCGCGGTCCAGCTCCTGGCGGAGCGTGTCGGCGGGTACGGGCGGCAGCGGGTGCTTGCCCGCGACGATCACGTTGAGCTGGCCCGTGCTGGTGAAGGCGTCGTCCAGGACGGCCGTCAGCCGGGCCGGGTCGGCCGGCGTCAGCACCCGTAGGGCCGGGTCCTCCAGCGCGAGGAGCGTAGTCGTCAGCGAGGGGTCGCCGTGGGTGTAGGTGTTGTGCCAGCCGTAGGAGGTCAGGAGCAGGTTGAAGCTCGGCCGCGGGGCGGCGCCGGGCATGCGCTGCTGCTTGAGCAGTGAGATGAGTCCGGTCGCCAGGAGTGGGGCGAACGCCTCGTAGGAGATGAGGACCCCGCGGCCGCCGGCCGCGTTGAATCCGGCGAGCTGCTCGCCCAGGACCTCCTCGGCGAGGACCTCGGTGGTCCATGCCTGTCCGGCCAGTTCGGAGAGGCGGTTGGAGGCGAGCTCGTCCGGGCTGAAGACGCGGAAGTCCCCGGCGCGGGCGTGGGCGCGGACCACGGTGGCAACGGCGTCCGCGAACGAGACGGGCTGCTGCTGAACGGTGGCGCGCGGCAGCGTGGCCCGTCGCGGCCCCGTCAGGCGTGGCCATGCTGTTGCGGCCAGGGCTGCGGCAAGGCCGGGGCCGGGGTGGCCGCCGTCGGTGAACAGCTCCTCGGGCCGGTACGAGGACAACCACGCTTCCAGCGCGTACGTCTGGGCGGAGTCGGAGGCGGCCCGGGTGAGCGGGGTCTTGTGCGCGCGGGCGGTTCCGAGGACCTGCTGCCCGTTCACGGCGGCGGGGCCGCTCCAGCCCTTGACGCACCGCATGAGCAGGACCGTGCGCCGCCCGGCCAGGGTGTCGGCGACGCCCTGGGCGAGCTCGGCGTGGAAGGCCTCGTGCCCGTCGTCCGGGACGGTGACGGTGCGGGCGTGCCAGCCGAGCCCGGCCGCGTACGCGGTCAGGGCTTGCTCGTCCAGGCCGGCGAGGAGGCTCGGGGCGCCCATGCGGAAGCCGTTGAGGTGGACGATCGGCAGCACCGGGGTGCCGGGCAGGGCGTGGGCGGCGAGCCAGGCCGCGGCTGTGGTCGGGGTCTCGCACTCGCCGTCGCCGAGGACCGGCACGATCACCCGGCCGGGGCCGGAGGCCAGGGCGGCGCCCTGGGCGAAGGGGAGGCAGCCGCCGAGCCGGCCGCCGAGGAAGTCACCGGCGGGCAGGGCCGGGGTGACCTCGGAGCCAAGGCCGGCCGCCTCGGGGAAGGACCGGCACAGGTTCACCAGCCCCTGCTCGTCTCGGGTGAACTGCGGACGGGCGGCGACAAGGTGGCCTGTGAGCCACCCCGCGGCGATCTGCGTCACTCCGGCGTGGCCGGCGCCCAGCAGCGCCACCAGCTCGGTGCCGTCGATGTCGCTGGTGCCGGACAGCAGCGCGACGTGGGCCAGGGCCCACGCCGTCCCCGGCACGGTGCCCCAGTGGCCGGCCGGGCGCGCCTTCACGTCCCCTGGGCCGAGCGGGCGGCGCAGCAGCACGTTGTCCTGGAGGTGGATCTGCGCGGCGGCGACGTAGGCCTGGGCCCGCCAGAGGAGATCCGCCCTATCAGCGTGGCCGGTCATGCGGCGACCAGGTGTTCGGGTCCGAAGGTGAAGTGCCACAGGGGCCGGTAGCACTCCCAGGCCTTGGGGCGCAGCCCGGTGGGGCCGAGGATGTCCTCCAGGACCGTGCGGGCCTGAAGGTAGAAGGCGAGGTCGGTGGCGCCGGGGGCGCGGAGCCCGGCCATGATCCGGTTGTGGGCCTGGTAGACCTGAAGGTTCGGGAACTCGGTGATGTGCGGGGCGAGGCCGCGGACGCCGTCCTCCATGGCGGCCAGGTCGTCGAGGCCGACGATGTACGTGAACGAGGTGTCGTGTCCGGCGCGTACGGCCCGGCGCAGCACGCGCGGCATCTGCTGCCGGGTGAGCTCCGCCTTGGAGGCCTTCAGCAGCAGGTCGCGGCGGGTGAAGCACTCGGCGGTCATCCGCAGGACGAACGGACCGGCGGTGCGGGCCAGGGTGTCGAAGGCCGCCTGAGTGCGAAGCACCGAGGTGAGGAACCCGATCCGCGCGGTGATGCCGGCCTCGGTCATCACCGCGCGGAGGTCGCCGAGGTGGTCGACGGCGGCCTGTTCGCGTTCGAAGCAGCCGGTGGAGACCGTGACCTCTTCCAGTCCGGTCAGGGTGCCGGCCGGGTGCTGCTGGGCCATGGCGTCGAGGAGCTCGCGGACCGCGCGCTGCTCGGACAGGCGGGGGTCGGCGGCGGCTTCCAGGGTGTTGGGGCAGAACGCGCAGCCGACGCAGCGGCTGCGGGCGTTGGGGTTGAGGGTGGCGGCACGGCCGTCGTTGCGGAAGTAGCCGCCCACTGCCTCGTCGGCGTCGATCCGCGTCACTGTGGCGACGGGGATTCCGGCCAGGAGAAGGGTGTCCTCGTCGAGAACGAACGGTGAGGCGGCCGCGTTGAGCGGGACGATCACCTGCCACGGCACCGAGGGTGCCGACGCAAGGCGGATCAGGACCCGGGCGCGATGGCGGTTCTGCGGGGATCGGATGCCGTGCAGGTTGATCGCGATCAGGAGCGCGTCCTCGACGGGTACGCCGTGGCGGGCGGCGAGGGCGGCCATGCCGTCTAAGTCGGTGGCGGTGTGGGATTCACGCGGTGTGGTGGCAGGCACAGGGGCCCTCCATCCGGTCAGGGGACGGACGCGATGAACTTCCGTACGGTGCAGCCTCGGTTGCCTGCGGGCAAGGGGCCGTGGCGAGGATGGCCGACCGGTGCGCGGTGGTGCCCGTCCCCGGCTGCTCGACCTGTCCAGGGTTGTTCAGCCGGGGACGGTGCCCGGTCCGGCGGTGTCATCGTTCGGGGTGCCGGGCCGGGGTTCTGGCCGGTGACGGCGCGGGCCGGGAGGCGCCGCGCTGCCACCGGAGTTCACAGGGTGGGGCGGGTGCGGGATCCGCAGCGGCAGGCCCGTGTGTCTGTGGTGCGGGCCGCCGGTCGCGGGGTGACGGTGTGCGCCGTGTCGATGGCCGGCCTGCGGGTCGGCTGTGCTTCGGCGGGTGTCTGGTCCGGAACGGTGATCGAGGGGCCGGGGGTGGCGCCGTCGGCCTGGTGGGCGCAGGAGAGTGCGAGGACGGCCAGGCCGAGCACGTTGCCTGTCGTCATCAGCAGTCCTGCGACCACGTTCCCGTCCGGTCGGGCGTGCCGACGCTTCCTGGGCGGGGTCAGGTGTGTGGGGCCGTGTAACTCGCCCCAGTCGCCGGTGCTCACGACGCCGTCTTGCCGGTGGTGAGTTCGGCCCAGACCTGTTTGCCGGTCCGGAACCGCTTGCTGCCCCACCGGGTGGCGAACTGGTCGACGAGCTGGAGTCCGCGGCCGGACTCGGCCTCGCCTCCGAGGGTGTGGGTCGCGGGGTCGGGGAGGGTGCGGCTGGTGTCGGTGACGACGATCCTCACGTGGTCGGGGTGTCGGGTGACGGAGACGCCGATCCGGCGGGACGCGGTGTGCTGGACCGCGTTCGCGACGAGCTCGGAGACGATCAGCCGTGCGTCGTCGACCAGGGCATCGAGGCCCCAGGTGCGCAGGCAGAGGGTGACGTCTCGTCGGGCGCGGGCCGGGGCGGTGTCGCGGGGCGTGTAGCCGTCGCTGTAGCGCTGGGGGCCGGTGGGGGCTGCTTTCACGTCTTCCGCCAGGGCGCCGGTCACCGGGCGGCCCTGCCGGCCTTGGGGCCCTGTATGGCGCGGGCGGTGAGGGCCGGCCTGTGGGTGCGGGGTGTGCGAGTGGTGCTCTGGCTCATGGGTGGCCTCGGCGAGTTGGGAGCGGGGGTGGGGTGCGTGGCCTCGTGTCCCCGACGGGGGGCGGGGACACGAGGCCGGCGGGCCGGGCCATGCTCGAACCCGGCCGTTCTGGGACCGCGACCTACAACCTCAGCGTGATCATCTGCTGACACTTGGTCACGGCGTCACATTGGAAGAATGCACCCGATGACGCGATGCCTGCAACCATTGCAACCAAACTCCCAACGATTGGAGGGATGTTCGATCGACTTCCGATCCCCGGGACGGGCAGACTGACCCGGCAAGAGGAAGCCGCACCCCCGGAAGGGGAAGATCCGCCCCTGTATCGACCTGCCAGCCCGCAGAGAGGTCCAACTTCCCGTGCCCACACCGCCGCTTGTGCAGACCGTGCGCAGACGCCGTCTCGGCAGCGCGCTGCGAACCTTCAGGAAGAACGCCGGCTTCAACACCTCCGACAGCGCCGCTCAGGCCGTCGGCTGGGACGCCAGCAAGATCAACCGGATCGAGAACGCCAAAGCCCACCTGCCCATCAAGGACGTCAAGCCGCTCCTGAAGGCCTACGGGGTCACCGACGAGACCGTGGTGACCGCGATGGAGGAGCTGGCCCGCGACGCCAACAAGGTCGGCTGGTGGAGCAACTACGGCGACCTGCCCGAGACCAACTACAAGGACTACATCGGCCTGGAGGAGGACGCGGAGGACACCCGGATCTACCGCCCCGAGGTGCTCCCCGGCCTGCTGCAGATCCCGCAGTACGCCCGCGAGATCATCACCGCAACCGCCATCACCCGGACCGCGGACGAGGTCTCCGTGCTCGTGGAGATGCGCAAGAAGCGCCAGGCCATCCTCACCGACACCCACCGGCCGGGCGGACCTCTCAAGCTGTGGGCCGTCATCCACGAATCGACCCTGCACTACCGGTCGGCGACCCACCCCTCGCTGATGCGCGAGCAGCTGCGGCACCTGCTCGACATGGCCGACCTGCCCAACATCACCCTCCAGGTGATGCCGATACTCGCCACCCCTCACCCCGGGATGGCGGGCCCGTTCCACATCGTCAGGTTCCCCCACCCCTGGCCCACCGTGATCAGTCTGGAGACCCTGCGCGGTGGGTCCTTCGCCGAGGGCACCGACGACGTGAAGGTCTACGAGGCCGCCTTCGAGCGGATCGTGGCCGCAGCACTCCCCGTCGACGACTCACGGGAGAAGATCAAATCCACCATGGAGAAGTCATGACCGACACGACCAGGCTGTACGCCACCGACCTAACCGAAGCGCAATGGCATAAGTCGTCGTTCAGCGACGCCGGCGAGCAGTGCGTCGAGATCGCCGACGTCCGGCCCACCCGCGGCTTCATCGCCATCCGCGACTCGAAGAGTCCGGCGGGACCGGCCATCACCTTCACTCAGGCCGCCTTCACCGCGTTCCTCCCGCACGCGACCGGCGGTCAGGCCCCAACCGCCTGACCAGTCGCTGAACGGCCAAGGCCCGGATTCCCCCAGCCCACAGCGGGGGGAATCCGGGCATTACCTGTATGGCGATACCCCGTCGGCAGGCCGTCAGTGCCGTATGACCGGCTTTGGGCCCGTTGATCCGGGCCAGCCGAGCGGCGGCTTCGCGGAGGGCGTCCACGTCGCCGGCGGCGTGGTGGGCCAGGAAGACCTGCCGGTGCAGGAGTTCCGCTCTCATCGGTGGCGACGAGGCCCTGGTATGCGGCCAGAGCACGCCGGCGTAGTCGGCGGCTTCCTGGCAGCGGGTGGACAGCTCGTAGGCAACTCCGGTGATCGCCGAGACCATCTCCTGGACGGACGGCTCGGCCCCAGGCGTAGCGGCTCGCTCCCAACCGGGGGTGTGCCCCCAGGGCAAGTCCCTGGGGGCTGGGCAGGCCGACGCGCTGGCCACCCTCTCAGCACGGCTGGGGCGGCCCCTTGTCACCGCCGGACCTCGGCTGGGACGCTGATTCACGCAGTCAGCACACCGCCGGCCCGCTTGACAGCCCGTACGACTACCGGCGTGCGGCGGACCTCCTCCTCGCCACACAGGGAGCGCCGATGCACCGCCGAACCTTCCTCCTGCTGAGTGGCACAGCCGTCACGGCCCCCGCCCTCGAACAACTCCTCGACGGCACACCCGCCTACGCCGGCCCCCACGGCGGCGGCCCGCTCATCGAAGGCGTCCTCCGCCAGATCGAGGACTCCGTGCGCCAGATCCGCGCCCTGGACGACACCCAGGGCAGTGAACACGCCCTGACCTGGACCGACGGCATGTGGCGCAGCACGGCGGAGATCATCACCGGGTCCCCGGCGACCGCTGCGTTGCGAGCGCGGCTCCACACCACCTTCATCTGCCTGAGCGAGCAGTACGGATGGATGCTGTTCGACTCCGACCGTCACGAAGCGGCCCAGCGCGTCTACCAGACGGGGCTCTCCCTGGCCCGCGAAGCCGAGGCCGGCAGCGGCACCGCGGACGCCACCGCCAACCTCCTGGCGTCCATGGCCTATCAGTGCTCACACCTGGGCCAACATCACGAGGCAAAAACCCTGATTTCCGTCGCCGGTCGCCGCCCCGGACTGAGCCCCGGCGTCAAGGCCATCCTCGCCGACCGGCTCATCGTCGTTGCCGGCCGCAGCCACGACCCCGATGGCGTCCGCTCCGCACGCGACGAAGCGCACGAGCAGCTCGGGCGCCGCAGCGCCGACGACCCATGGTGGACCCAGTGGCTCACCACCTCCGCCATCGACTCCGCGACCGGCCGCGCCTGGCTCGCTCTCAAGAGGCCCGGGAACGCGCGTGAGTACCTAGCGTCACGGCTTGAGGCCGACAGCGATGACTACCCTCGCGACCGGCTCGTCGCCGCACTCGACCTCGTCGACATCCAGCGCCTCGAAGGCGACGTCACCAGCGCGCTGACGACAGGGGAATCCGTGCTCGCCGCCGCCAAGAACGTCTCGTCGCCCCGCCTCCACCATCGCCTCTCCGGCATCGCCACCGCCCTCACCCGAGAACACCCCAGCCTCGCCACCACCACCTTCGCCCAGCGCACCACCGCCATCCTCGGATAACTGCCACCTGGGCCAGGGAGGCCGCAGGCATCCGCAGACCGCGGGGGCGGCAACAGGTTCCCGGAGCCTGGTTCACCCGCTCGGGGACCGTGATTCACCGGCGAATCGAAACTGCAGGGCGAGCGGCTGGCCCCGGATCGTTGCCTGGGGCGCTGCACGTTAAGGGCCGCCGGTGAGTCTGCTCCGCAGCCATGGCGCCACGCCGCTTCAGATTCCGGTGTCGCAGAGATCGGAATCGATCGCGCAAGCCTTGTGATCGAGCATCGGGAAACAGTTTCGTTCGCGTGTTAGTTCCGGGGCCTTCGCTACGTAGGACAGGATGAGCGGCGCGGAGCGCGCCGGTGCAACTACGAGCGTGTGGAGCTTGGAATGACGCTCCTGGAAGTGATCGCGTACGCCCCCACGGTCGTGAGTACCGTTGGCGCTCTGCGCGCGCTGAGGGGTCTGGTGCGGCGGAAGCCGCCTGGCCGGCCGTCGGCATCGGGAGATGCCCCGGTGTGGCAGGTCGTCCGGTACGAAGCCGCGGACGGAGGTGTGCTGACCGTCTGGACGGTTGGGCCCGCTCGCGCGGCGGCGGGGCGGGGCGAGGAGCATGGGCCGTGGTAGCCGATGGGGCGTCCTCCGAGGGCGAGTCCGAGGCGGGCGGCGACCCTGCCGAGCTCCTGGTGAACGCCTACGGGACGTGCATGCGGGTGGGTGGGAAGTGGCTCGCGCGCAGGTATCCGTCCGTTCCGCCGACGTGGCGGGAGTGGATCGCCGAGGAGGCCTTCGAGCGGACCGCGACTCGGTGGCTGGCCGATCCGGAGCTGGCCGCGCGGAACCTGCTGGCGTACTACCTCACTGTGGTCCGGAATCTGGCGATCGACTTGGCGCGCGGCGGCAGGCCGATAGCGATACCTCAGGAGCCTGGAAAGCTGGAGCCCGGCGCGCAACCCTGGGTTCTTCAAAGCCAGGTCGAGCGCGAGGACGCGTTGCTGCTGCGGACGGTGGTCATCCCGGAGATCCGCAGGATGCGGCCGAGCCAGCGCCGTTCAGTGGTGGAGATGCAGAGCTGCGGTGCGGACGACACGGCGATCGCGACGGCTCTGGGCATTCCGCGCCAGCAGGTACAAGTCCAGCGGGTTCGGGCTATCAGGGAGCTGCGCCAAAAACTGCGCAAACTGATCCGTCTCAAAGAGGGGCACAAGCGGCAACGCGGGGAAAGGGACTCAGGTGAGTGACGTAACAGCGGGTGGAACTCGCGGTACCAAGCCGGAGACCGCCGACAGGCTCGCCTCCCTGATGTCACGCCTGCGGGGACCTGCCGACTTCTGGGACCGGCCGGACGGCAGCTGGGCCGCCCGCACGGGCCAAGGAAGCGACACCGGCGCTGGCGTGGTGGATCCAGCAGATGTGAACTCCTTCTACCGGCTGGGCTCCAGGGCGTTGCGGCACGACGACCTGGATGCCGCCGAGCGGTGGCTGGGCGAGGCCGCCGAGCACGGCCATCCCGGGGCCGTCTTCCGCCTGGCCGTGATCGCCGCACGCCTCGGCGGGCCCGATGTCGGCTCGGACATCGCGGAGCTGGTGCGCGCGGCCGCTCAGCTCGGCCACGGCGACGCCCTGGCGCTACGGGATGACCCCGGCGCCTTCCCGGCCGATGGCCAGGCCGTCGAGGACATCGAGTTCTCCGAAGAGGTGTGCGCCGCGCTCCTGGCCGCGGCCGGCGCCACCGTGCCCGGGCGCAGCGAGCAGTTCTCCTCCTCACCGTTGCGGGCGCCGCGGCTGACGGTCGCGGCGCGGCAGGTTCCGGGCAGGGGTTCCGCGCCTGGGCAGTGGAAGGCAGTGGAGAAGGCACTGCGGATGTTGCATGTGCTGCTGGGGTCGTCGGTGGCGCTGAGTCCGGCGCAGCTCGCCAAGCGGTCGCGGGTGTCGAAGGCGGTGGTGGAGCGGATGCTGCCGTGGCTGTGCCAGAGAGGCATGGCGGACGGGCTCGCCGACGGCGGCTACACGCCGGGCCCGGATCTGCTGGCCTTGGCCCAGCCGTTCGGCGGGTCGGCGGAAACCGCTCTGCAGCGGACCCTGGGCACGCTGCGGGATGCGGTGGGGGCCGCGGTCTACGTCAGCAGCTACACGGAGGGTGAGGTGCAGATCTCCCGGCTCTCTGACAGCCCGGAGGCGCCGAAGGTCTATGAGTGGGTGGACTTCCGGTTCGCCGCGCATGCCAGCGCGGTGGGCAAGAGCCTGCTGCAGCAGTTGCCGTTCGACGCCCGAATGGACCATCTGTCCCGCTACCGGCCCGTCCGCCTCACCTCGCGGACCATCACGAACATGGGCCATCTGTTCCAGACCATCGACGAGCACGGTCCCCGGTCGGCGCAGTTCGACTGGCACGAGTACTCCCCCCGGGAGGTGTGTGTCGCGGTCCCGCTCAGCGTCGGCCCGGCCGAAGCTCTCGCCCTGTCGCTGCCGGCCAGCCAGCGGCACCGGCTGAAGAAGGCGGCCCAGATCCTCACCGACGAGTCCGCCACCGTGCTGCTCAGCCTCCTGCTGTCCGGCAACCCGCCGGTGGAGCCCAACGCTCCGCAGCAGCACGAGATCGCCGTCGTCCCCCCGACCGGAGGACTGCTCACCCGCCCGTCGGCGATCACCGTCCGCACCGGCCTGACACCGGCCCGGCCGGAACGGGACGTGGGAGGCGGCTCGGCCGGGACCGGCGCGGAGCGGGCTGCCGGGAGCACGGCGCCGGACTGGCCGAGCGTCGTGGCCGACCTCACCCGGCGGGGTGTTCCTCTCACACCGATCGGCGACACCTACGCCGCCGCGATGTAGCCCACCGGGCCTGGGCCCCGTCCGTCACCGCGCAGTCGGGTGGCGGGCGGGGCCTTCACGTTTTGCCAGCATCGCGCGAGGCCCTGGGCGAAGTCGGATGCCCCGGCATGCCCGGTTTCGTCCTGGAAACTGTCCGAACTCGCCGTCGCACATGACCGGTTCCGCAGCACGGCGATGGTCCCTCAGAGGGCTTTCCGCCATCCCAGGGGCATGCCCTTGCCGACGTCGGTGTTCTCGGTGACGTGCAGGTCCGTGGCCGCGCAGTCGGCGTCCCACGGCTTCACGTTGCGCCCGTGGTCCCCGTAGGAGACCTTGCGGCCGTTGTGGAGGTAGGCGATCCGTCCGGTGAAGCGTGCCCTCGCGCACAGCTCCAGGTGGTCGGCGGTTTCCGGGGCTAGGCCCGTCGTAGAGCGGAGATAAGCCGGAGAAACGGCTTTTGCTTCCTGGAAGCGCTCCGGGGTCCGGATCGCGCGGAAGGTCTTCTCGGAGATGTGGCCGCCGTCGTAGATGAGGTGCGTCACCGGGAAGACCCGGCCGTCGGCGGGCTCCAGGTAGTCGATGAGCAGGAGACGTGGCAGGGGCGGGCCGGGCAGGCGTGTCCAGGCCGCCAGGATCCTTCGTGCGGCGGCGAAGGGCGTCCTGTCGTGGGGGCCCATCGCGTCCTTTGGGAGGATCCACCTCTCCTCCTCCGTCAGCCGCAGAAGCAGGACGCGGTTCTCTGGGCCGGTCGTGATGAAGAAGGAGCCGGTGAGCGCGACGGATTGCAGCCGGGGCACCGGCTGCTCAGGGGCGCTGCCGTCCGGCACCGGGCGGTCGACGGGTACTTCGTTCGCGCTGTTCACAGGCTCGGTCTGCGGGGGCGTCCAGTGCGCGCTGAGCGCTCGCGTCGCGATGGCGTCGGCCCGGGCGCCGGTGCTGCGGATGGTCTGGGTGTCGATAGGCAGGGGGTCATGCATGGCTCACCGCCTGGGTGCGGGCGGCCTCGACGAGCTGCGCGACCGCGTGGGGCGGGCAGAGCAGGCCGGGCGAAGCCATCGGCACCGACCAGTAGAGGCGTTCCCCGGCCGTGCCGTTGACGCTGGGGTGCGGTACGCCCAGGCTGGAGTTCCCGCCGAGGCAGACGGTCCCGGGGACGGCCCAGCGGTGCGCGGTGCTGGCGGGGACGAGCGCGTAGTACCAGCCGGCGTGGCGGTCGCAGATGACGGGGCCGTCGTCCAGTGCGCCGGCGAGGTAGAGGTCGATGACCGCGGTGTCGGTGCTGGCGGCGGCCGCCTGGACGAGCTCGGCGGACAGGCGTACCGCCGAGAAGAGGACGCCGCACGGCAGCAGGAGAAAGCCTCGCTCCCGCCACACGTTCCCCTCCCCCGATCGTCCCGCCGCAGCCGCGCGGAGCCACTGCGCGACGGCGCCCTGGGCGCCGGTGTCGGGGTTGGTGGTGTGGCGCGTCGTCACGGCCGGGCCTCCGTAATGCGTACCGTCTTGTAGGCGTCACGCAGGCGCAGCCCGACGTCACCGCCGTGGAGAAGGGCGGCGGGTGTGGAGGTTCCTTCCAGCCAGGGCGGTGCGTCCCAGCGGACGCCGTGCGTGGGCGGTGCGGCGATCCACTGGCAGGAGCCGGACCGGACCTGTGCCGAGGTCTCGCCGCGCTGGGCGTAGCGGCCCGTGGCGGGCAGGACCAAGAGCGTGGCGTGGGCTTCGGTGACGAGGCAGGGAACGTGGGCGAGGTGGTCGAGGGCGACCATGGCGGCCATGCCGACGGCGCGGGGCACGATGACGGCGTCGAAGCGCGTGGTCCAGATGATGAGTCCGGCTCCGGGCGCGGCCTCCAACTCCCGGATCATCTCGTGCTGGTCGCGCAGGTTCGGCGGGCCCGGGACGGGGTGGGCTCCGGGAGTGGGGCAGCGGGGGTTTCCGCAGGTGCAGCCCTGCCGGGGGCGGTAGCGGTATCCGACCGTGAGTGGCCAGTTCAAAATCCTGGTGTAGGCGCCGGCCGCGGCGGCGGGGTCGCGGGTGTCGATCGGCTCCATCGCCGTTTACTCCCTGATGATCACTTCAAGACGGGCAGTGACCATCCGAGGGTGACGTCTCCCCACGCGTGCGCCCCCTAGGAAATCTAGGGGGCGCAGCAGTTCGACCCGGCCCAAGGTCAGCTGGCCAGCTCCATGCTCCGGATCAGGCCGGAGAGGGCGGAGGCCTGCGACGGGACGCCGTCCCGGGCCAGGGTCGACACCAGCGCGCGGCTCATGGGGTCCGCGTACACGTAGTACGGCGCGGCCGCAGCCGCCTCGCGGAGCTTGACCACCGCCGAAGGGCTCCTGCCCATCCGGTGAAGCGCCCGCGCCTCGTCAATCAGGTAATGGGTGCGGCGCTCCTTGCTCGGCACCTCCGCGATGTTCACTGCGGGGACCTTCTTCAGGCCGGCATCCGGCTGGTCGACCTCGACGCCGGCTTCCGCCGCGTGGACGGCGACCGTGCCGCGTCCGAACACGGTGTGCGCGTCCAGGTCGTACCAGGACGGGCCCAGACGGTCGGCGTCCTCCAGAGCGGCCTCGATCCGTCCCCAGGCATCGCTCTTCTGCCCGCCGCGGGCGTGCGCGATCGAGCACCGCAGGTGCAGAGCCCCCCGCAGCGACACCGCGGCCGAAACCGCCTGCGCGCCGGCGGCGTACGGCTCCAGGTCCCGCATCGCCGCCTCGGCGACCGCGACCGTCTCCCGCAGGGACGCCTGGTGCAGCAGCGCCCCACACCGGTCCCAGGCCACGGCCGCCTTGACGACCGGGTCGTCAAGGCGCGCCGCTGCCGCAGCGGCCACCTCGGCCGCCGACCACGCCAGGTCCGGGTAGCCGAGCTGGTTCAGGCACATCCGCGCGGTGCGAGCCGCATCGGCAAGCAGCCGCAGCGCATCCTCGCGGGCGCTGTCCGCCCAGGTGAGCACCGCCGTGTTCAGATCTTCCACCAGGGGCGGCAGGATCGTGGCCACCTCTGGCAGGTTCGCGGCCTGCCGCGCGGTGTTCGCCTTCCGGGTCCGCTTCCGGACATCGGCCAGCTTGACGGGCGGGCCCTGCGGGGAGAGTCCGGGGTGGCCGCTGAGGATGAGGCCCGCTCGCCGCAGTGCCGTTCGCAGGGCGGGGATATGAGCGTGGGCAAGGTTTCCGCCGCTGGTCTGGAGGCGGTAGGGCTGTCCCAGCAGCCAGACCACGTCAACGTCGCAGCGCTCGGCGATCGCGGTGATGACGCTGTAGCGGTCGAGAGGCTGGCGTCCCGACTCCACGTTGGCCATCCAGCTCTCCGTACGGCCGATGTGGTCAGCGACCTCGGTCTGGGTAAGGCCGGCGGCGTTCCGCGCGATGCGGACACGCGTCCCGATGTGCTCGGTCTCGTTCAGGGGCATACTGGCTCCGTACTCCGTGCTGACCTAGACACTCAGGACGGTACTCCGGAACGCGCCCCCGTACAGTGCGAGTTGCTGCCCGGGGGCGCGCCCCTGACCACACCGTTCGAGGCGCTGCACGCCCAAATCGCAGGAAATCCCCAAGGCGCACGGGGGAGGACGTCCTCGCCCGACCCACCCTACCGACGGCTGCGGACGACCCCCGGCCCCTCAGGGCAGACGTGGCCTCCAGCTCGGCTCGGTGGGCGGCGAGCCGACGCCCCCCGGGCGTACGAGGCGGACATGGGGGCGGAGGAGACCGCCACAACCTGGGAGAGCTGATCCCTGGGAGAGCGGGGCGGACCGGGTGTTCTGGCACGGGCTGATGCCGGTCCTGGGCTGATCCCCGGGCACACGGGGGAGGACTCCCAGAGTTCTCGCTGCGCCTCGTCCATGCGGGGCTGATCCCCGGGCGGGGGGGGCTTGACCGGGTCTGTCGGCACGGCGAGCGGAAGCGGCTGATCCCCGGGCGCGCGGGGAAGACGCGATGCTGGAGGGCACGGTCTGGGCCCTGACCGACTGATCCCCAAGCACACGGGGAGGACGGCACAAGGATCTTGTGCGCCCAGTGGAGAACGGGCTGACCCCCGGGCGTGCGGGGAGGACGTCTGGTCGGCGTCGGCCCAGGCCAGGATCGCCGGCTGATCCCCCGGGCGCGCGGGGAGGACCGCCACAGCGCCCTCGGCCTGACCAGCAGCTGGGGCTGATCCCCAGGCGCGCGGGGCCTACAAGACCACCCCGGGCAGCTCGAAGTTCGCGCGGGGGCGATCCCCGAACGCGCGGGGCCTACTACCGGCCCATGTACAGGCGCGCCGCCGCAACGGGGCGATCCCCAAACGCGCGGGGCCTACCGGAGGTGCCCTATGCCCACCGAAGAAGAGCTGGGGCGATCCCCGAACGCGCGGGGCCTACCTACCAGCTCTACGGCGCGGAGCACTGGGCCACGGGGCGATCCCCGAACGCGCGGGGCCTGCACTCGGGGGTCCAGCAGTGTGCGCGCGGAGGCGGGGCGATCCCCGAACGCGCGGGGCCTACCCTTCGGCCGGGAAGCGGGTGCCGTGGTCGGAGGGGCGATCCCCGGACGCGCGGGGAGGACGTCCTTGTCAAGGGAAGCGAGGCTCACCACGTCGGGCTGATCCCCAGGCGCGCGGGGAGGACCACGGCCTGGTCGTATGAGCGTAGCTCCCAGAGGGCTGATCCCCAGGCGCGCGGGGAGGACGGGTCGGGTTCGCGGCGGCTTCCATGTTCGACGGGCTGATCCCTACAGGCGGGTCCGTTCTCACTCACTTGTTGGTGAGCTGTTGTGTGTTCCCTGGCGTGAGGGAGTGTCTGGGCCATGGTGAGCTTCGCCCAGGTTGATCCTCGTTTCCGAGGCTTCGAGCGTATGTCGTCTGAGTCATCACCGCAGGGACAGGCCGGTGTCCAGGTGATAGCTCAGACATTCGAGGCGCGGGTCGACCGGCTGGCCGTCGGGGCGTAGCAGCAGGACGGGACGGTCCATGAGTGTGCCGGCGTTGGGGATGGTCCAGGTGGTGGGGTCGGGCAGGGGGGTGCGTCCGGTGAACCAGTGTGCGGGGGCTGGGATGGTGTTTCGGTGGATTTCCAGGCGCTGGCGTCGGTGGGGTTCGGTGTGGCGGATGGGGTGGTGGGGGGTGAGGTCGGCTGGTTCCGGGTCTGTGGGCTGCCAGGTGAGGCGGCCGTCTTCGTGCTGGTAGAGGGCGATGAGGTCGGTTGACGGTGTGCCGAGTCGGGAGCGGGCGAAGGTGTCGTCGAGGGGGCTGGAGGCGAGTTTCGCCACGGTGGTGGGGTTGCCTTCATCGTCGTAGGGCCACAGGGCGCGGTGGCCTGCCTGGGTGGCCTCTTCTTGGAGGCGGCGGATCCAGTGGGGGTGGAGTTCGGCGAGGAGTTGGTGGATGGGCTGGTCTCCGGCGGGGGGATGGTCGGCGTAGACGGTGTCGAGGAGCAGCTGGGTGTGGTGGGGGTGGTTGAGGGTGAGGGGGGCGTGGGTGGGGGCGCGGTCGGTGAGGGCGTGCCAGGTGGCGGCCAGGATGTAGGGGTCGTAGACGGCGTGGGGTGTGGGTGGGAGGAGTTGGGGCAGCCCGTCGGGGCGGGGGGTCCACAGGACGTGGGTGAGGGGGGTGCCGTGGCGCAGGTGGGGCCTGTTGATGGGGTGGCGCCATTGGCGGCCGCGTCGCTGCAGGAGGAGGTCGAGGGGGGCGAGGTCGGTGTAGAGGTGGTCGGTGTCGTAGTCGAGGCTCTGTTCCAGGACTTGGGTCCCGATGAGCAGGAGGCGGTGCGGGCGCTGGGGGTTGGGGTGTTCGGTGCGGAGTTCGGGGTCAGGGTGGGGTCCGAGCCGGGTTTCGATGTGGTGCTGGTGGTGGGAGCGGTGGCGTTCTTGGTAGCGGGAGTGCAGGAGCTGGATCTCTTCGGGCTTCCAGCCGTAGTGGCGGGCGATGTCGCGCAGGGCGCAGTGGAGGTCTTCGGCGCGGGTGACGGAGTTGCGGATGACGGTGGTGATGCCGTGGGGGTGGCGGCTGAGGAGGTGGTGGGCGAGTTCGTGTGGGCCGGGGTCGGGCAGGAGTTTGATGCGGGTGCGGTAGCGGGTGCGGCGTGAGCGGGCTGGGGTGTGGGTGCGGCAGTGGCCGTTGCTGTCGACGATGGTGATCGGGCCCGTGGGTGGGGTGTTCTCGGGGTTGCTGTTGTGGCCGCGGCGCCAGGCGTTGACGAGGTCGTTGCGGATGGGTGCGGGGAGGGTGGCGGAGAGCACCACGATGCTGGCGCCGGCGTCGGCGAGCCAGGCGATGGCCGCGGCGAGGAGTCGTTGCTGGTAGAGGTCGTAGGCGTGGGCTTCGTCGATCACGACGGTTTTGCCTGCGAGGGCGTACAGGCGCAGGAACCAGTGCTTGCCGTGCTGGGCGGCGAGGATGATCTGGTCGATGGTTCCGACGCCGAAGCAGGAGAGCAGGCCGCGGGTTCGCGCGAGGTACCAGTGGTCGAGGATGACGGCCGGGGCGTTGTGGTGGACCTTGTGGTCGTCGCAGGTGATGTTGGCGGCCATGGTGATGACGCTGTCGGTGAGCGCGAGGTGGCTGGTGGTGCCGTGGGCGAAGGCGTTGCCGTGGACGAGGGCGAGGTGGGCGAGTTCGCGGTCGCCGAGGACGGTGGCGAGGTAGGCGGCCGTGCGGTCGGCGATCTGGTCGCCGGCGGCGCGCAGGGGCAGGGCGGTGTAGGAGCCGTGGTAGCCGCAGGTGCGGGCGAGGTGGTGGGTGAGGTACTGGGCGGTTTCGGTCTTTCCGCCGCCGGTGGTGTCTTCGATGACGACCAGGCTCTGGTCGGTGGGTGGGTGGTCGATGATCGCCTGTTGGGTGGGGCGTGGGCGGGGGGTGCTGGGCATCTGTTCGGCCCAGGTCATGGGTCGGGGGTTCCAGCGGTGGAGGCGCAGGGTGGTGATGGCGGCTGCGGCCTGCTGCTGGCTGGCCTGCCACCAGGCGCTGGTGTCGGTGCCGGCGGTGTCTGGGGTGCGGTAGGTGAACAGGTTCTCGTTGGAGGCGATCCAGTCGCTGTGGACTACCAGACCGGCGAAGAGCACGGGAATGCAGGGGCGTTCGAGACTGATCAGGCCGGGTAGGCGCTGGAGATCGACGTCCAGGAGCCGGGCGAGTTCTGTCACGAGTGCGCGGTGCAGAGCGTGCCAGAGCGGATCGAGCCGGAGGCCGGCCGCGCGGATCGTCGTGTTGTTGGGGATGTCGCCGTGGTGTCCGCCGAGTACGGCTGCGATGTCGTGCAGTGGCAGGTCGTGCGGGTTGCGGCCGTCGGTGTTCTGGCAGCGCGGGCATGTGCAGCCAAGCAGGGCGGGCAGGTACCGGGCGGTGACGTGGGCGTGCGGTCGCGCATCGCCCGGCTGTGCGTTCAGGGGCAGGCCGGCGCGGGCTGCAGCCTGGGCCCAGAGCCTTCCGGCTTCGGCAAGTTCGGCGTCTCGGGTCCGCGGGACGGCGAAGAGCATCTGGAAGGAGGCGATCGCCTTGCCCGGCATGTCGTGCAGGGCGGCCAGCAGCATCAGGACTCGGCGTGCCGTGGCCAGGTGGCCGGCGCCGAAGGCGTCGGCGAGACGGGTCTGTACGGGGGCGGACAGGTAGTGGTCGATGAGCTCCCCGCAGGCAGCGGCGGTGTCGAGGCAGTGTGCGAGGAGGCTGTTCCAGGCGGGGCCGCCTCGCTGCCGGCTGAGGCCGTGAAGGTCGGTCTTGCCCCACAGCCACAGGCACATCAGGAGTAGCGGCTGAACGGGGGATTCCCGCGCGTCGCTCACCAGTTCACCAGTTCGTTGCCCGCCAAGCTGTGCCCCATCTCCCAGAGAAGGGGCGTAGCTCCTCATGACGTCGTTTCTGACCATAAGAGTCCCGTCTGAGCGCATTGCGTACGACCTGCGGGACAAAGTGTGTATCCCGGCACTGACAATCCGGCCTGACCAGGACAAACGCCTCCGCCTGCTGCCTTTGCTGGAGACCTTCGAGGAGTCCGAGGACATCGCGCTGGCGCACCGCAGTCCCGGAGCGTTCACCTCTCTCCATCACTTCCTGCTCGGTCTCATGTACGCGGCCGGCGTCTTTCCCCGCACCGAGCGGGAGTGGCGGGAGTGGGTGGAGGACTGCCGCCCGCTGGACGAGGTCGCCAAGGTGCTCGCGGGAAGCGAGTTCGATGGCCTGCTGGACCTGTTCCATCCCGAACGGCCGTTCGGGCAGAACGCCGGCCTGCTGAGGTTCCTGCCCATGCACGGCTACGGACCCGCTCAGCTCGATATCGAACGGGCCGGGGACGGCTCCCAGCTCGCCGAGCATGTCCACCTGCACCACGAGCGCCGCCCGCCGGCTCACGAGGCACTGGCGGCCATGCTGGTCCTGCACGGGTACGACACCGGCGGTCGGATGATGGCGCAAAACGACTGGCTGGGGCGGGCGTTCACGTACGGGGCGTTTGGCCCCAACGCGCTGCGGGTCCGCAACCTGGCCCTGGGAAGGAGCCTGGCCGACACCCTGCGTCTGAACATCACGCCAGTGGCACGCTCGGCCGCCGGGAGGTTCAACTTCTCCTGGACCGACCCGCGGCCGGACCGGCGGGTGTTCACCGGCCCGGCTGCGGGCCGGGCCCGGCCGGTGGACGGGCCCGCGGATCTGCACAGCTGGCTGGGCCGCTCCGTGGCGCTGGCTCCGGCACGGCAGGCGGACGGCGAGATCGTCGTCGACAGGGTGCTGGTCGGCGCCGGCGAGCTGATGACGCCGCTGCCTCCGCAGCTGCTGCAGGATGCGGTACTGGTCGCCGGGCGGCCCCAGCAGGCCCGCACAGACCGGGCCCTGTGGCGTACCTCCTCTGCCCTATACGCGGGGACCGACCCGGGCAACGCGAAGGGCGGGTCCGACCTGTTCTCCCGGCTGGAGGGTCTGGGCCGGCGGGTGGAGATCTTGTCGGTCGGGCTGCTCTCCTCCAAGAGCAGCTTCGTGGGCTGGGTGAGCGAGACGTTCCCCTTCGTCGGTGCGCTGCGCGAGGAGCTGTATCTCGCGGCGACGGACGGCGCGCGGTGGTGCGAGAAGGCCGAGCGGGCCGCTGCCGGTGCCGCACTGGTGGCCCGGGATGCCGCCTTCCCCCGGGCCCGGCCCGATGAGCGCAAGAAGCTCGCGGCGCGCCTGCTGTCCGCGCCCCTGCTGTGGGCCCGCTACGAGGAGCTCTTCCACCAGCTGCTGCAGGACGTCGCCTCCGGTGGATGCGGGCAGGCCGCGAGAGCCCGCTTCGCTGCCGGGCTGGTCACCACCACGCGCGCCTCGATGCGGGAGTCGCTGAGCTGTCTGCCCGAGTCGGGCACCGGCTTCGAGGCGCGGCTGCTGGCCATGGCCCGGCTCGACGCAGCCCTGACCAACCCCCGCGCGTTTCCACCCGAGTTCCTGGAGGCCACCATGCCCACCGCCAGCGTGTCACCAGCCACAGCCACAGAAGGGAGCCGGGCGCTGGCCGGGTGGTTGGCCGGCCTGGTCAGCTCACGCAACCACACCCTGCTCAAGGCCCTGACCGTCGCCGAGCACCTCTACAAGGTGGAAGCCGAGGTTTCGGCCACACAATTCGCCGAGACGGACGCGGTCAAGCCCACTCATCTGCTGACCGCCCGGCTCTTCGCCCGCTACCACCGCTCTCTGCCCACCACGGATCCGGTGCGCGTCTTCGGCGCGGGCGACCTCGGGGCGGCATGCCGCCGGATCGGCGCCGGCCGCGAGCGCGGCGCCCGAGACCCGGGCGTGGACCGGATCTTCCGGCTGCTCGTCATGACCAGCAGCCAGGTCGACGAGAGCCACCTGTTCCGAGCCGTCGAACGCCTGCGCGCTGTCGACGCCGTGCCTCCCCACTGGGCGACCCTCGCCGACGACCTCGCCGCCTGGTCCCACACCGGTGAGGTCCGCGAGCGCTGGGGCGAGAGCTTCTACACCCCCGCCGCCCAAGCCCGCCGCAAGAGCGCCGTGGCGCGGTAGAGCGACCTGTTCCACCTCCAAGCAGCCAACCGCACCCTGCATCCCTCCACCTCGAAGGAGAATCCCATGATCCTCGACACCGCGCGGTACCTGAGCCTCCACTCACTCACCACGTTCAGCCACGTGCTCCTCGTCCGCGACGATGCCGGCGAGCCCAAGACCTCCGTGTACGGAGACGCCGAACGGGTGATCCTCAGCCCCCAGACGCAGCGCCGCGCCGACCGCATGCACATTCGCGACGAAGCCAACCTCGGCACCGGCCCCCTCGCCTCGCACGCCTGGGGGGTGCGGACGCGGGAATGGGGGCTGCGGGTCGCCGAGGCGCTGCGCGACGAGCACGGCTGGGAGGCGCAGGCGGCGCTGGAGATGGCTCGGGCCACGCTGCGGGGCGTCGGCCTGAACTTCGGTTCCACGCCGAACACGGCCTTCCTGACCAAGGTGATGGTCTTCGCCCCCGAGGCGACCGGCACGGCACTGGCCCGGATCATCGAGGAGCACCGGGCCGAGCTGGAGGCCTGGGTCGCCCTGGTGGCCGAGGCCGCAGCCTCGGCGGAGAGGAAGAAGAAGACCAAGGGCAAGGGCAAGACGGCGGCACCGGCCGATGAGGAAGAGGACACTGAGGCCGAGGACGAGGCAGCGGCTGGGGAGGAGAAGGCGCCCCCGATGCCGAGTCGGATCAAGGCGCGGCTGATCACCGGGCTGGCCCCCGCCGACGCCATCGACATCGCCCTGTACGGGCGGTTCCTCGCCGAGGTCGCCGGGGCCGGCAACGTCGACGGCGCGATCCAGACCACGGCGGCATTCAGTGTCTCGCCGGCTGCGATCATCAGGGACTTCTTCTCCAGCGCCGATGATTTCAAGATCGCCCGGCAGCGGGCGGGCACCAACTTCACCGACGCCCTCGCCAGGCTGAACGCCGCATCCCCCTTCGACATGGCAGCCGGCGAGCAGACTCCGAGCGGCTACGCGCTCGATGAACGCGGAGCAGGCATGACCGGTCAGCAGAACTTCTTCAACGGCACCTTCTACGCCCACAGCGTCCTCGACCGTGTCCAGCTGCGCCGCAACCTCGCCAACGGCGGGATGAACCCCGAGGACGTCGAGCGCGCCGCACGGGACGCCGAGCTCGCCTTCGTCAACGCCTTCGTCAACGCCGTGCCCAGCGCGAAGAAGAACACCACTGCCGCCCCCGGCACGCTTCCCAAGCTGGTCCTGGCCCACGGCGGCCCCCGGCCGTACAACTATGCCGCCGTGTTCGAGAAGTCCATCCACCGTGAGGAGGGCGTCCCGAGCCTGATCGCCGCCCAGCGGCTCCTCAAGCACCACGCCATGATCACCAAGAAGCAGCGGGTTGAACCGGGCGCCGTCCTCAGCTACGACATCGCCACCATCGAATTCCTCGACAGCCTGCGTGACGCCGGCATGCTCGGGCCCAACGAAGTGGAGCACCCGGCCGAGCTGAGCCCGTACTGCCCCGCCGGACAGCCCGCATGACGCCGACACCCCACACCCTGCTCATCCGGCTGGAAGCGGTCCTGCAGTCCTGGGGCATCCGCTCCCCCTACAACGACCGCGACACCCTCACCCGGCCCACCAAAAGCGGCGTCATCGGCCTGCTCGCCGCCGCCGACGGACACGACCGCGACGAACACCGCCACCCCGGGGACGACTTCCTGCCCCTGGCCGAACTCGCCGCCCTGCGCTTCGGCGTCCGCGCCGACCGCCCCGGCCGCCTGACCTGCGACTTCCAGACCAGCGGCGGCGGAGCCTACCCCCTGCGCCCCCGCGACGTCATCACCGACCCCCTGAGGGCCGACCGGGCGGCCGCGGCACTCGCCGAGGACCAAGGCGACAGCTTCGGGCACGTCGCCGGCCCCACCCTCGCCGACTGGTACAGCGCCCCCAAAAACATCGCCCCCCACCCCGCCACCCACACACTCACCGCCACCAACAGCAAACGCCACCCCCAGATCTCCCGCCGCTGGTACCTCGCCGACGCCGCGTTCCTCGCCGCCGTCGAATCCACCGACACCGCACTCCTGCGCCGCCTCGCCGACCGCCTCCACACCCCCCGCCGGCTGCTGTGGCTCGGCCGCAAACAGTGCGCCCCCACCCAACCCCTTCCCCACGGCATCCACCCCGGCAGCCTCCACGAAGCCCTCGCCACAACGCCGCTGCTCCCCCGCTCCCGGCCAGCCCCCACCACTGCCTGGATCGAGGTCGACCCCGGCTCCCCCGGGGCGTCGGCCATCAACGACCAGCCCATCAGCTTCGCCACCCACAGCCGGACCCGGGCACTGCGCTGGGAACAGCGCCTGTCCCTGACCCCTCCCCAGGAGACCCGGTGACCGCCCCCGTCCGCGTCGTCGTCCACCACACCCTCATCGAGCTCGACCTCAACCATCCACGTACCGCACGCGTCCTGGCCGACGCCCACGAGCTCCACCGCCTGGTGATGAGCAGCATGTTCCGCCACTGGGTCACCGACGGGACCCCCAACGCCCGGGCCCTCATGGGCGTCCTCCACACCAGCGCCGTCGACCTGGCGCAGCGCACGCTGACCCTCATCGTGCAGTCCCAAGTCCCACCGGACACCCACGCTCTCCCCAGACACATGCTCGCCGCACCGGCGCAGAGCCGGATCGTCACCCTCACGGTCAAGGCCGGCCAGCAATACCTGTTCCGCACGACCGTCACCCCCGCCGTCTACGGCCCCCACAACGGCCGCCGCACCCGAGACCGGCCCACCGACACTTCACCCGCGGCCGCCCTCACCTGGTTCACCCAGCGGCTCCAGCCCGACCCCGCCGTCGACTACGACCGCCACCCCCTCATCGGCGCCGACACCCGCCGCGAAGACCTCAAGGCCCGCCAGCTGCCCACCCTCACAGGGCACAAGCCAGGCCAGACCGTCGTCGTCGCCCGCTCCGAGATCCAGGGCCGCCTCACCGTCACCGACCCAGCAGCGTTCGCACGCACCCTCACCCAAGGCCTCGGACGCCAACGCGCCTACGGCTGCGGCCTCCTCCTCGTCCAGCCCCTCCCCGCCCCCCGGCACGCCGCCCCCACGGAACAGCAGCCATGCCACACCCGGCACCCCGTCCTCCCCGAGCAGAACACCCAGAAGACCTCCCCCACCAATTCACCCACCTCGTCGACACCGTCCCCGTCCACTGCGTCCGCCCCGCCGACACCTCTCGTCCCACCTGGGCCGTCTACCAGCACCAGCACTACCTCGGAACCCTCCACCACCACCCCGGCACCGGCTGGTATCTCCAGCGCGCCCGCGAACACCACCACAGCCTCGACGACGCCATCCGCGCCCTACGCCGCCCCGCCACCTGGCCAACCGCCCGTGCCCGCGCAGCCCAATGGGCACACGACACCCTCAACACCCCCGGCATGTGCGTCATCAACATCCAGACCACCGGGCTGCACGACCCCCGAACCATCCAGGTCGCTGCCTGCACCCCAGACAGCGTCCTCCTCGACACCCTGATCAACCCCTGCCGCCCAATCGAACCCGCAGCGGCCCGCCTCCACCACCACACGCAACACACCCTGCGCAACGCCCCCCTATTCGGTGACGTCCTCCCTCGCCTCAGCGACACACTCCGTGGACGCCGCTGCGTCGCCTACAACGTGTCCTTCCTCCAGCAAGTACTGGAGCACGAGCTCGCTCGCCTGAGCAGGCTCCCGCCGATTGCCGCCGAGTGGGCGGACGCCATGAACCCAGTGGCCCACTGGGCCGGCTTCTGGTCAGCGCGGCACAACGCCTACCGCATGCAGCGCCTACATGGATTCCACGAAACAAGATCAAAATGCGAGGCCCTCCTGCACCAACTGCAGCAAGTCAGCACTGGGCAGCGTCGCAGCACCCATGCCAGGGAAGTACGCAAAACCAGGGGCACGGGTAGGCAAGCCCGCAGGTCACGAAGGGTAGGCCCCGCGCGTTCGGGGATCGCCCCGCGTGGGCGGGCGCCGGCCTCATGGGCGACGTGTAGGCCCCGCGCGTTCGGGGATCGCCCCGCGGCGGATGCATGCTCTGGGGCTATGTGCTGGGTAGGCCCCGCGCGTTCGGGGATCGCCCCGTGGCACAGAGCAAGACCCACAAGCAGGTGTCGTAGGCCCCGCGCGTTCGGGGATCGCCCCGACGGGGCGAAGCCCGTGAACTGCGTGGAGCTGTAGGCCCCGCGCGTTCGGGGATCGCCCCCGCCAGTCCACGCACCAGTCCGGCAAGAACGGGTAGGCCCCGCGCGTTCGGGGATCGCCCCGAGGTCAGGTTCGCCTGCGGGTCCAGGTCCACGGTAGGCCCCGCGCGTTCGGGGATCGCCCCTGCGGATCGGCCGGGGTTCTCGGCGTTTCTGGGGTAGGCCCCGCGCGTTCGGGGATCGCCCCTGCCACCGACTCATCGTGACGGCCGCGCTGATGTAGGCCCCGCGCGTTCGGGGATCGCCCCCGGGTCGTAGTCTGCGGCATGCGCCTGACCGGGTAGGCCCCGCGCGTTCGGGGATCGCCCCGCCTCGGGGTCGACCCTCCGGCAGTGGGCGTTGTAGGCCTCGCGTGTTCGGGGATCGCCCCTACCAGGCCGAGATCCACGTCCGTACCCCCGAGTAGGCCCCGCGCGTTCGGGGATCGCCCCTCGACCCATTTGCTGATCACCGGGGTGACCGGGTAGGCCCCGCGCGTTCGGGGATCGCCCCCGGCGCCTGATACAGCCGCTCTTCTACAAGGAGTAGGCCCGGCGCGTTCGGGGATCGCTCCAGCGCGTCCTTCCCGATGGTGGCTTCATACCTGTAGGCCCCGCGCGTTCGGGGATCGCCCCACGGGCCCGGCGGCCAGGACTACGTCGGTGGCGTAAGCCCCAGGCGTCTGGGGATCAGCCCTCGCTCGTTCCGGGGCTCGTCCAGACACGGCGCGTCAGCCCCGCACTCCCGGGGATCAGCGCCACGCCGGGATCGGCTACAGCGTCCTCCGCGTGTCCGCCCCGCGCGCCCGAGAATCAACCCAGGACGATGTCGCCGCGCTTGACCGACACGTCGTCTGCCCCGGAGGTCGAGGATCGGCCGTACGCTGGCCCCGTTGCACACGGCCTCGGCGTGTTCGTGCCCGCCCGGGGAATCAAACACGGCTCGTCCGAACATCGCGGAGGTGCCCCTGCGCGCTCGGGGATCGCCCCTGCGGTGCCTTCGTCGTCACCATCGGCGCGGCGTAAGCCCCGCACGCCCGGGGATCAGCCCACCTCGGTCACCGGCCGGCTGGTGCCCTGGCCGTCCGCCCCGTACGCCCGGGAATCAGCCCTCGGGTCAGACGGTCGTGGTCGTCGGCGCAATGTCCGCCCCGGACAGGGGATCAGTCCCAGTTCCAGCTGACGAACGTGAGCAACGAGCTGTCGTTGCCCCACATGCCCGGGATCAGCCCACTGACCTCATGCCCGAGGGCGCCCGCGACGCGGTCCGCCCCGCGTGCCCGGGGGTCCACCCTTGCAGGACCTGAGCGACGCAGCCCTGGACGAGCCCTGGGCGCCCGAGGATCCGTCTGGCTCCGGATGCAGGAGGTTGAGCCAGCCCTCGGTCTTCCCTGCGCGGCCGGGGATCAGCGAGGCGCGTTGGGATGGTCGAGGACCTGGATCGCGTCCTTCCCGCACGTTCGGGGATCAGCCCCAGGTGCCTCCGCCGTTACCCTGGCTCTCAATGAGCCCTGCCCGCGCCGGGGGGTCAGCCGTCCTCGCGGCCGCTCAGGGCGGTACCGCTCATGTCCGCCTTGCAAGCCCGAGAATCAGCCCCCGATGGAACAGCCGCGCGCGCTGCGTGAGTTGTCCACCCCGCACGGCCGGGAATCAGCCCTGGGGGTCGGCCTTCATGTCCGCGAAGAGGAAGTGCACCCCGCACGCCCGGGGATCAGCCCTACTCGATCTATGGGGACTGGCCGAGTACCGAGTCCCCTGCCCGGGAATCAGCCCATCGAGGCCCGAGTCCGGCTGCACTCGGCGTCGGCCCCGCACGCTCGGGGATCAGCCGTCGCAGCTCGCCAAGAAGTCGGCGGAGGACGAGTCTGCCCCGCGCGCCCGGGGATCAGCCCACTGAGGACACGGCGATCTTCCGGAAGGGCGAGTCCTCCCCGCGCGCCCGGGGATCCACCCGGCCACCCCCCGGCCGAGAGGGACGGCCGCACGTCCTCCCCGCGCGCTTGGGGATCACTCTGAAAGCGTCATCACCTCCTGCCTCGGCTCCCTGGCGGGCCCGCCGGCGTCGTCTCGACCTACCTTTTCGCTGAGGACAGCAGTCGTCTCAGGGCTGGAAATCGCGCTAGTAGAGGCGCTGCTTCTACCAGTGGATGCGTGGGTCCGAGGATGGCGGTGAGGATGTCGCGCCACGCCTTCCGGACGGTCTGTTGCGCGTGGGTACGCGCGTCCACGGTGTCGGACGTGGAAGTGTCGGGCAGGTGTCTTCCTTCGACTGGCAGGTAGGCGACGCCGGCCGCTCGGAGGGCGCAGGTTCGGTGTTGGCCGTTCGTGAGGGCGTCGTGGTTGTCGTCCCAGCAGATGGGATCGTGTACCAGAGCCCGGGCCCATTCGCGGTCGGCCTCTTCGAGGTGTTCCATGGCGTAGGCTGCTCGGCCGCGCTCAGGGTCCTCGTCCAGCTCGGCGGCCGCGAGTTCGGTTGCGGCTTCGGCGATCGCGGTCCAGTTCACTTGATGGTAGGGGCAGGCGGCGAAGTCCTGTGGCGTGAGGCGGGTGAAAAGCTCCGCATGGGCCACTTGTCCGGCGTACCAGTCGGCCGGGTAGGTCTTTTCGATCGCTTCGACCCGCTTGAAGTGGCGGCACTTGGACAGGCGGTGGGGCCACGGCAGGCGCGAGACCGGCACGGGGCGTATTCCCGTCACACCGTCGAGGAAGAGGGCACGGTCCGAGGTGCTGGAGAAGCTGCTCGGGTACAGGTCCGCTTCGTCCGCCGGAGCAGGAGGGCGCAGGGCGGCGTCCTTGCGGAGTTGGTCCTCTTCGTCGGGCACGGTAGCGCCCTCGAACTGAAAGTACGGCTTCTCGTGCCAGGGCCCGTCGAGGTCGTTGCGGAGCCGTTCGGGGTTCGGAACGACCAGCACCTTCACGGTGGTCTCTGGGATGACCAGTACGCCTGAGATGCCGTAGACGTTGGCGAGCGTGACCCTGCCTCTGGCCCAGTCGGGGTCAGCGAGGAGGGCCTGCAGGGCGTTGCCTTCGATGTGGGCGATCCACTCCACCCGCCAGAAGCCCTCATCGAAGCCCATGTCGCTGGCGGGGAACCTGCAGGCCTGTGTCTGCAGGTAGTCACCGACGCACAGAGCACTGGCTGGCTTCTCGAAGGACATCGGCCTGCGTCCGATCTCGCTGCCACGGTCCGCTCTGATCGCTTCAGGTCCCGGAGGTTCATCCCGGGCCCAGGCGGGCGCCGTCGCCACCTTTCCTCCGGCAAACATGGCGGTGAACACCGTCGGCCATGTCGGATTGAGCTGATCCCACTTCTGCCGTTCCTCGTCGATGGCTGCGGCAGCGTGGTGGTCTCCCGCGCGCAGGAGAACCGGGCCGGGCATGCCCTGGATGCGGAGCCCCACCAGCCGCTTTACCGTGCGGTCAAGGCCGAAGCCGTCACCGGAGATGACGAAGGCGGGACGCTCGATGTGCTCGACTTGCTCGATGCGGGCGTAGTACTCGCCCTCCCGTGGGCCGTCGGCACTGAATCGCGCGAATCCGGTCCGCACGTAATCGCCCGGCAGGAGATGCTCTGCCCGGTAGACCTTCCTCATCGTGAACCCTCCCTCATGGGAGAGCCGGGCTGAGCCCGGCTCTCCTCTCCCGCCGTTCGGCGCTCGCAACGCGCTCCCGCCCAGCGTCTTCTACCGGGCGACCGTCGTACGCGGTAGCAGTGTGCTCAGCAGCTGGGCGGTCTCCGCTTCCATGTCGACTCCCCCGCCGAGGCCCTCGTTGATACGGGCAAGCCGCGCGGCGGCTTCACGCAGGGCCTCCACGTCCCCGGCGGCGTGGTGGGCCAGGAAGACCTGCCGGTGGAGAAGCTCGTTCTCCTCGGCGGCCAGGAGGCCCTGGTGCGCGGCCCAGAGAGCGCCGGCACAATCGCCTGCTTCCCGGCGGCGGGTGGACAGCTCGTAGGCGACGTCGGCGATGGCCGAGACCATCTCCTGGATGGCTGGCTCGGCCCAGGCGTAGCGCTGGGGGTCGATGGCGGCGAAGGGGCGGCCGCGGACGAGTCCGAGGGCCCAGCGCAGGGCAAGGTCGCCGTCCTCGTCGTGGCGGGCGAGGCCGGTGCGGGCGAGGTTCTGGAAGTTCCGCCAGTCACAGCCGACGGCAGAGGCGAGGCGGTATCGGCTGTCGCCTGTGTCCTGGACCCGGGGGAAGTAGGCCTCGCCGTCCGCGTTCTTGCCGAGCCATGAGCGGGTGCGGCTGATGACGGCGTTGCGCATCTGCTTGTTGACCAGGCGGCCCGGCCAGAGGGCGTCGTCGATCGCGTGGTGGTCGGCGCCGGGGTTGAGCGCAAGGTAGGAGACGAGCTCGACGGCGGCGCTCTGCCTGTTCGAGTCGATGCGGCCCGCAGCGCCTTCGACGAGGACCCGCCCCAGCAGGAGCACCGTCGGCGCGCTCCCGTTCGGCGGCTCTGCGTTGTCGGCCGCAGGCGCCGGGGAGGGAACGGGGAGAGGAGCCGGACGGGGGGCGGCCGCAGGGGGCGCCTCGGCCTGGCCTCGCTCCTGCTTCGTCAGCACAGGGGCGGTCGGCACGAGGTCGTGCGTGGCAGTAGAAGGGGCGGCTGCGGGCGGGGGTACGGCGGGCGGATCGAAGGGGCCGGCAGGGGTGGGGCCGTTGATGCCGTGCCCGGCTTGCTCATCGGATGCCTCCGCCGTGTGGGCTGGGGGCTGGATGGGTGCCTCGCCGGTGTCAGGGTCATCGTCATCGGTCACAGGCGCTTCCGGCGCTTCGGCGTCGGCCTGGGGCGTGGTCTCCAGCTCCTCTTGCTCGATGTCCGCGTACTCGTCCGGCATGCCGTCCTCGTCGGCACCGGGGGTTGGCACCAGCCCCTCCTCGTCGTCGCCGGCCTGGTCGGGGTTCTTTGAGGCATCTTCCTGGTACGCGTCTGCCTGATCGTCCGCGTCCTCCCGGCCCTCTTCCGCCTGGTCCTCGTCATCGAGGAGGCCTTCGAGCCACTCATCCCGGGCGGGCACGTCGTCGGTGCTGGCGGACAGAGTGAGCAGTTCGATCGCGTCGGCGAAGTGCTGGTCCGACAGGCCCTGGAGCTTGATGGGCAGGCCGGAGCCGGGCAGGACGCTGGTCTCGTCGGGGCCTGCGCAGTGCAGGGTCCAGCCTTCCGCCGGCTCCAGGTTGCCGTTCTCGCTGGCCGTGACGACCGCGCCGGCGACCCGTGGCTGGGCCGTGATCGCGTCGAGCAGCGCGTCGGTCTGGGCCCCTTCGGGGAGCTCGGCGGCGAGGAGGATGTGGGGTGTCCAGGAGCCGCCGGCGTCGTCCTGGAGGCGGGCCGCGCGGAGGGTGGGTGCGCCGAGCGCGGCCAGGGCGCGTCGTTGGTCGGCTGTGTGGCTGGTCAGTTCGGCGATCGCGTCGGCGAGGGTGTTGGTGCGGGCGACGCGTTCGGGTGCTGCGTCGTCGAGGCCGGGTGTGGTGTGGGCCAGGGCGGTGATCTCCAGGTGTCCGGGCAGGGGTGTGCTGGCGAGCTCGACCGCGATGGCTTGCAGGACGTGGCGGGCGTGGTCGGCGTCGCCGTCCAGGTGCAGCACGCCGACGTGTTCCAGGTCGGCGAGGACTAGGTGGCCGGCGCTGTCCCAGCCCAGGGAGACCAGGGCCGGGTAGGGCGCGTCGGCGCCCTGGAGGGCGTCAGGTTCGGCGAGGTCGGGGCTGGAGGCCGGGCAGGTCCACAGGTCCGTGCGGCCATCGGCGCCCGAGAAGGGTTTCATGGGCGCGGTGTCCTGGTCGAGGTGGAGTTCGACTTTCTGCTCGTGCAGGACGACGGCGGTGACCACTGGCAGTTCGCGCTCCGCCGCGGCGAGGTTGAGGGCCAGTGTGCGCAGGGCGGCGTCGAGGAGGTCGAATCCGGTGGGGTGCTGGACGGAGCGCAGGCCTTGCTCGGTGGCGGCGGCGCTGCCGGTGGGCATGGGGATGCGGCGGCCGGGTCGGCGGCGGCGCTGCTGGAGGATGCGGCGGGTGGCGAGCGTGCCGATGAGGGCGGCGGCCAGTGCGCCTGCGCCCATCCAGACGGCAGCGGGCGCCAGGGCCTCGTCTGCGTCCTGTGCCTGTGGGGCGGTGTCCGCCTTGTGGCCGTCCTGCGCGGGCGTGGGAGCAACAGTGGTGGGTGCGGTGCTGGGAGTTGAGGCGGCTGGAGCCGGGGTGGCGGGCTTTGCGGGTGTGGGTGCCGCGGGTGTAGGGGTGTTCTTCGCGGTGTCCGGTTTCGGGGGCGTCGTGATGCCCGGGGCAGGTCGGCTGTCGGGGGCCGGGGCGGTTTCCGTGGGGAGGGTGAGTTCCTGGCCGGGGACGATCAGGTCGGGGTTGTCGAACGTGCCGCCGCCGGGCAGCGGCATTCCGCGGTTGGCTTCGAAGATCTTGGGCCAGTCCTCGGGGTTGCCGTGCTGGCCGGCGATGCCCCACAGGTTCTCATCGGTCTTGACGACGTGCTTGGTCTCGGCCGCGGCGGGCTTCGCGTCCGCGGGGGCAGCCTGCGCAGGCTGTTGCGAGGGCACGGCCGTCTGCGGCGCGGCCTGGGCCGGTGCGGCCTGTGCGGGGGCTGGAGCCGGGGAGGCCGGCTTGGCGATGTTGGCGTCGGCGGGGAGCCGGAGGACGGTGCCCTTGGGCAGGAACTGGTCTCCGGCCGCGAGCTGGGGGATGGAGGGGTTGAGGGCGGCGATGTCCTTCCAGCGCGGGCCGCTGCCCAGGTACTGCTCGGCCAGGTCCCAGGGAAGTTCGGAATCCCCGGTGACCGTGTGGGTGGGCCAGGCCTCCTGTTCCGCCGCGGCCGCCGCTTCGGTGGTCGCCGCGCTGCTGGTGCCCGCGGCCTGTACGGCGGTGGCGGCGACGGCCGGGCTGGTGGTCGCGGCCGAGGCGGCGGTGGGAGCGAGGAGGACGAGGCCGCCGATGAGGAGGCCGGCGACGGACTGCATCCCGCCGAGGCCCTTGATCCGCCGGGCCTTGCGGCCGCGGAGGAGGGCGACGATCTCGACGAGGGCGGAGAGGGTGAAGGCGGCCCAGCCGATCCAGCCGATGGTGGTGAGCACCGTGTAGAACAGCTGGCCGTCGTCCTGGTGGGTCAGCAGGTCCCATCCGCCGGCCAGCTCGGTGGGCTGGTGGCCGATGGCCAGCAGGACGAGGGGGATGCCGGCGATGAGTGCGGCCAGGACGGCGAGGCCGAGCAGGGCGCGGAGCAGGCGTACGAAGGTGCTCATGGGCTGGTTCAGCCTCCGGCTTGGGTGTGCAGTCGGGCGTGTGCCGTGCCGGACACGCTGATCGTCGACCTACCCACGAACTGGGCGAAGTAGGTGGTGTAGGTGTCGTGGACGGTGACTTCGAGGCGCTGGCCGCCGTCGGTGACGGTCACGGTGCCCGAGACGTTCTGGGCGGCGAGGTAGTCCTGGGCCGCGGCGACGGCGGCGTCCGGGTCCACGGTGATCGCGGTGCCCTGGATGGCGGCGGGGACGTTGAGCTGCTGGCCAGCCGCGCGGGCGGCCTCCTGCGCGAGGCCGGTGGCCTTGTTCGTCGCGTTCAGCGCGCCGCCGCCGTCGACGAGGAGCCCCATGATCATGATGATGCCGAGGGCGGACACCGCAAAGAACGGCGACAGCGACCCTCGGTCTGCGCCGGTGCGGATCCGGTTGCGGAGGCCGGCGATGCGGCGGGTGAGAGCGGTGATCACTGGCGGCCTCGGTAGGAGTCGATCGGACTGGTCCACGACGATCGGAGGGTGCGGGATCCGGGCAGTCCGGGCAGGCCGATCTCGCCGAGCGGTGCGGTGCAGGCCACGGTGACGCGGACGGTGGCCGCCTGCCCGAGGTCGAGGCCGTACCCGGAGGTGTCGACCGCGACGCTGGAGGAGGCGCAGCGGATGCCCTCGCCGGTGAGGCTGCGGTTGGCGGCCGCCGCTCCGGCGGCCTGCGCGGCGCCGGCTTCCCGTTCGAGGGAGGCGGCCCGGGCCGCCGCGCGGGCGGCGGTGTCCACGGCGCCGGAGGCGTCGGTGATCCGGCCGAAGGCGATCATCAGCAGCATGAGGGCGATGACGACCGGGGCCAGGATGACCGTCTCCACCGAGTAGCTGCCACGGTCCTCACGCCAGCTGCAGCGCCAGGGCCGCCTCACTGGGCCTCCACCCAGCGCTCCACCGGAGCCTCGGCGCTCTGCACGACGTCCAGCTCCAACCCGGGGACGAGGGTGGCCACCGTGCCGCGGACGGTGATGCGGATCTGCTCCGCCCCGCTGCCGTCAGCGGACACCGATGCCCCGCGGACGCTGCCGTACTTGGCCAGGAGCGCCTCGGCCTGGGCGACGCCGTCGCCGGGGCCGGAGCCGAGCTGGCGTCCGGCCTCCACCCCCTGGGTGGCGGCGGAGCGGGCGACGGAGCGGGCGTGGAAGTACAGGCCGATCTGGATGGCGGCGAAGACCAGGAACAGCACGACGGTCGCGAGGACGGCCAGCTCGACGCTGCCCGAGCCGCGGTCGCGGTCGCCTTGGTTGCGCAGGCGTTCGCGTAGGCGCCGCCAGTGGCGGCTGGCCTGGTCTTTCACTCCGCTCCCCTTGTCTGGTCCGTGCGCGTGGGTTCAGCCGCTGATGAGCGGGATCTTCCCGTCGACGAACGTCTTGATCGCCGCGGCGACGCCGATGGCGAGGGCGATGATCACGCCGACGATGACGGCGAGCTCGGCGGAGGTCTGGCCAGCGTCGTCGGCGTTCTTCAGCCGCTCCCAGCGGGCGGCAAGCAGGGTGGTCAGGGTGCGCAGGTGCATCAGTTCTCCCGTGGGTTTCAGCCGTTGAACATCGTGACAACGGGGGGCAGGACGACGAAGACCAGCATGAGCAGCACGGCGAAGGTGACCGGCAGGACCATGGAGGTCGAGGCTTCGTTGGCCTGGGCTTTGGCGTCGGCGAGGATCGCGACGCGCAGTTGGCGGGCCTGGGCCTGGAGGGTGGTGTAGACGGCGGCGCCGTCGCCGGCGAGGGCGAGGGTGTCGGCGGGCCGGGTGAGTTCGGGGATGTCGAGCTCCTCGCCGAGCTGCTTGAGGGCGTCCCAGACGGTGACGCCGGCGAGGTCGGCTTCGTAGAAAGCCTGCCGCATCCGTTCGAAGATCCAGCCGTCGCCGACGTCTGCCGTGTCGGTCAGGGCCTGGGCGGCGCCGGAGTTGGCGATGCGTGCCAGGGCGACGCGGTCGAGGTAGGAGGCGGCGGCGTGCCGTACGACCAGGCGGGCGCTGGCGGCTTCCTTCCTGACCTCCTGGCCGGGCCACAGCCAGAACAGGGCGCCCAGGCCGAGGCCGGCGCCGGCGGGGATCACGAACGGCAGGCTCACCCCCAGCATCGCCATCAGTGCGCCGGCGAGCTGGGGCAGGACCAGCCCGTACACGGCGAAGAGGGCGCGTTTGCCGAGGTGTTCGGCGGGGCTGATCCGCAGGAGGTTGAGGTCGCGGACGGGCAGGGTGATCCGCTCGCCGAAGCCCGCCAGGAGGCGGGTGCCGACCTTCTCGGGCAGGGAGCCGGTGCCGGCGGCGGTGGTTCGGGACTGGCGGGCGGTGTGGTCGGCGTCGAGGGCGTTCATGACGGAGACGACGTCGGGCCGGGCCGGCCACAGGGCGCGGATGGCGACGCCGATGAGGGCTCCGGCGGCCGCGGCGGGCAGGACCGCTGACATGGGGATCATCGGGCGGCTCCCGTCGCGGTGGCCGGCTCGGCCGGGGTCAGCGGGTTGAGGAGGCGGGGGTCGGGCTTGGTGGCGGCGGCCCGGCGCAGCCAGGCCAGCGTCCAGGCGAAGAGCCCGCCGAGGACGGCCAGGGCCAGTTGCCCGGCCGCGGACTGGTACCAGGCGGACCAGGCTTCGTTGAGCATGCAGCCGACGAACACGACGCAGATCACGATCGACACGATCCGGCTGGACTTGCGGATCTTGGCGCGGTCGGACTCGATGTCGCGGGCATCGGCGGCCTGCTGGTGGATCGTCACCGCGAGCGCCTCCAGCGCCGAGCTCAGGCCCGGCCCCATGTTCGCCGCGTGCGACTGGAACAGCAGCGCCACGTGGTCGACCACGCCGTCGGCCAGCTCGTCCGCGAACAGGGCGAAGGCCTGCTTGGCGTCCATGCCCGAGCGCAGCCGCTCGTCGAGCGTGCGGACGTTGGCGGCGATGGGCGCGGGAGCGTTGCGGGCGCTGGCGCGGATGGTCTGCACGAGGCTGATGCCGGCGGTGTGGATGCCGGCCAGGCCGTTGAGCCACTGCCCGATCGCCTCCAGGCGGTCGATGCGCTGCTCGGCGGCGGTGCCGGGGTTGAGGAGGAAGGGGAAGCCGAGGACCGCGGCGCCGGCGAGGAGCCCGTGGACGGGCCACCCGGTCCACGCCCACACGGCGAGGACGGTGATGGCGGAGGTGGTGACCAGGGCGCGCCAGCGGCGCTGCCAGGCCTCGGGCAGGCTGGCCTTCGCCGCGCGGATCCGGCTCGCGCGCCGGGAGGCGGGCTTGGCCGGGTCGATGAGGCGGCCGCGCCATTCTCGGACGGCGAGGAGTCCGGCGAGGACCGTGAAGAGCGCGCACAGCGCGGCGACGAGGGCGAGCTGGGCAGAGTTCATCGGGGCTTCACCACCTGCAGGGCCGGGCCCCAGGCGTCGGCGGGGTTGTGGGCCAGCCACCGGCGGTCGAAGGTGCCGGTGCGTTCCAGGACGTCTATGAAGGAGGGCATGTTGCGGTAGACGGCGCGGGGTTCGTTGCCGTGGGGGGCGAAGATTTCGCTGGTGGTGGGGCGGCCGCCTTCGCCGACGATGTCGTGGACTTCGTAGATGTGGGAGACGAAGCGGTGCTTGCGGCCGCCGATCGCGGTCTCGTCGAGGTAGGTGAGGTAGACGACGACGTCGATCGCGGAGGCGATCAGGTGGTTCGCGGCCTCGGTCTGCATGCCGGCCTCGGTGCACAGCTGGACCAGGCGGGAGATGATCGCGTGCGGGCGGCGGACGTGCAGGGTGCACATCGACCCGGAGCCGCCCGCGGACATGGCCTGGAGCATGGGCAGGACCTCGGTGGAGCGGACCTCGCCGACGATCACCCGGTTGACGTTGTAGCGCAGGGCGGTGGGGAACATGTCGCCGATGGTGACCGCGCCTGAGGCGCTACCGACGCGAACTTCGCCGTTGGACTGGCGGGCCTCGAACGCGAACGTGAGCGGACCCGGCTTGCCTGCCGGCCCGGGTTCATCCAGGTAGAGCTCGCGGTCGGACTCCAGGGTGGCGATCCGCTCCCCCGGCGGAATCTCCCGCCCCAGCGCGCGCAGCAGCGAGGTCTTGCCGGCGCCCATGTCGCCGACGACCAGGACGTTGAGCTTCGCCTGGACGCACGCCAGGAGGAAGGCCCGCAGCAGCGGGTTGATCGAGCCCCAGCGGACGAGCTCGTCGATGCCGTGCTGGCGGATGCGGTGCTTTCGGATGACCACCGACGGGCGGGTGGTGAGCAGGCTGGCGGTGACGCGGGACCCGTCGGGCATGCGGAAGCCCACGTTGGGGGTGGCCTGGGTCAGGGCGCGCTCGCCGTGCCCGGACAGGCCCGCCATCCGGTTGACCCAGGTGATCAGCTCCTCGTGCGAGTCGGCGACCCGCTCGATGGTGCGGCGGGGCCGGTCGTAGTACTCGATGTGCGCGCGGACCCCGTCGACCATGACGTCCTCGACGCCCGGCTCGTCCAGGAGGCCCTGGAGGCGGCCGCCGCGGAACATCGCGTCGAACACCGCGCTCCCGACGGCGTGTTCCTCGGCCGCAGAAAGGCCGGGGTTGCCGTGTGAGTACTTCGTGGCCCAGCTCGCGACGGCCTTCGTCACCATGGAGCGGGCCTGGGCCCGGCGGTCGTCTTCCTCCAGCAGGCGGCCGGGATCGTGGGAGGCCAGCTCGGCGGACACCTCCGCCTGGAGCGCCTCGATCACCTCCCAGCCGACCGGCAGCTGCCCGGGCAGCCCGGCCAGCTTCGGGACATCGCTCGGGCTGGCGGCCACCGCCGGGCGGGCGGGAGCAGGCAGAGCGGGCGCCGGTACGGGTGCGGTCGCGGGCTGGGGTACGCGGGTCATGCCGATGCGGCCGGTCAGCAGGCCTGCGATGTCGGCGGGGCCGTGCGTGGTCGGGGCGTCGGGGCGGTGCTGGGTATCAGACACGGGGGTCCACCCGTCCCTGGCCCAGGCGCTGGAGTACTCCGGCGACCTGCGGAGCGGCCGGTGCGGGCAGCTGAGCCGGAGCCGGTGTCGGCTGCACGGGCAGTGCCGGCGGAGCGGTCGGGTACTGCTGGTGCAGCGTCCGGCGGGACGCGGCCGCTTGGAAGTGCCCGAGCGCGGTGCGGGCTGCGCCGAGCAACGCGGACTTCCTCCGTACGCGCGGGGCCCGGCCGCTGTCGGTGAGGTAGGCGGCGGTGTCCGGCTCCCAGGGCAGCGCGGCCATCACCGGCAGGCGCAGCGCGTCGGAGACCTCGTGAGCGCGGCGGGGACCGTCCTCGATGAGGAGTACGCCCAGGGCGTCGGCGCCGGTGCCGCGGTCGGTGAGCTCGTTGCGCAGCGGTTCGGTCAGGTGCCGGGCGAGGGCGAGGGACTGGTCGGTCGCGCGTACGACGAGCAGGACCAGGTCGGCGCCGTGGAGAAGAGGTGCGGGGGTGAGGGTGGGGTGGAGGCGGCCGGAGTCCAGGGCCAGGCGGCCGGCGTCGATGATGACGTCGTAGCCTCCCTCGTCGGAGAGCACCCGCATGACCTGCGCCAAGGCGGGCCACGTCCGTGCGAGGGCAGGGGCCTGGGCTGGGTCGGTCAGGCCGGGAAGAACCTGGCGGTTGCCACTCTCGTCGAGGCGGACCAGGTGGCTGGCGAAGGCCTGCGCGAGCGCGTCCTCACCGGCGCGCTCGGCGACAGCAAGGTGGTAGAGGCCGGTCCCGGCCGTGATCTGCGCCTGGAAGTACCCCGCGCGAATGGTCCCGCCGGCCGGGTCGCACTCAGCCAGAAGCGAGGGGCGCGCGGAGGACAGCGCCATGGCAAGGGCGCTGGTGGTGACACCAGAGGATTTTGCGCTCGCCAGCGCGATGACGGTCACGATCCGCTCCGCACGTCACGAACCAGGGCCACCCGGCCAGACGAGGCTCGGGTGGCCAGCAGCGGTCCGTCCGACGGCGCCACCGCGAGGTTGACGACTACGGCGCCGGAGGCGTCCGGTCGGCTGACGGAGACGACGACCGCCTTGACGGAGGTGGGCGGCGCTTCCGCCGCGTCCTTGCCTGTCGGCTGCTGATCTCCCTGAGCAGGGACGGTCACCGCGAGGACCTTGTCACCCGGGACGAGGGAGCCAGCCGGGGCCTGGCCGCGCTTTACCTGGACGCCGACCTGCTGCTTGTCGTCACCCAGGCCCGTGCCGGGCTGAAGCTGTGCGGCGACCAGCAGGCTGCCCTTGCGCAGGTCCACGGCAGGGCGCTTGCCCACCACTGCAGCACGGTCAGCGGCCGGCATCGGGGTCAGGGCTGCGTCGGCGGAGACCTCCGCAACGACGACGTCCGCGTCTGTCAGCGGCTGCCCGGCCGGGACGTCGTTCGCGATCGCCAGGACCTTCGTCCGGTCACCGACGGCGGACACGGCTGCGGCCGCGCCGAGCGCGGCCGCGACGGCCAGCACGGTGCTCAGGGCGGCCGCGGCGTAGCGGCGCTGCTTCTTCACGGGGGCCGTGGTGGTGATGGGGAGTTCGGTGCGCGGGCCGGCGGGACGCGGCACCGGCGGGGCGGCGGGGGATTCCATTCGGGTACTGCCTCTCGGGGAAGTGCGCGCGCTCTAGTTGAGGACCTGGACCTCGGCGACGTTGATGTCCACGGCGCTCGTGCGGATCTCGGTCAGCTGGCCGCCCTGGGCACCGCCGGTGACCTGCCAGTCGATCGACCAGGTGGACGTCGCGGTGACGTGATATGTGCCGGACCCTGTGGTGGAGGACGGCTTGTCGTAGCGGTGGCCGCAGTCCGGGGACGGCTTCTTGCCGTACTCCGCCTTGTAGGGGGTGCCAGCGGTGGTGCAGGTGACGGTGCGGCCGTCGCCCATGTCCCAGACGATCTTCGACACCCGGGCGGTGGCCATCACCGAAACCGGACCGATCGACGCCGAGGCCACGTTCGGGCCGTACGTCTCGGGACCGGTCTCGGTCCACATGTAGACCGGCATGCCGACCACGCCCTTGCCTCCCGGCTTCGGCGTGATCCCGATCGCCGGCGGCCGCAGCCGCATCTTGTCCACGGCCTGCCGCGCCACGACCGCAGGGTCAATCACCAAACCGCCACCGCCGGGTGGGGCTGCAGTGAAGATGTTCTTCACCTCGTGCATCCCGGTCTCGTTGTCTAGGCAGTCCTCGATGTACATGGACACCCCGGGCTGTCGGCCGCCCGAACCCCACATGGCGCTGTCGTCCGACGGCTGCGGGTCGCCGAGCGTGTAGGTGCAGCTATATCGGCTGCTGACTGCGCCAGTGCCCTCATCTCCGCTGCCGCCTCCGCCGCCTGCGGGCGGGTGTGTGTCGCCTGGGTCTCCAGGCATTTCGACGATTGTGCAGACCCAGCCCACCTGACACTTGTCAGTTCCCGCAGCCATGGCTTGCGCTGGCGTGAGGAGCAACAGCGCGAACCCGACAGCCAAGGCTCCGCTTGCCTTGATCAGCACGGCTGATCTGCCTTGGGCGTGGCCTTGAGTACCTTCCACCCGTCCTCCCAGCGCTCAACCAAGGCAACGACCACGTACTTGGTCACCCTGTTGCTGGGCATAGCCGCTGGTTCGCCGCTCGCCTTGTTGACGATCTTCCACTGCACCACATCCAGGCAGCTGGAGATGGTCACGCTCGGGGTCTTCTTGTCGAGGGCCGCATCGGTGATGGTGGGATTCGTCAGGATCGGCAGACCTGTCATGACTGACTTCGTCGTGCTGAGGTTCTTCACACTGGCTTCCGCCTGACTCAGCGCTTCGGCCGCGGCGTACCGCTTGATCTCGGTTCCCTCGATGGCAGGCATTGCGTAGACCTTGGGCAGTTCCGCCCAATATCCCTTGTACGCGGCAAGCGCCTGCTCCTTCGCAGCCTCGGTCGGATCGAGCGACGCCAGCTTGCTCGGAGCCGCTGACAGCGTGGGCATCGCGGTCTTGTCCTTGGCGTTGTCCGACTCGCTTGACGATGTACAGGCTGCGGTGAGGGCCACGCAGACGGTGAGCAGGAATGCCGGGATGGCCCGGCTGCCGTTCCAGCCAAGCTGATCGCGTCGTGCCATAGGTTTCGCTGCCTCCCCGTAGACCCAGAAAGCCCTCGCGTCCGGTGCAGACCTTTGCAGCCTGTTTTCTGACGGCCGAACCACAACCGCCCCAAGAGACCGGACCCTCACATACGTTACGCAAAGGCGGTCAACTTCGAAAGCCGTTAGTGCAGTTCAGGGCCACGCTGCCGGTGCAAAACGGATGTTTTCCACACCCTCGCGGGACCTTCTCGGAATTCAGTCCGACATGAGAGGGGTCAAGAACCGGAACGGCCGCTCATCACCACTTCTCGACCACCCAGAATGTCGATTCATCTGCACATCATGCAGGGTCTCGGCATTGGCTCAATATTGATTCGAAATGGCTGAAAAATGCCGCAACTGTTCCTGCTGAACTCGTCGAGGCACCGCCGCCAGATTGAACCCCTCGCACCCCGCACTCCTGTCGAGCAGCAGCGCAACGGGTGGTCTGCCGCTCCTGCACCTGCGGCTCTGGCGGTGGGCGCTGTACGGGACAAGGCTGGTCACCGTATGCTGGTGACAATCTGTTGTTCAGGCAGAAGAAGGCCCCCGCCGAGAGGCGGGGGCCTTCTTCCATTGCGGCAGGCTAGGCGACGCTGCGAAGCTTCCGAGGTCCCTGGGAGGGAGGGACTGCCTGGTACTCGGGCAGCTGCAGGACCGGAAGCCTGCCGGACCGCATGTCATCCAGGGCCTGCGCGAAGGCTTCTTCCATGGCCTCGGAGCTCTCATAGCGAGCGGCGAGCGGGTGCAGGGTGTAGCTGTTGGCGCGCCGACTGCGCTCGCTGGGCGTGCGCAGCACCACGTTCAGCTCGAACAGGGGGTCCAGGAGCTTGCTCACAGCGGCCGGGCTCACCTTGTACTCGGCGGACATCGCCTGCTGGGAGGGAAGATTTCCTGTCCCCATCTCACTGCGGAAAACGAGGTAGGACAGGAACTTCACCGCGGCGGCCCCGATCGGAAGTGCCCAGATCCGTTCGGTCACCAGTGGGGACATCACAGTGGGCATCGGGTGGCGTCTCCTTGGTCGTGGCGTCGAGGTATGCGGGCGGCACTCACCCTGTCGCTCCCCTGACGGGTGCTTCTTCAAAGTCAAGCATCTGCTGGCCTGGGAGGTCCTTCGGACCGACCTTATGGGGGAAGGCGTCGGGTTCGTATCCGTGGTCGGAGGCGATCTCTTCGAGGACGTTCTTCTGCTCGCCGCTGTTGCCCGCGAACCAGAGGGTGACGTTGAGCCGAATGCGGCCGTAGCCAGCGCTCTCCAGCCAGCCCCAGTCGATGAGCGTCTTGACGGCCTTGTTCACGGTTGGCCGGGTGATCTTCTTCGCCGAGGCCAGCTCGTTCAGCCCGTCGGTGATCTGCTGCTGTGTGTACGAGGCGATGCCGGTCCCCTTCTTCTGGCCTCCGGCCACGAACAGGAACACACCGGCCTGCGATCGGGACAGGACTCCGGCGATGAGCAGCTTGGCCATCCACTGGGCGAACCAGTTGGAGGTGATGCTGTATCCGAGCTGACCGGCCATGAGGTGGATGCTGCGAGGGTCGGTGTCGCTGTAGTCGATGTTGATCTGGACCTTGGGGCCGCCGCGAGTTGCCCTGCTCCTCGCTGCCGGACGGGGGACGACGCTGGTCGTCTGCCCGAGGTGACCGGCCAACAGGCTGACGATGTCGTCGAGGACGTCATCCCCGTTGCGCGGCACCTCGGCGGGTGTGGTCTGGCTGGGCCGGCGCTGCGCTCGCGCCGGCGGTTCAGGCGTCACTGAGCCCTCCTCTGCTGTTCAGGCAGAGGGGAGCCTATCTCAAAAGTTTCCGCTAGCTTAAGTTTTGACGGCGCGTCGTCTGGCGGAGTTGCTCGCGCGCGGACCCACAGACGGGCGCCGGAAGTTTCCGTGAGGGAAAGTTCCGGACACACCGGCACTCATCAAACTTTCCTTGCGGTTAAGTCTGGCAGCCCCACCTGGGGGCTTCTCGTTGCCTACTCGAACGCACGCAACGGAACTTTCCCTGAGCGAAACTTCCGTTGCCGAATGACACTCAGAACTTGCCATGGAGTTAAGTTCTGCTGGTCTGGGCGGCACACATGCCGATACAGCAATCTGTCGCGTAACGCCTTTTGGAGCGCTGCATGGAGGCTTCTCGCCGCTGTGACCTGCAGCTTCTCTCCAGCCTTGAGCCCAGTTCCAAACTTTCCATCGCGTTAAGTTCTGAGGTGATGTGTCGCCGCTGCGTTAACACATCTGCCCCTCAAGTGTGTTCGCCAGAAACACCAAAATCTGCAAAGATGCAGGTCAGAGGCTTAGAGATGGCGCGCTCTCTTAAACAAGAGGTCGCTCAAAACGACGCAGCAAGCAGGCCTTCACGAGCACCCCGAAGACTGACTCCTCCGGCCCTTCTGCTGTTTCCTGTTCCACGGTTGCAGGCCTCGTACACCCCGCTCATACCGCCACCACAGAAGGCAAGCCACAGCTGTGTGTTCGACGAACGACTGCAGCAGTGGCCACCTGCACCACGTCATACCTCAGCCACTCCACTTGATTCGAAGCACCGTGCGTCAGCAGTCGCCAGCGTAGGTCAGCGCCCCGGCGGGGCACCGCAAGCCCGCCAGGGCTGAGGAGCTACCGCTCTTAGGCGTAGACGGGCGAGGGGCTTCACCCGGACAAGATGCCCTGTTGGGGTTGTCTCGTCAGGCTGCGAGAGCCCGTGATGTGCTGAGCCAGCCATCAACCGGCTCAGATGCGCCGAGAATCGGAGTGAAGATGGCGTCGAAGGGGCCACGGGTGCGGAGTTGATCGAGGGTGGTGACGCCAGCCCGGAGTGGGCTGGTCGCGAGTGCGGGGTCGCTGGCTGCGAGGCTGCGCAGGTCGGCGATCCGGCGGGCGAGGCGCTCCTCGGAGGCTCCCGTCAGAACAAGCAGGAGCCGGGGGAACACCGGGTACCGGTATCGCCAGGCCGGCATCGCGGCCTGGCGCCGGGGTCCACGGGCGCCCTTGGCGGTCTGGGACTGGGGCGCGTACTCGTGGTACGCGGCGTAGGCGTGGAGCTTCTGGGCGAGGCGGGCGATCGTCATCTGGGTGCGGTCGACCTCTACGAAGAAGGTGAGCAGGGTGCGCTGCTTGCCCTGGGTGTGGACGTAGTTGAGGACGGCGTCCGGGACGAGGCACAGCTCCTCCCCTGGCCGTGCTTCGGAGCGGTAGTAGTGGGCGATCTCCGGCGACCAATCTAGGGGCCCGCACTCGTGGCCGAGGCGCCGGGCATGCTCGACGAAGGCCGCTCCGCTTTCCACGACCGCGAGGGTGTGTTCCTGGAGTGGGCCGAGGGCGGCCTCCTGGCTCATTCGGTACGGGCGCGGCTGGAGCAGGCCCACGGCTTCGACGGTCTGGGCCCCCTTCTCCGTCAGCCACCACAGCAGCTGGGTCTGGCCGGCGCTGCGCCGTCCTACGACCCCGGCGAAGCCGGCCTGGCGGAGGGTGTGGAGCTGGCGGCGCAGGAACTCGGAGCGGGTGTGGTGCGGGGTGATGAGGCGGTGGAGTTGCATCGTTGAGACCAGACGGTGCTGGTAGAGGACCTGGGCGGCCTGCTGGGCGACTGAGCCGAGCCCAGTGGGGGCGGAGTTCGGGTAGGGCATGGGGTGCTCGCCTTCTAGTCGATGACGCTGGTGGGGTCGCCGGAGCTGGGGCCGCCGGGGCGTCGGCCGGTGTGGTGGGCGAGGACGACAGCGTCGAGCTCTTCCAGGTCGGCGAGGATGTCGCCCAGTGGGCGGCGGTTGAGGTTGTTGTCGATCGCGTGGTCGAGGGCGGGGACGCCGGCCGGGTTGTCGTAGTGGGCGAAGACCTCGTCCACGGGCAGGCCGCGGACCCGGAAGGGTGTGGTGCGGGTGCCGTTGAGGTTCACGGACATCACGTAGTGGTACTTCGGGAGTTCGGTGATCGTCTCCGGGCTGACGTGTCCGTTCCAGCGCTTCGCGACGAAGGCGGCCTCGTCGTAGTCCGCGGCGCAGGTGCTCAGCCAGCTCTGGTTCTGGAGCAGGGCCTGGCGGGTGATGGCGGAAAGGCGCAGCGCCATCTGGGTCATGCCGATGAAGCGCACCTCGTACTTGCGCAGCTGCTCGGCGATGGCGGCGAGGAAGCCCTTGCTGCTGCTGTCCAGGGCGGTGAGCTCGTCGCCCCAGGCCCAGAAGGTGGCCCGCCGTTCGCGCGGGGTGTCCTGGCGTGAGAGGCCCGCGCGGTGGAGGTCGTAGATGAGCAGGCAGCTGACCAGGGCGTCGCTCTCGCTGCCGGAGGGGCAGACGAACACCACCTTGCTGGTGTCCATGGCGTGCCGGACGTCGTACGCGGAGCGGGGGCTGCCGAAGAAGCCCTGAAGGGACTGGCTGGTGTCGAGGCGGTCGATGGCGTACGTGACGGTCGGCACCGCGTCCGGGCCCAGCTTGGGGAACGTGGTCTCCCAGTACGCGCGAGCGCGCGGCGGGAGCTTGGGCAGGAGCTGCTCGCGCCACTCCTCCTCGGTGAGCCAGGTTCTGATCTGGAACAGGGTGCACTGCGCCTCGGGGTGGCCGGCCTGGACGGCCTGGAGGTTGAGCAGGGCCAGGGCCTGTGAGGCGCGGGCCAGGATCGTCCGGGCGCGGGGGGCGTTGTCGCCCCAGTCCTGCGCTGCGGCGATGCCCTCGGTGACGGAGCGGACGATGTCCTGGACGTCGGGGAGGCTGCGCCCTTCCATCGACAGGGGGTTCCAGGAGACGACTGGCTGGTCCGGGTCGGCCTTGGCCAGGTTGATTTCCCAGAGCCGGTCGGCGATCTCCGGGTGCGCGAGGTACGGCTTCGCCCTCATCCAGCCCTCGCCGTGCGGGTCGAGGAACCAGGTGCCGTAGCCGGAGTGGGCCATCGCGATGCACTGCACGAGGGCCTCCTCGGTCTTGCCGTGGCCTGCCTTGCCGAGCTGGAGGCCGAAGAGCAGGTCCTGGACGCGGGCGCCGGCGATCCGCTCGCGGCCGTCGGGGTAGACGACGGCGCCGAGCGGGATCAGGTCCCGCTGCCCGGTGTAGACGGGGAGGTCCGCCGGGGCCGGCGGAACAAGGCCGCCGGAGCGGACCACGCTGGAGGCGGTGCACTTCACCGTCGGCGGCTTGAGCCACCCCGCGAGCTCGGGCACCGTCAGCCACTGCCGACGGCGCGGCGCGAACTCCCCGCTCGCGAACCGGCGCTCGAACCTGCCGATCGCCCAGCGGCGGGGCCGGTGGGCCTTGAGGTAGTTCTCCCCCGAGGTCATCGACAGCGCGGCGATGAGCTGGTGCATGCGGGCCAGGGCCAGCTGCGGGTGGGCGGCCTCGGTGCGCAGCAGGATCTGCACCGCGAACACGGCGCCCGCGCTGGGTTCGAGCTTGCCGACTCCGTCGCGCAGGTCGGTCTGCCGCGGGATCCGCTCGGAGCGGCTGGAGGCGCCGGCACCACCGGACCAGGCCGCGGTGGCAGATCCCCAAAATCCGCCGCCGCCGAGGCCTCCGGTGAGGCGCTCGCCGTACGCGGACGGGCCCCGCCGGGCAGCGCGGGCCATCAGGCGGCGTCGGCGGCGGGCCAGGCGCTGCTCGGAGACCGGTACCAGGTCGAAGACGGCCTCCGCCGTCTCCCCGTCCTCGGTACGGACGGAGGCCATGGCCGCGGCCAGCTGCTGAAGGGGGTCGGGGCTCAGGCCGAGGGAGGCCAGGGCCTTGTAGTCGGGCAGGCCGAGAGCGAGCTCGGCACGCTGCACATACCGGCGCCCGTTCGCCTGGGCGGTGGCCGCCCGCGTCGGCTTGGCGAGGGAGACGACCGCGGTCACGGCGAACCCGCCGGGCCGGTGAAGCGGACCGGGTGGATGTCGGCCTGGCCGTTCGGGGTGCGGATCTCGACCTCGGCGAAGCCGGGCATGTGCAGGATCGCGGCCGCGGCGGCCGGGCCTTCGATGTAGCAGCGCATCTTGCCGTCCACGGCGGTGTATCGAAGGCGCACCGCCGATCCGCGGGCGGGAACACCGTCGGCGGCGTAGTGCACCCGGCCGAGCTGGCGGGCCCAGCGGCCCACCTCCGCCTCACCCGGGTCAAACGTGGCCGTCGGGATGGCCTCAACCTGGACACGGTCGGTCAGGGCCTCCCGCACGAGCGCGGTGCGCCGGATCGTCCACCAGACCCACACCGCCGCCCCGAGAACGCCGACGGCGCCCAGGTACGGCGCGGCCGTGCCCAGCGTCCTCTGGAGCTGGACCAAGAGGTCGTCGATCGCCAGATCCGGGATCATGCCAACCGGCCCGGGCACGACGGGGGTGGGGTGGTGTGGCGCACGAATCCTCCAGGTGGTGGAAGGAAGCCCTTCACCTGGACCAAGTACGAATCCAAGGCCGATCCAGACACCGCGCCCGAACCCTTTGCCATCACTTGACTGTTGAGGATGCTGCGGTCAGGATCTGCCGGTTCTCACGCAGTAGCCCACACCGCGATCCGCGTTGCCGCCCATGGCAGGCGAAGCCGCTCGGGCCGACCGTCACGGCCTGGGCGGCTCGATTCGGCGTGTCCGTTCAGGAGTGGGCCGGCCTGCGTACCGACAGGACAAGGCTGTCATCCTCATTGCGGCTGAAGAACACGCCCGCCCCGTCTTCGGTAAGGAAGAGCGGGACGTCCGTTCCCGCTTCAAGGGGCTTCGCGTTTCCGCTCGGGCTGCTCAGGTCCAGCTGCGTGAGCACCTTCGTGTCGCGCGCTGGCTTTTCTTGCGTTACGCCGTACGCGGTGCCGTTGTCCTGGATCGAAGCCACCACGATCGTCTTGCGGTTGCCGTCACCCCGCAGGCAGATGCCCCTCTTGTTCTTGAGGTCGAACACCACGGAGCCGCCAGCCAGGTACTGGCCTGCGGGCGAGGAGACCATCGGGAACTCTCGGTCGGCGCTGTCGGGGGCTCCCTCCTGGCCGCAGACGAGTCGGGCCTGGGGCGCTCCGGTGTGCAGGTCGTGGACCGACCAGACGGGGGTGCCGCCGTACGACTCGGGCTGCCAGCTGATGAGGGCGTATCCGGCCGCGATGCCGTAGACGCTGCCGTTCCGGTCGTACAGCGACCCGCCCTTGGCGTTGATGCCTTCGGGGGCCAGGGTCTCGCTGAAGTAGCGTCCGGGGATACCGAAACCGCCGCCGTTCATGGCGACGAGGGGGCCGTCCGCGGTGGCGGCGACGACGCGGCTGATGTTGCACACGGTCGCGGACTTGCACGGTGGCAGCAGCCGGTCGGCGTCCTGCTGGACCGCCACTTCGCCGCTGGTCACATTGACAATCGCGCCCTGCTCCGGGAACTGCCCGGCATTTCCCCAGGCCACGAGCAGCCGACCGCCCGAGGCTTGGACGCGGATCGTGCCGGGACCGGTGGAGACGGGCACGTCGATCTCCCGCAGGGGCTTGACCGACTCGCCCTGCGCGTCCGCCGGGAAGACCGCGAGGCGCACGATCTCGGTGCCCTCGTGCAGCTGGTCCTTGCCCCGCAGACCGTGGGCGTAGGCCACGACGTAGGCGCGGCCGTCGATGTCGACGCCCTTCAGGTCTGGGATCTCCGCCACACCCCTGAGGTTCGACTGGGCTCCGGCTACCGGGGCGGGCGCGGACCAGGGTGCGGAGCGCCAGGCCAGCTTGCCGTCGCCGGAGCGTGCGGTGATGGTGTAGCCGTTGGACGCGGCCTGCATGAACGCGACGGTCCGCGACCGCGGTACCACCGCCACCGGCAGCGTGGCGACATGCTGCGGCAGCCACGAGAGGCCCTCGTCCCACCCCTTCGAGGCATCGAAAGAGGACGGCACACTCAGCTTCTTGAGCGGCGGCGCGGCCGCGACACCGTCCGGCCACCCGAGCGGCTTGTTCTCCGCGCTGCCGGCACCGCTGGAGCAACCGGTGGCTAACAGGGCCACCAGAGAAACCGCGGTCATGGCGTGTGCCGTTCGCATTGTCGTGCCCTCCGTGGACGCTGTGGTGTTGTCGGCCTGGACAGTAGCAAGATCCTCCGAAGCGCCGGCTCGGGCGGAGATTGCCGACGATGCGCCGGACGACCAGGATCGGGCCGAGCTGGCTTTGAGGGACCACGGAGATGGGTCGGCCGGTGCGGGGCGCGTGGACGACGTAGCCGTAGCCGATGGCCATGGCCACGTGGTCAGGGGCGTCTGATCGTCCTCGGGCGCTCGTAGCCGGTTCCGGCTCTCCGCTGCGGCGCCCCATGGCCGGCCTCGGTCAGCCGCTGGCCGGGTAGGCCATGGCGTCCGTTCCCTTGAGCGCCAGGCCGACGTACTCGTTGACCGCGTAGGGCGCGATGCCGGGGGGCATGGGCAGGTCTTCGCCGGTGCTGGCGTCCAGTGCCAGCGGGCCGCTGTCGGTTCTGCCGTAGACCCGTCCATGCCACACGGCGGTCACTGTGGGCGCAATCCGGTTGGCGGCCTTGTTCGGCAGTGCCCACCGGAGCTCGCCGTTGGAGGTGTCGAAGGCCCATACGGAGAGGCCCTTCGAGTTCCGGAAGCAGACCAGGGTGCTGCTGCCATCGAACTGGCAGTCGGCACCCATGTCCGGGAGGTCCCTTTGGACCACTCCCGTCTGCGGGTCTACCAGCCGTTCAAAGTCGACACCGGTCTTGCTTCGCCCGGCAACCCTGACGAAACGGGGTCCTCCCGTGCCCACGCTCGGGTTCTCGCTGTCCTCCCCGCGCCAGCGTTGTTCTCCCGTGTTCAGGTCGTATCCGCCAGCGGCTTCGTAGTGACTGTCGATCGCGTCCTTTGTGATACCCGCCACGGTGTCTTTCGCGATCGTCTTCGCCTCGAACAGGTCGCGTGTCCACAACACCCGGCGCTCCACCAGGTCAATGGCATAGGTGATCCGGCCGGAGGGTTTGAAGGCGCCAACCGATACCACCGCGACCCGGCCCGAGCTCCCGGTGACCCGAACGGTCAAAGGGTCCCGTGCGTCCTTCGCCCACTGGGGAATGTCCAACGGGAGCCGCCATGCGACCTGTGCGCTGGCGGCGTTCACGGCGGTGAACTCCACGAAGACGCGCTCGGCGTGCGTCCCCACCGCCGGCTGCTTCACGACGAACGAGGTCAGGACCAGCGGGGATGCGCTCTCGGTGATGACCACCGGGTGCGTGAAAGAGAAGAAGCCGACGCTGTCCTGTGGATCTGTCACCGCTTTCGCCTCCGGGGTGATGGTGGTCACGGCACCGTTGGTCGTGTCGACAGCCAGCAGGTTCTCCTGCGTGGCCACGTAGGCCTTGTCCTTGTAGAGCTTCACCGGATTCCTCAGCAGCCCCAGGTCGGCGCCCTTGGAGCTGAGGAGCCCGGCGGTGGCCGCCTTCGGCATCGGCACACCGGCCTTGGCGTCGAACTTCGCCGGCGGGTCGAACACCGCGCGAGCGGGCTTCGCGGACGTGCTCGTCGATCCCTCAGGCTGGGGGCTGCAGGCTGTGACGGCCCCCGTCAGGAGCAGGGCGCAAGATGCCCAACAGCCGATGAAACGGCGCAAGTTCACGAGCATCTCTTCTCTTTCGGTCACTAGACGATCACCCTACGGTCGAAGTGAGGAATCGGCGTATCGGCATTCGGCCGGTTCAACCCACGATGCGCCGGACGACCAAGATCGGGCCCAGCTGGCTTTGAGGGACCACGGAGACGGGCCGGCCGGTGCGGGGCGCGTGGACGACGTAGCCGTAGCCGATGGCCATGGCCACGTGTTCGGGGGCATCTGCTGTACCGCGGGCGAAGAGCAGGTCCCCAGGGGCGATGGCGTCGGCCGGGACGGGGCGCCCGTCGTAGATCTGGGTGTAGGTGGTGCGGGTGATCTCCTTGCCGGCGACTCCGTAAGAGCGCTGGGTCAGGGAGGAGCAGTCGCACCGCTCGGACGGGTTGTTGCCGTGGGGGTTGGTGCAGGTTCCGCCCCACTGGTACATGGTGCCGAGCTGGCCGAGCGCCCAGCGGATCGCGGTCTTCACCTGTGTGGGTGCGGTGGCCGGGATCTGGTAGCCCTCCGGCAGCGTGCCGGGCGGGATCTCCCCGAAGTCCACGCCGCCGGCGCCGCCGCCTTGGTCGGCGCACCCTCCAACGCCGGGGCCTCCCCCGAGACCGGGCTGGCTCGGCATCGGCCCGGCCGGCGCTGCGCCGAGCGTGGGGGCGATGGCCTGCTGGAGTGTGGTGGCGAGCGGCTCGTGCTTGGCGTAGGCGTCGGGGAACCCGGAGCGCTGTACCTTCTGCGCGGCCACGGTGACGGGCATCTGCTCCCAGTCCCGTATCTCCATCAGCCCGTCGTAGAACTTGGTGCTGGAGTAGACGGGGTCCATGATCTGCTCGCGGGTGCCCCAGCCCTGGGAGGGGCGTTGCTGGAACAGGCCGAGGGAGTCGCGGTCGCCGTGGTCGAGGTTGATCAAGGTGGATTCCTGCAGAGCGGTGGCGAGGGCGATGACCTGGCCGCGGGCCGGCACCCGCTTCTGGATGCCGGTCGCGACGATGACCTTCGCGTTGGGGATCTGCTTCTTCGGCTCGTCGAGGCCGGGCACGTCCACGTTGCCGCTTCCGGCGAGCATCGCCGTGACCTTGCGGGCGATGTCTGCGGTGGCGGGGTCGAGGCCGGGCTGGCAGCGGGCCGAGGCAGCGGCGGCCTCGGCCTCGGCCTGGCCGAGGCCGGCGACGTGGGCTGCGATCGCGGCGAGGAGGACGAGCGCCAGGCCGAGCAGCCCGGCGGCGCCGGCCAGCCACCCCTTGAAGTGCTTCTTCATGGGCGGCGCTGCTGGCGGCGACGGCGGTTCAACTCGCGCTCCTCGTTGCGGCGCAGGGACTGGTCGCTGGGCCGCCGCGGGGCCGTGGAGGGGACGCGGCGCGGGCGGGGCTGACGCGGGGTGCCCCGCTCCAGGCGCTGGCGCAGCTGCTGCTGGCGCGGCGACCCGGCTGGCTGGGTCGCGATCTGCTGCCGCCTTGTCGCCTGCCTGCTCTGCGGTTGGGACGGATCTGGGGTTGTGGCCGGCTGGCTGCTGTCGGCGGCGGGCTGCTCGGCCCGTGCGGGAGCCTCGTTCGCCGGAGTGCGGGGAGCGCCGGCCGGGTTGGGCGGCTGCTCGGGCTGCGGTGGCACGGGCGGACTCTGGGCCGGGATGCCGGCGGTGCCCGGACGGGGGCGGCCTGCCGGACGGGCCCGTCCGCGGCTGCCGGTGCGTCCGGACTGGAGCCGCCTCATCAGGGCGGCGGAGCTGACGCTGGAGGTGGTGGCGTAGCCGAGCGCGGAGATCGGGTCGCCTGAGGCGAGGGAGACGCCGACCATCGCGGTGCGGAGCATGCCCTGGCCGACCTGGCGGGCGATCGACTGGTTCTTCGCCACTGGGGTGGAGGAGGGGGCCAGCACGGAACCGTTGGTCCCGCCGATGCGGGCGGAGGACATCTTGTCGCGCCACTTGGCCGCGGCCTGCTTGGACTTGACGGTGAGGGCTTTGCGCTTCTTGATCGCGCCGATGCACACGATGTCCACGGCCAGGAAGCGCAGGGTGAGTTCGTTGCCCCATTCGGGCTGGGCGGGGTCGAGGACGGCCTGGATGATCAGGATGAGGACGGCGAGGCCGATGATGGAGGCCAGGAGCTGTCCGAGGGAGTGCAGGACGGATGCCGCCCAGTCCCACAGGTAGCCGCGGCCGGCCCCGGGCATCAGCCCGAAGACGAGCGCGGGCTCGGCGCGCACGGCGTCCCAGACGATTCGACACTGGGCGACGAGGAAGCTGCCGGCGAGGCCGGCGATCAGGACGGTGACGATCAGGGCGGCGACGAACAGGAAGAGCGCTCCGCCGACTTTGTCCATCGACGCCCGCTTGGCGGCCTGCACGTCGCCTTTGACGCAGTCCTTCTCGAACCGCTGCATCGGCGGGTTGCCGAAGTGGTCGATGGCCCACTGCCTTGCGATGGGCATGGTCCAGTCGGTGACGGTCGAGCCGAAGCGGTCGAAGCGGCTTCGGAACTCGTTGAGCCTCTTCAGCCGCTCGTATTGCTGATCCATGGCCCGGTCGTAGGCGAGCTGGGTGATCTTGGTGTCCGAGTACTTCCTCGCGCAGGTGCCTTCGAAGACCTGGCCGTACTGCAGCAGCATGGCCGGTTTGACGATGAAGGCGTCGGTGAGTGCGTTGGTCAGCGGCCGGGACAGGGCGCGGCTGCTGGCGGAGGACTCGGCGTCGGGCGCCTTCTCCTTCGGGCCGGGGCTGGCGTCGAGGATGATGTCCGCTACTTCGAGGGCCAGGCCGCGGGCGGCGGCGATGGCACCGTCCTTCTCCCCCAGCAGCAGCTGCGGGGGCGAGGAGAGCAGCGTGGCGGTGAGGGCCGCGATCAGGATGGACAGGGCCGCGTCCCCCACCCCTTTGACCCGGTCCCCGAAGAAGATCCGGACGACGGCGACCAGGGCGCACACCGACAGGAAGAGACCGGGCAGCCCCATCTGCATGATGACCTGGATGTGCAGGGAGTTGGCGACGGACAGGACGGGCGCCAGGAGGAGCTTGGCGAGACCGAAGCCCAGCGCCCAGGCGATGAGCCAGCAGCAGAAGGCGATGACCCACTTCGTGACCATGAAGGCCAGCTCGGTGATCAGGTTCTCGATGCCGAGGTCCCAGTCCAGCAGGCCGCCTGTGTCGCTCTTGACGGTGTAGGCGGAGATCGGCAGGTTGCGCTCGTCGGTGACGTTGAAGACGGCCAGGACGCCGCCTTCATTGGGCAGCAGCTTGCGCAGGCGTTCCTCCTCTGCCCTGAGGTAGGCCTCCTTCATGGAGTCCGAGAGCCGCTGATTGAGCTCGCCGAGGAGCTTCTCGATCTCGGCCTGCTCCTCAGGGCTGGGCGTACGCTCGCCCGGCGAGGTGGGCACGAGCGGGTTGAGGGCCGGTCCGCTGCCCGGAGCGGACGTCGCAGCCCCCGACGGGCTCGGGGACGGGCTCGGCTCAGCGAGGGCTGGCAGCGAGGTCAGCAGGGTGAAGGCGGTCGCGCAGAGCGCCGCCACGAGCAGGGCGAGACGCATGCGGGCGGTGCCGAGCAGGCGCAGCCGCTTCCACGGGTTGCTAGAGGTCCTCATGCCGCGGCCTGCTCGGCGGTAGGGGTGGTGTGGATGACCTTCTCGATGGCCCGGTCCCGGGGGATGAGGACGCGCATGAGGCCGATGCGGCCGACGAGGTCGCGGTAGAGGCACTCCCCCGCGCGGGCCCGGCGCTGGTCCTCGGGCAGGCCGAGCGGGGAGAGACCCCCGGTCACCAGGTCCAGGAGATCGGTGTCGGTCGGGTCCACACCGAGGAACTCAAGGCAGCGGGCGGCCAGGGTGCGGCTGGTCTGCCGGAACACGAAGCGGTGCGGCAGAAGCCCACGCACGACGACGCCCTTCTCGCTGTCGGACGGCCCGATGTCGTCCGCGTCGTGCGAGCCGACGTACGCGGCCGCGTTGCGCTTGCGGCCATCGCGCAGCAGCTCCAGCAGCAGCTCCAGGCCTTCGTCGCTGGAGGTGAGCCACCAGCACTCGTCGAAGACCGTGACCGCGAACTCGTCGCGGGAGCGCATTGCGGTCTCGCGGGAGACGGCGGCGATCAGGTACATCAGGGCCCGGCCCAGGACCTTCTCGAACTCCAGGCGCTCGATGCGGTGCTCGGAGGCCAGCTCGGACTTCTTCGGTAGCTGCAGCGCGCTGACGAGGAAGACCACGCTGTCGGCGCGCTGGGTGTCGACGACCGGCAGCGTCTCGTCGAACACGACCCGCGCGAGGTCCTTGCGGGCGACCGAGGCGAGCTTGCGTGCCAGCCCCTGGGCGGCCGCGTCGCCGGGGCCGCGCGCGCTCAGCTCATCCATGAGCGCGTGCATCGAGGGATCCGGTCTGGACAGGACGGTCTGGACGGCCTCGGACAGGGCGACGCCTTCGAGGTCCATCGGGCGTACGCCGAGCAGCAGGGTCAGGAAGGACTCGGTGTAGCGGGCCGCGACCTGGGGGCTGTGCTTCACGTACAGGCGCAGGGGGTCGAGGGAGACTGCGGCGGTGTGGTCGATGCGGATCAGCTGGGTGGTGCCGGGGCAGGCCTTGGCGAAGCGGGCCCATTCCTGGTCGGTGGTGCGGTCGACGATGACGGCGCGGCCGCGGGAGCCCGGGCGGCCGAGCTGGTGGCCGCGGGCCAGGACGTTGTAGACGGCCGACTTCATGGCCACGGACTTGCCGGCGCCGAGCTCGCCGAGCCAGGCCATCGACGCGCTCGCGTTTTCGCGGGGGCCGCGGGCGGGGTCGATCAGGACGGGGCGGGCGCCGCCGGAGGCGACCTGGAGGCCGTAGAGGCCGCCACGCTCGTCGCCGAGCTGGGAGCCGCACCAGGGCATGGCCATCGCGAAGTCCCGGGCGAGGAGGATCTGCGCGTAGCCGGCCATGACCCGGGGGGTGCGGCAGCCGGGCAGCATCGCCTGCCAGAGGCTGGACTGTTCGCCGGCGGGCCGGGAGAAGGTGTAGTCAGTGGACCCGAAGTCGGAGGCGAGGGCGGCGGCGCGGTCCATCGCGTCGGCGGGGCTGTCGCCCCACACGGCCAGGGTGACCATGGCGCGGATCTCGACCTCGCGCCGGTTCGCGGTGAGCCGCTCGTGGTACTCCTCGTTGTCGGCCTGGTTGTTGGCCACGGCTGCCGGCGGCCCGGCGGGGTCGCCCTCGTACTCGGCGGCCTGCGCCTTCAGGTGCCGCGCCCTCTTACGCACCTTCGGCTCCGCCTTCGAGCCGGGCACGATCACCAGGCGGGCGGTCCAGTCGACGGGATAGGCCAGGTCGTCGAGCTGCTGCAGGTAGGCGGCGCCCGGGAGGGCGAACGCCTCGGGCATCTCGCTCAACGCCAGGAGAGCCTGGTAGGAGTCGCCCCACTCGCTGGAGACCTGGACGAAGCGCCGCGTGAAGGGGTTGGCCGGCAGCGCGGGGCCGGTGGTGAGGTCGGCGCCGCCCTCGGCGACGAGGATCTCCCCCAGCGCCGCGACGGTCCGTCCGCGGCCGCGGACCAGCGTCTCGGTGCCGTCCGGAAGGAACGGCTCCGCCAGGCCCCGGCGCGCGGAGTGGCCGTAGATCCACAGGATCTCCGCCTCGGACGCCGGCCGCATCGACACACCCGTGGGCCACTGGGCCTGGATCCGCTGGGCCTGCTCCAGGCGTCGGCGCACCTCCGCGTCGGAGACGGCCGCCGGCATCAGCCCGAGCTGCAGGCAGACCTCCGCCCGCGCCGCCCGGAACGCAGAGAGAACCGCGTCCTTCTTAGACAGCGGGGGCAGCGGGAGCGCGAGCCAGTCGGTGCGACCGGTCAGCTCCATGGTCTCCAGCTGGTCCAGGACCGCGTGCCCAAGACTCTCGTAGCGCGGGGCCCGGGCCAAGTCGATGTCGTCGACCATCGCGCGGACCACGGCCGTCGGGTCGATCTGCGGGCACAGCGACATGAGCATCGGCTCGCCGGTCATCGCCTTGAACAGGCCCTCCAAGGCCTTGAGGCGGCGGCGCTTCACCGCGGCCGGGGCGTAGCTGTAGTTGGTCGCGGCGACGCGCCAGACGGCCCAGACCGTGCCGTGGGTGGTGAAGATCAAGTTGTTCTGGACATGCCGGATCGGCAGGCGCATCGTCAGGTCTCCAGTCAGGAAAGGTTCGTGGGGGCACGGCGGGCGAGAAGGGCCTGCACCCCCGACGCCACCGCAGCGGCAGATACCACGGGCTCGGCGGCAGGGGTCGACGGCTCCGCAGGGACGGGCCGGGCGGGTTTGCGCCGGAGGCCTGGTGCGGGGGCCGGAGCAGGGCAGGTGACGCTCGCCGCGACGGCGGGCTCGGCGAGCGGTTCGTCGGCGGACAGGTGGATGCGGGTATCGCCGCGGGTCGGCCGGGCCGGGCGGTAGGGCCGGCCGCGGAGCTGGCCGCGCCGGGGCGCGGCCAGCATCAGGGCGATGCTCAACAGGGCGGCCGCCGGGTTGCGGCCGTCGACGTGCAGGTGGCGCAGCACGAACGCCACGGCCGCGGGCAGGACCAGGAGGACGGCGACGTCGAGCCAGCCGTGGCCGCCCCACAGCGGGCGGGTCAGGATCAGGGCGGCGACGGTGGAGATGATCCCGGCGAGCTGGGTCAGGGTGTAGGGGCCGCCGGGCAGCCGGATCCCCCGGCCGCCGTTGACGTCCCGGATCACCCCGTGGACCAGCGGTGCGCGCCGCGCCTTGGTGTAGCAGCGGCCGATCAGCTCGAAGTCCAGCTCGCCGCCGCTCCCAGCGGAGGCCTCGGTCACTGGTCACTCCGGGAAGCTGCGGGGCCGCCCTGGTACTGGACGATGTCCTCGCTGGTCTTGTTCTTGAGGGTGGCCATGTTGGCGGACAGGCCCCAGACGATCGCCGCGAAGATGACGGCCATGATCGTCGGGCCGGGTGCCTTGGTCTTCCAGCCGACGACGAGCACGAAGATCCCGCACAGGACCGGGATGGCGACGTCGAAGATCAGGCCTTTGATGTCGTTGCCGAGGCCGGTGCCGGTCTGGATCCAGCCCGCGGCCATGGTGATGGTCTCCTGCATGAGCGTGCTCCTTCTATGCGGTGGGGGTGGTGGCCGGGCGCGGTGCGCCGGAGGCGGCCGGGGCGGCAGTGGGTGAGGTGAGGGCCGGGGCGCCGTCGAGGCTGGCGATCTCCCAGCGGCCGGCGCGGGCCTTGAGGGTGAGGGCGTAGGTGAGCGGGAGGCGCGCCCCGTCCTGGCCGGTGGCCCGGAGGGTGACGAGCAGGCGCAGGGTGGTGCCGTCGGCGGGGACGGCCACGACCGGCTCGCCGCCGCTCTCGCCCTCGACCGCGAGCTGGTCCACCGCGACCCCGGTGTACGGGGCCGGGGACGGAGCGGCCAGGCGGGTGCCGGGAGCGAGGTAGCGGTCGAGTTCGGCGCCGCCCTTGGTGAGGTAGGCGGACAGGAAGCTGGTGACCGCCTGGGTGCGCGGGTCGGTCGGCAGCGCCGGGCGCATCGGGCCGTAGACCAGCTCCGGGGACTTGGCCCGCTCGGGTGCGGCCACCTCGGCCGGCAGCGCGAGCGCGGTGTACGAGGTCGCTCCCCCGGCGCCGGGCCCGGTGGCCACAGGCACCTGGAAGTAGCGCACCGCGTCAGTCGCGGCCGCCGGGCTCGGGGAGGCGCCCGTCTGCGCGGACGGCGTGGCCGTCGGCGTCGCGCCGGTGACGCGGGCGGCGACGGTGACCGACCAGACCGCGGTGTCGGTCTGCCGGAGCCGGACGACGGTCAGCTGCTCCCCGCGGCGCTGGCCAGAGACGCCTTCGAGCTGAAGGCTGCCGGCCAGCGGGTAGTAGGCGGCGAGCTTGGGCTCGTCGCCCCGGCCGGCGGACAGGTAGGCGGCGACGAAAAGGGACGCGAAGCCGGCCGCGCCCTGGCCGCCGTTCGCGGCCGGGGCCGACGTCGCGTTCTTCGGGGCGGGCGCCGTGGTCGTGGCGGGGACAGAGAGGTAGGCGAGCGCGCCCAGGAGGGGTCCGAGTGCGATCAGGCCCCAGACGAGCCAGCGGAGCACGGCGGCGTAGTTGGCCTGGGCGCCGGTCGACCAGCCGCCGACCCAGCCAGCGTCCTGTTCGGCCTCGGCTTCCTCGACGGCCGGTGTCTCCGGCTTGGCCGGCGCGGCCGGCTTCCGGCGGCCGGTGAGGGCGGGGCTCATGCCGTGCCTCCGGCCGAGCGCAGGTTGTGGCCGGCCAGCTCGGCGATCCGGTGTCGGAGTTCCGCTTCGGGCCGGCGGCGAAGTACGTCGAGCGAGGCGAGGACGGGCTCGGCGTCCTCGTCGAGGAAGGCGCGGAGCTTGGCGTGGGTGCCAGTGTCGAAGGGGTGGGCGACGAGGGCGGCGCCGAGGTGGATGAGCAGACGCTGGGCGCGGGTGACGCGCTCCTCGTCCGCGTCCAGCGACGTCGCGGCGGCGGGTGTGGTCAAGACGCATCTCCAAAGGGGGAGCGGACGGTGGCCGGGGCGGTGGTCCACTTCATGCCGCGGCCTCGGGCTGGAGGGATGCTGTGAGGCGGGCCAGGGCCCGCGAGCGGCGGCGCTGCCAGGCGCCGGCCGTGGTGCCGGCGCGGACGGCGGCCTCGGCGTCCGGGATGCCGCCGCTGATGTGGTGCCAGGCCAGCGTCTGCGCGTCCGCGGTCGACAGCGCGCCGCCTTGGACCGCGTCGAGGAGGAGCTCCAGGAGCTCCAGCCGGGCCGGGGCACTCGCGGCGTCGTCGGCCGGGCCCGCGTGGAGGCCGGCTTCGGCGGCGGCCGTGCGGACGGTGCGGGCGCGGGCGATCTCGTACGGGCCCGGCGCCCGGTCGGCGATGTACGCGGCGGCGGCCAGGTCCTCCCCCTCCGGGCTCTGCTCGGCGGCGAGCTCGGCCAGTACCCGGCGCAGGGTGTCGAGCGCGAGGTTGGCGGCGGGCCGGCCAGGGCGGAGGTGAATGCGGCCGGCGCGGGCGACTTCGTAGAGGGCGGTCACGGTCACGTGACCGACGGCGTCGCGGGTGCGGCCGCCGGTCGTACGGACCTGCCCGCGGGTGATGCGGAAGACGGCGGGGAGCATCGCCTGGACGATGACGCGGCCGGCGAGGACGGCCGATCGGTCACGGCCGGCGGCCCGCTTCAGGAGGGCGCGCAGAACGGCATCGGTCAGCGCATCGGTCACGCCGTCGCCTGCCGGGCGCAGCGCGGCGAGGAGCCGCTCGGGCGTCCAGGAGCCGGCCCAGGAATCGGTCACGGCCGCGAGCTCGTCGGTCAGGTGGCCATCGGTCACCCAGTCGGTCACGGCCTGGCGCAGGGCCGGGTCCGCGCACAGCGCGGCCCAGTCGGCGTCCAGCCGGTCGAAGTACCCGCCGCCGGCGGCGGGGTGCGAAGCGTCGTGCACGGCACGTCTCCTTTCGGATCTCGTGCCGTACACACTCCTCAGACCGGCTTGCCCAAAGTCTTGCCCTCGGCCCTAAAAGCGCAGATGGGAGGCTTGCCCTCTAGCTGGGCAAGCCTCCCGTGACCGATTGGGCAAGCCTGGTGGGGGGTTGGGCAAGCCTCCTCGTGACCGGTCCATGCAACTGTGGGCAAGCCTGCCTGGGGGGTGGGCAAGCCTCGGGATTCCCGGGTGAAGGCTTGCCCAGGGGGCGGGTGGCAGGGCGCTGCGGAGGGGTGACCGATGGCCGCGGATCGGTCATGACCGGTGACCGATGGGGCCTCGATCGGTCACCGGTCACCGGGCCCGGAATCGGTCACGAGCGGGACCGGTCATCGGTCACGGGCCCGGTCCCGGGCGGGTTCGGCCATCGGTCACGGCACTGGCTGCGCGATCGGTCACGCACCGGATCGGTCACGGCGGGACGGCTGCGCGGGGCGGCCGGGAGCGGGGGCCGGTGACCGGTCACCGTGCCCGAAGCGGAATCGGTCAGCTGCTGCCGACGGAACGGAGGTGCGCCCGGCCCTGCTGCCGACGCTGCTCCTCCAGGTACTGCTTCGCTTCGAGCACGCGGCGCTGGCCCGTCTTCGGCGAGACCTCCAGGCGCCGGGCGACCTCAGCCCCCGACAGCTTCTTCCCGGCCTCCTCGGCCTCCATCAGCCAGGAGGCCACCAGCTCGACGTCGCGCTGGATCGGGTCCGCCTCGGCCGGCACCTCATCGGCCTGCTGGCGCGGCACCCGAGCGGTCGCCTCACCCGACACGGCCACCTCGGCCACCCAGTCCCGGCCCTCCGCCTCGGCCGGCGCCGAGAGGACAGGCTGCTCGAAGGAACGGCCCGCGGGTACGGCCGGGCCCGCCTCGGTCACCGAAGCCGTCGGCGCGGGGACCGCTCCGACGGGCAGCTGCACCGGCTCGGCCGACGGGTGCGACAGACCGCGGTCACTGCTCTGCTCTCCGAAGAAGGGGTGCGGCTCCCCCGCACCGGGCTGCTCCTCGTACGCCAGCCCCGAAGCCGCCTGCGCGTCGGTCACCGGCTCCGGGGCCGCCGGTGTGGGCGCCGGGAGTACGGCCGCTTCGGCATCTGCCGCCGGGAGCTCGGCGAGCACCGGCTCCAGCAGGGCATCGGGCAGAAGGCCGCCGGTGTCCTGGTCGGTCAGGCCGTAGTCCCGCGCGAGGAACGCCGCGAACTGCTCCGCGGACGGGACCACGCCGTACTGCCCGATGAAGTCCCGCCCTGCCTTCGTCAGGTCGACGAGGGCAGGTTCGGGGACGGCATCCCAGGCGTCCGGAGCCGGGTCTTCGGCGCGGGTCGGAGATTCCGCTTCCGGGACGGGAACCTCCTCAAAGGGCGACTGGTCAGTCGGAGGCAGCTCGGGCACACCGCGCGCTGCCGTCAACTCCGGCTCCTCCGCCAGCACAGGCTCGGGGCGCGAGAGCAGGACCGGGCTCAGACCGGCTGCGGTCAGGCCGGCGGAAGCAGTCTGCGCGAGCGGGACACCGATCCGGGCCAGCCTCAGCGGCATCAGCGCCTCCACCGGTGCCTTGCGCCGCCACGCCCGCCCGTACCGGGCCTGGAGCCGCGCCTGGTAGAT